>SLNO01000016.1 GCA_007132975.1 Balneolales bacterium
ATATTCGGGATCAGCTCATGGATAGGTTCGTCCAGCGCGTAGAGCGTCACCTCATAATTGCGAAAACGGCGCGGCAACCGCTCGGCAAGCATTTCATAAAGCGCATCGACGGTCTCCGGCCGCATCGGTGCATACGAGAAATTGACGTTGAAATGGACATCGGCCGTCAGCGCCTCATCGTCCAGCTCAACACGCCGGATACGCACCCCGGGCGCCATCCGCACCGGATCCTGCGTCTCGAACACCTCGGCAATCAGGTCCATGACCGCCTCGCGCAAATCCACCTCGCGCGGATCCACCGGCTCGGGTTCGGGCGTGACCACCGGTTCGGGCGAGCGGCACGACTGCACCAGCACCATCAGCACAAAAACCAGCAAAAGTTTGATTTGGGTGGATGCGGCCGGGCGCCCGAAATTCAGGTGCCCCAAATTGCCGGCTTGTACCGGCAGAGAACCCTTTCGGGTGGATGCGGGATGAGGCCCGGCCACGGTTTTCCGGGTGGATACGCTCGCTGCCAGCAACGCGGTATTTTCGGCGCAGCCGGTATGACGCTGTTGACGGCAGATTGGCAAAACGCTTGCTGCAAAGAGGGGAAATAAAATCTTCATGAGATTGTGTCAGGAACTCTGAAAATAGGTGAAATAGGCGGAAATACTATCGAAGGGGCTTTTCAAAGCGCCAGAACACACGGTCGACCCGGGCGCCGGCGTGGTGCGCATAAAACGCAATGGGACCAACCCATGGAATGATCGCCTTTTTGTTGCCTTCATCCTTGAGGTCGCACAGGCACCGCTTGAGCAGCACCTCTCCAATACCCTTGCCGCGCAATGAACCGGATGTACCCATTGGCCCAAACCATCCGGTGCCGACATTGTTGCCGTTGTAGGCCGAAAAACCGCGGATTGTGTCGTTCACCTCGGCAATATGCACGGCTATGGGATCGCGCTGAAATGACATGGAGACCTCGTGCCGCCACAGTGCAAATTCATCCTCGATGAAACGGAGAAGCTCCACCCGGTCCTCCTCGGTGGCCCGCCGGATGTGGATCCCTTCCTGCGCCAGCTTTTCTTCCTTGTCCGATGTCTCCCAATCGCTTCTGCCCAGGTCCACGATCAGGTTGCTGGTGTCGTCAAAACGCTCGAATCCCATGCGCCAGGCAAAACAGAGCGCTTCGGTGTAGCGCGGATCGATCCCGGGCTGGAAGTAGTTCAGGGGCACATCAAAAATACGCACCTTTTGGACGCCTGCTTTGCGGAACAGCGCCTCCATTTTTTCGTATAGTGAGCGTGCCACCCCCTTTTTGCGCTGGTCAGGTGCCACGGCCATCAGCTTCAGGTAGCCGATGCGCTCCCCGCGGACGTCCCGCGTCACACCGAGCATGAAACCGGACACTTCCCCGTCCTCACCAGCCACCAGGGCCATTTTCGGGTCGAAATTCGGATCCTCATGGATTTTCTCCTTCAGGATTTCCGGTGTGATGGTATCGTGTACAAGCGCATCGCGCAGCAAGCCCAGGACCTTGTCAAAGTCCTCATCCCTGTACTTCCTGATCATATTATGTCCTTTTGTTTTCTGGTGGTTTGCTCTCGGGCAAAATAGGGTCTTTTTGTGAGTTTCTCATTAATCATTGAGCAACTCCCTGACGGCTTCCTTCATTTGGCCATATTCGAGATAACCGGGCGCATAGAACCGGATATTGCGTTCACGGTCGAGGAAGTAGGTGGTCGGTATGACACTGAGCGGACCGTAATTCTCCTGGACACGGCCGTCATCGACAGGCGTCGGGAAATTCACACCGAACGACTCCGCAAATTCAGCGACTTTGCGACGGGCCCCGTTCTCGTCCAGCGACACCCCGATGACCTGCAAACCGCGCTCGCCGAACTCCTCCTGGAGCCGGATCAGCGCAGGCACCTCGTCGCGGCATGGCGGACACCAGGTGGCCCACAGATTCAGCAAAACGATCTGTCCATCGAAATCACTCAGACGGATGGATTCGCCCGTGATGTCCTCCAGCTCAAAATCCGGACCCTGGTAGGCAATTGTGGCCGGAAACAGCTCTGCCGGACGCCAGGTGGGGGCATCGGCCATCCTGTAATCTTCAGGGTCATCCCGCAACGATTCCGCCGGAGTCGCCATCCACCAGAAAACCAGCACAGCGGCGGCCAGCACGGCTGCGGCCATCCAAATCGCTCTTTTTTTGTCCATAATAGCGCGTATTTTACGTCGGCGCGGCAAGTGTGCGCAAGCTCATCCGCGCCAATACAAGTATTTCAGGGCGGATGGGTACGGCGGCACTGACCGCTCATCCGTCAGCCCCATTTCCATGATACAAATACCCGTAAACAATCGGTATGCTTGAAGTCCGGGATCTTGTCAGGTTCATCGAGGGCCGGTCCATCTGGCCGGACCTCTCCTTCTCGCTGCGGCCGGGCGAGCGGGTGGCGTTGCGCGGACCGTCGGGGTCCGGCAAAACGCTGCTCATGCGTGCTCTTGTGGGGCTGGATGCGGTTGACGGCGGCGATATCCGGTTCCGTGACCGCGCACTGGCCGACTGGGACATCCCCGAATACCGGCGGCTGGTGCGGTACATCCCCCAGGATGCCGCCTTCCTCTCCGGCACCGTGCGGCAGAGCATCGAGCTGTTTTTCTCGTTCCGCGCCAATCGCGATCTGCAGCCGGACAATCGCGAACTTGCGCGCTTCCTGGATATCCTGCGCCTGCCGGAGACATTTCTCGACAAGACCGCCGATTTCCTGTCAGGCGGGGAAAAGCAGATGGTGGCGGTGATGCGGTCGCTGCTGCTCAAGCCGGAGATCCTGCTGCTGGACGAGCCCACATCCAACCTCGACGAAGCAATGGTCGGGCGGGTGGAATCGCTCATTGAGGACTGGATGGATGGGGACCGGCAGCGGTGTTTCGTCTGGACCAGCCACGATTCCCGTCAGCTTGACCGGCTCACCGAGCGGTCGATCGAGCTGCGGCCGCATCCAACAGAAGTGTGAATGACATTGCAGGCATATCGACCAGAACGCAAAGCAATTTGACCAACTGTATCCACCAGTAACAAATTACCCGAAATAGCACCTTATAAAACCTTGGAAAACGCCTCCTATATCGTGATCGGAAACTGGCAGCTTGTGCTGGCCGCGATGCTGCTGCTGGTGAACATTGCGCTGTCGGTGGTGCTGCGCCTCGGGCTGGGCCGCGACCTGGTCGTTGGGGCGGTGCGCATGACGGTGCAGCTGGCGCTGGTGGGGCTGGTGCTGGAGTGGATCTTCCAGACGCGGCAGCCGGTGCTGATCGTGCTGATGGCCCTGCTGATGGCCGGACTGGCGGGTGTGGCGGCCGTGCAGCGCACAAAACGGCGGTTCCCGGGCGTGTACTGGAACAGCCTGGTCACGATCAGCGCGAGCGCGTTCCTGGTGACCGGGGCGGCGGTGACGGGCATCCTGCAGGTGGATCCGTGGTACGATCCGCAGTACCTGATCCCGCTGCTCGGCATGGTGCTGGGCAATGCGCTGACGGGTATCTCGCTGGGGCTGGATCGGATGATGGAGGGGTGTGTGCGCAACCGCAACTGGATCGAGACGATGCTCTCGCACGGGGCCAGCCGCTGGGAGGCGGCGCATGAGGAGATCCGCCAGGCCCTGCGCACCGGGATGATCCCGACCGTGAACGCCATGATGATCATGGGGATCGTGAGTCTGCCGGGCATGATGACCGGGCAGATCCTGGCCGGCGCGGCGCCGCTGGATGCGGTGCGGTACCAGATGGTGATCATGTTCATGATCGCCGCCTGCACGGCGCTGGCGACGCTGGGGGTGGTGGTGCTGGCCTACCGGATGCTGTTTTCGCCGGACCACCGGCTCATGAGTTCGCGCATCCGGGAGAAGAGATGACCCTGACGGGCAATGGACGCTTCCCGGCTGCCAGGGATTAACTGCTCATACCGTGCGTATCGGGCAGATGCCCCATCCACCCGTATCACCTTTCAGATTCACTCCCTGGGCACATCCAGCTCGTGGACCAGTTCGTCGCATTCGCGCTCCACTTTGGCGATACGGGCATCGGAGAGTCCGAGTTCACGGAGCAGCGCCACCTGTTCGGGGACCGAGCGGCAGAGCACGATCCCCTTTTCGAGCAGGAATTCCTTCTCTTTGCGGTTCAGGCTGCTCAGGCAGGTGACCGGATGCAGCCCGGCCAGGCCAATCCGGTGCCTCAACCCGTTTTTAGCGGGATAATCCCACCCCAGCATAACCAGCCCGGAGCAGGTGCCGTAGCTGATGGCATCGTCGGTGAAGCGCGTGTTGGTGACGATCCAGCCTTCATATTCGGTGAAATGGTTGCTGTTGAGGAGCTGGTGGAGGTTCTCCAGGCTGGCTGGGGCGCTCTCATCTGAATTGCGCGTCATCACCACATCCCGGAAGCGCGAGTGGATGTAGAGCGGCACTTTTACGTCACATTTGACACCGGGTCGGTTGTGGAATTTGCACTCCACCAGGATCAGTTTGCTGTTCTTGACGGCAAGCACGTCGATTTCGTGGCTCACGCACTTTCCCTCCACCTGCACCCCGACCTCCGACCGGAACCCCTGCTGCTCCAGGATGGCGCCCACGAAACGCTCGAAGGGGTAGCCAGACGGACCCAGTTCCATGATCGCTTTTTTGAGCTTGTAGCGGGCGGCCTTGGACCGGGACCGTTTGCGCAGCATTTCATAGGCCTTGCGGTAGATCTTGCCCGTGGGGATGCCGTCGTAAAGCAGTCCGCCTACCTCATCCACCACAAAATCGATCTGCGATTCGGTGGCCCCGGAGCGTTCCAGGGACCGGCGCAGCTTATCCTCCGAAAACGGGACCTTCTCGCCGGACGCTTTTGTTATGCGTACACTTCGACGGTTCATATACCATCCTGATTATTTTTTATCCTATATTCGGGCATGCCTTCGTACTTCTGACCGCAATTTAGGGCAACGGGCCCATCCAGCCAAATACGATATTGGCCGGATCAGGGGCAGGCGGGGCAAACGAACCGGAACATGAACCCAGGCACGATCTACATCCATGGCAAAAGACACCCGAACATCGCTGACCGTTACGGTCTTCATCCTGCTGTTCATCCTGAATGTGCTGCTGCAGATGCTCCTTTCGGGCGAACCGCTCGGGCGGCTGCTGGCGGAGGTGTTCACGACGCCCCTGGGGCTGTTCAACCTGATATCCGCCACTGTGCTCTGGTTCATCAACTATTTTTTCACCCCGCTGGCATTCTACCTGCTGGGGATCATCATAGCCCTTGAGTTCCTGGTGCTGCCGCTGATGGTGCGCTACCGGTACATATCCTTCAAACCGAACCTGTTCGTGTCGGTGTTGGGAGCGTTTTATATCTGGCTGGTGTTCCGAATAATGGGAGAGATTTTCGGGTAAGGCCCAATCTCACGCCTCATGGAATTTTGCCCCGGTTCGTCAGCGTTACGACCATATGGCACAACAGATCTGGAATATCCTATCCCGTCCTCCGCACGACTTTTTCCTCTGTCTGGATGTTGATTCGTACTTTGATTTTGAACACAATCCGGAACAGATTTTTGAAAAAGGGTTCACCCGGCCGGTGCCGTTGCGCAGCCGAGATGTACTGGTAACTGTATTCTTTAACGGGGATGCGGAATCGCCCGAGTTCACGGTGAAGGCACATGAGTCGCTGTCGGAATCTGAGCAGGCCGAGGCGGATGCGGTGCTGAGGCGGATCCTGGGGACCGACCTGGATCTGGCCCCCTTTTACGACCAGGCCGCCGACGATCCGGTTTTGTCCTCTATTTTTTCTGAGCTGTATGGACTCAAGCGAATGAGCCGTAGTAATTTCTTTGAGGATGCGGTGAACCGGATCATACAGACACAGATCAAGCACAAACCGACGGCACGCAAGATGGTCTATGATGTGCGGAGTGCGTACGGGACCCGGCTTGAGTCCGGTGACGGTGTGGTTCCCGCCTGGCCGCGCCCGGAGCGTCTGGTGACGGCCGATCCGGTGTCCATGAAGCGCCACGGATTGTCGCTGCGAAAGGGCGAATATCTGGTTGGATTGGCAGAAGAATTGCTTCACGGGAATCTGGCTGCGTTTACTGAGCAGGCATCCGGCCCCCAAGATGTGCATGAAGGCGGATTTGAGGCTGGTTTGGAGCCGGACGTCAACCGGACGCTGCAAATTCTCGAATCACTGCCGCCACAGGAATTGTACGAGCTGCTGGTGTCGGTCCGCGGTATCGGTCCCACCACAGCGCAGGACCTGATCCTGTTCCGCAACCGGACCGACGGATGGTTTGCCAGCCACATCGAACGCGGACGCGAAAAAGCTGTCCGACGCTGGATCATCTACTCCTACGGCGGGTATCCCGACCACACCAGCGAGGAGGATTTCCAGGATTTGATCCGGCACTGGAAAGGATACGAGGCCGCGGCGCTGGAGTTCCTGTATGTGAACTGGATCCTTGCGGAAAAGCGTCAGGGCAAGGCGAACCCTTCCGGGTAAAACCAACGAGAAGTACCTGGTGCCGGCTTTTTAAAATCCTGTCTGTTTTTCAGATTCTAAATAACAGCGCTCGACCCGATCCTTCCCGCATCGGAATTTGTCGATATGCCACCTGATACTTGATTGGCACCCTGTCACTTAATCAACGCTGGAATCTTGGTGTTGTGCGCTGACGCTCGTTCGGGAAGAGCTCATTCAGGCTGCTATCCCATGCCCGGCCGTTCTTGACCACCATAAAGACATTTTCCGAGTTGCGGATGTCCTCCAGCGGATTCAGGTTCAGTACCACGAAATCAGCCAGTTTACCGGGTTCGATGGAACCCAGGTCCTGACCCAGTCCGATGTAATCCGCTCCATGAATGGTTGCAGCGCGTATGGCCTCCAGCTCGGTCATACCGCCCTGGACAAACATCCACAATTCCCAGTGCGCGGCCAGTCCCTGAAGCTGTCCATGCGATCCCAGCTGTACACGTCCGCCTGCCCTGACTACCTGCCTGGCCGACCGGGCCAGTTCAAAGTGGTGGAATTCCTCATCTGGAACCATGAGCCTCCTGCGCGCGCGGGCATCTACAACGTGGCGTGGGACGAATTGCAGAAGCCGCAGATCCTCAAAGATATTATAGTTCTGGTACCAGTAGTTCTCGCCCCAAATGCCTCCATAGCCAACAACAAGCGTTGGTGTGTAGCCTACGTTGGAGACGCCCAGCAGTGCCAGCATGTCGTTGCGCAGCGGCGCCACGGGAATGGCGTGCTCGATGCCCGTGTGCCCGTCCAGGATCATGGTGATATTGTGCTGTAGCATGGAACCGCCTTCGGGATAGACGTTGAGACCGACTTCACGGGCCGCTTCCAGCACCCACTGCCGCTGATCGCGGCGCGGCTGGTTGTAGCTTTTGACCGATGTAGCCCCCACCGCCTTGTGGCGCAGCAGATGGAAGCGCGCATCGTCCAGACTTTCGATTTCCGCCTTGTTCGGGTTTTCCGCCCCGTAAAGGACAAAGCCGGTGGAATAGATGCGCGGGCCGATCATACGTCCGGCAAGAACCTGCTCGGCCAGGGCAAACACCGACTGCGTGCTGGCCGAGGGATCAAGCGTGGTTGTGACGCCGTAGGCCAGATTGGCTTCGTATTCCCACAGCCGGTTCGGTGTGATATCCAGCACCGAATAACCCATGTGTGCATGTGCATCCACAATACCCGGCATGACCGTCTTGCCGTAAAGGTCAAAAACGCGGGCGCCCTCCGGGATTCGGATATCCTCGACCGGACCAACCTCCACGATCCTGTTATTGCGCACCACGATGGAGCCGTTTTCAATCACCTCGTCGTTGTTCATGGTGATGATGCGGGCGTTACTGTACACCGCCACTCCTTCCGGTCGGTCGGCCCTGAGCTGCAAACGCACCGGTATTATTTGTGGATTGTAAACGGCATTTCCAACTTTCCAGTCGTTTTTGTCCTCAGGCTGTATCTCTCGGTCTTCGCCCATCCGGAAAAGCGGACGCACCTCCTGTTTGTAGACGGCGTTGCCAAGGACAAAGACCAGATGGCGCGCGTCGGCCGACCAGCTGATCCAGTCGCCGCCGTAACGGGTCAATTGCCGGACCGGCAGTGATGTGCTTGAAGCGGAGATTTCCAGCGGATCACCGCCTGCGCGCGGCAGGGGTGTTACATAGATGTTGTGCCGATCCTTGAAGGCCAGAAACCGGAAGTCGGGTGAGATCAGCAGTTCCTCGGCCGTCTCACTGACAACATGGTGCATGTAGTCCGATCCGTCGGGTTTGATGCTCGAGAGCTTTGTCTTGCCGTCCACAGTTTCAAAATAGAAGAGCCGCGACCCGTCGAAACTCCATTTCATCCTGGGCATGCGCCTGTTGGCGCCGCGGTTGGCCGTCTCGGTGACGTGGGTTACCTCACCGCTGCCGAGGTCCCTGATCTTGATGTTGAAAAAGAACTCCGCTCCGTGGTTTTTGCCACGGTTGACGATCCCGCTTCCCTGCAGATACGCGACCTTGCTTCCGTCCGGCGAAATGACAGGGCTTGCGTACTGATCGGCCCGGGTGGTGATCTGACGAACATCGCCCCTTCGACCAATACGCACCTTCTTGATATGGCCGCCTTTTTCGTCATCCCATGTAGCGTAAACCACAAACCTGCCGTCGCGCGAGACCGATGGGGCGTACTCCAGATGCTCCCTGGTCTCGGTCAGGCGCTCGGGTGTGCCGTCCGGCAGCGACATGCGGTAGATGTAGCCAGCCGCCTGGAATATGAGATGCTGCTTGTCGGGCGTCAAAACCGGCCATCGGATGACCCTTGCGTCAAAGCGCTCATCCGGCACCGGAAAGTCAAACAACACCGCATCCGCGATATTCTTATTTATCGTGGCATTGAAAGGGATATTTGTGACATTTCCATCCTCAAGCGAGATGCGATGAAGCTTTCCGTCAAAACTTATTACAATTTGCAGGTTATCAGGGGTCCATGCGAAAGCTGGATAAACACCGTGGATGGCCCAGGTCTCTTGCTGGTCAAGATCCAGTCCGTCAAACAGCACGCGCTCGCGGCCATTCTCAAGATCGCGGACCATTAGCACAGATTGGGTACCGATACGGCGCACGAAGGCAAGCTTGCGTCCGTCATGGGACGGGGTCGGACGCACCCCTCCGCCGGACGCCCGGGTAACCGGTTCAATGCGTCCGGTCTGCCGGTCAAAACGGTTGATCTGGAATATTCCCTGATGGACGTTCTTGTTGTAGTCGAACGGACCTGAGAAACTGTAGTAGACCCAGCGTCCGTCCGAAGAAACGGAAGGCTCGTTCTGGTCGGAGGTCCAGGTCTGTTTTTCCGTAAGCTGCAGCCCGGTCCCCCCTTTCACATGATAGAGCCAAATCTCACCGGCACCCAGTGACCGTGTACCGGTGAAATGTTTGCGGGCAACAAGGTACTCGCCGTCGGGCGTCCAGTACGGCGAACTGAGCAGCCGGAACGTCTCGTTTGTCACCGCACGGCGATTGGAACCGTCCGCATCCATCAGCCAGATATTGTCACCGCCGCCACGGTCGCTGGTGAAGGCGATGGTCTTGCCATCGGGGCTGTACCGGGGTTGCATGTCGAAAGCCGGTCCACCCGAAAGCAGTTCCGCCTCGCCACCGTTGATCGAAACCCGGTATATATCCCCGAGAAGGTCGAAAACGACATACCGTCCATCCGGACTCACATCAAGATTCATCCACGTTCCCTCGTCTGTCTCAAAACGGATGTCACGGGTTGGCCACCTGTCCCACTGGCTCCCTTCAACTTCCCATACCTTATCGACATTACCGGCCCCGCCTTGTGAGCCCGGCTCAGTGTCGATTTGAGAAGCCGCTGCTTCAAGTCCGCCGCCAAGAGAAATCACCAAGAAAATCGTAAGCAGTGCATTCATCTGTTTCAATCAATTAAATTTATAAAGACAGAATGATCTCACATGTCAGAATCCTATCATACAGCTGTGTGCCAATCGCGGGCTGCCATGTTCGATTCATATCTGAATTATTTAGATCCTGTTACAGGGCAATAATGGTATTCGGGCAAGATACAAAAAAATGACAGCTTGCCTAAGCATCGTGACCCGGACCGGCTTTCTTGATGTTTTGCGCATTCCGTTTCAGGTCGTATTTTTAGCGAAATGCGGCGCCCGGCCAATACCGGCCAGTCCGAACCAAACAAATCCTCCCTCCACATGCTCGAAATCCAAAAACGACTCAGCAACAGTTTCTACGCGCTGCTGGCCCTGCCGGCCACGGCCATGGGATTCGGTCTCTCCATCCAGATTGCGGCGCTCAGCTGGCTGCTCACCTACCGCTACGGGCTGGAAATATCGGATATCGGTCTGGTCTGGGCCACCGGGCCTATCGCCGGCATCCTGGGGCAGGTGATCATCGGCATCATCAGCGACAAGGTCTGGATATGGAATGGCCGCCGCCGCGCCTTCATCATCATAGGCGGGGTGCTGGCATCTCTGATGATCCTCGCGCTCCCGAACATCGGCGTGATCCAGGCGGGACTCGGGCTGGAAGGCGTCCTCGGCATCGCCATCCTCATATCAATGATCCTGGACCTCTCCATCAACGTCTCATTCAATCCCACCCGGTCCATTATTGCGGATGTCACGCCGGAGGGACGCGAACGCACCAAGGGCTACACGTGGATGCAGACCGTATCCGGTACTTTCGGCGTACTCTCCTACGCCATCGGCGCCATTTTCGGCAACATCGTCCTGCTTTATTTCGGTGTCTTCCTGGTCTTCTTCTTCTCGGTGATCCCGCCGTTTTTCATCAAGGAACCCAAATACCTTGGCCGTTACGGGGAGGATGAGGACGCCATTGCACGGGAGCTGTCCGGGAAGGACGACATGCCGCAGAGTGTAAACGACGCTTCGCTCATCCGCATCCTGATCAGTATCCGTCCGCTTTGGGGATTCCTGATGTACGGCATCTACGCCATCATCAAGCGACTGAGCGGATTTGAATTCCCGGGCTACTATTTCGAGATATTCGCGCTCATTGTGACCGTTTACCTGGTGGCCGAGACGCTGTTCAAGTCCGAGGAGGGGAAATCCCGGGAAGAGGCCGGCAAGATCGGCTTTCAGAAAGTGCTGGCCGCACACTCCTTTTCCTGGGTCGGGGTACAGAGCATGTTCATCTATTTCTTCGCTTTTGTCTCATACCGGATGCCGGATCTCACCGCCGAGGGCGTGGGCAGCGTGGTGAACTGGAGCTTTTTCTCGCTGAACCTGGTGGCCGCCATCATCCCCGTGCTGGCCCTGGCACCGCTTGCCAACCGGTTCGGACGCGTCCGGACCCACGCCACCGCCCTGGTGATCATGGTGATCGGCTATTCGCTTATCATTTTCTTTGGACATTTCGGAATTGGTATTTATGATTTTAGATCATCTGAAACATTTTACATACCTATTTCGCTTTACCTCTTAATGTTTGTTGTTGGCATCGGATGGGCCTCGATCATCAGCCTTCCGTTCGCGATCATGTCCCAGAAAATCGCCCAGAACCAGATGGGACTCTACATGGGCCTGTTCAACCTGTCGGTGGTCCTCCCGCAGCTGGTGTCCAGTTTTGCTGTTGGGGATATCGTCCAGGCTGTGGACAACAAGACCATCCTGCTGGTCATCTGTGCGGTGACCGTGGCCATGTCGGCCGTCTCCTGGTTCCTGGTCTCCGAGCCGAAGGATGAAATGACCGAAAACCCGGCGCTGCTCGACGAGAAAATCGAGAAGAAGCTGGAAGAGTGACCGGCAACACCGGACACATCCCACAAAAAAACCCGATACCCCGAAACGTTTCGGGATACCGGGTTTTGCATTTCGGCTTTCAGGCGATGCTGAAAGACGGGCTGGCGGACGGACTTAGAAGCCCATGCCTCCGCCCATTCCGCCCATTCCACCCATATCGGGAGGAGCGGCGCCTTTGTCATCGTCCTTCGAAGGCTTCTCGAAGACAACTGCTTCGGTGGTGAGCATCAGACCGGCAACGGAAGCCGCATTCTCAAGCGCAGTACGTGTTACTTTGGTCGGATCGATCACGCCGGCCTTGGCGAGGTCTTCGTACACTTCGGTGCGTGCGTTGTAACCGAACGCATCTTTGCCTTCCTTTACCTTCTGGACCACAATGGAGCCCTCAACACCGGCGTTGCCGGCAATGATGCGCAGCGGGGCTTCAAGTGCCCTGCGGATGATGTCGAAACCGACTTCCTGGTCAGGGTCATCACCCTTCAGGTTGTCAAGTACATGCGCGCAGCGGATCAGGGCAACGCCGCCACCGGCAACGATTCCTTCTTCCACGGCAGCACGAGTAGCGTGCAGAGCGTCCTCGACGCGCGCCTTCTTCTCCTTCATTTCAACTTCGGAAGCGGCGCCGATGTACAGAACAGCCACACCGCCGCTCAGCTTGGCCAGACGCTCCTGGAGCTTCTCGCGGTCGTAATCGGAAGTGGTGTCTTCAATCTGGGCCTTGATCTGGTTGATGCGGGCCTTGATATCGTCTTCCTTGCCTTTTCCGTCGACGATGGTGGTATTGTCCTTGTCGATGGAGATGCGGGCGCTCTGTCCGAGGAAGTCAAGTGTGGCATTCTCCAGCTTGTAGCCGCGCTCTTCGGAAATGACGGTACCGCCGGTCAGGATGGCGATATCCTCGAGCATGGCCTTGCGGCGATCACCGAAGCCGGGAGCTTTCACGGCGGCGATCTTCAGTGTTCCGCGCAGCTTGTTGACCACGAGTGTTGCCAGGGCTTCGCCTTCCACATCCTCGGAGATGATCAGCAGCGGCTTGCCGGTCTGGATCACTTTTTCGAGGACAGGCAGCAGGTCCTTCATGCTGGAGATCTTCTTGTCGTAGATCAGGATGAAGGGATCTTCCAGCTCCGTGGTCATCTTGTCGGAGTTGGTCACGAAGTACGGGGAAAGATATCCGCGGTCGAACTGCATACCTTCCACTGTTTCCAGATAGGTATCGGTTCCCTTTGCTTCTTCCACCGTGATCACGCCGTCTTTACCCACTTTCTCCATGGCGTCGGCGATCAGGTTGCCGATGAACTCGTCGTTGTTGGCGGAGATTGTTCCTACCTGGGCGATCTCGTTGCGGTCGCTGATATCGCGGCTGATGTTCCTGAGTTCGGCCACGACGGCTTCAACGGCTTTGTCGATGCCCCGCTTGAGGTCCATCGGGTTGGCACCGGCAGTCACGTTCTTGAGTCCGGAGTGGATGATGGACTGGGCCAGCACCGTGGCGGTGGTAGTACCGTCACCGGCGTTGTCGCTGGTCTTGGAGGCCACTTCGCGCACCATCTGGGCGCCAAGGTTCTCCACTTTGTCCTCAAGTTCAATCTCTTTGGCAACGGTCACGCCGTCCTTGGTTACCGTGGGGGCACCGAACGACTTTTCAATGACCACGTTGCGTCCGCGGGGGCCAAGCGTGACTTTTACCGCATTGGCCAGTTTATCGACCCCTTTTCTGAGGCCGTCACGAGCTTCGATGTTATAATGGATCAGTTTTGACATAGGTCACAATTCTTTTAAATGGTTAACAGGTTCGTTTGAAAAAACGTCAGGAAAGTACGCCGAGGATGTCGTTCTCGCGCATGATCATCAGCTCTTCGCCGTCGATCTCCACTTCGGTGCCGGCATACTTCCCGTACAGCACCTTGTCTCCCTCCTTGACCGACATCTCGATCTTCTTGCCGTCTTCCACACGGCCTTCACCGACCGCGACAACGGTTCCGCGCTGCGGTTTCTCTTTGGCGGAATCGGGGATGATGATCCCGGAGCTGGTTGTCTCTTCAGCCGAATCCGGGCGAACCAGTACTCTGTCTCCAAGAGGTTTTATGCTTGCCATAATATTTCTCAGTTTACGTTTTTTGTTGATTGTAGATTATTAGCACTCGCAGCTTTCGAGTGCCAGATTTTCGTCCGTGCCAATAATAAGAAATGCCCTGCTTGAGCGCAAGAGACATTTTTTACATTTTAGCACTCTTATATATCCGAATGCCAACAGTGCTAAAACAACGCGGCTCATCCAGGCGTTCTGCTGTCCAAAAATTTATTCGTGCCTGCGTCAGGACCGCGATGCTACGGCGACTAATATCCTGTTTTTTGCTCAAGCCATTCGGCAAGCCTCACAAACTCCTCCGGTTTCAGCTCCTCAGCCCTTCGCGAGGTATCAAAACCGTCAGGAAATGTGTCGCCGAACAGTCCCTTGAGGGCATTGGACAGGCGCTTTCTGCGCTGCTGGAAGGCACTTCGCACGACCAGCTTGAAGCGATCCAGTGGAACGGGCAGGTCGTCCGCCGACCCCGGGAAACGCTCATTGCCCGGACGGTAGGAGATGACCGCGCTCTCCACCTTAGGCGGTGGATGGAACACATGGCGGAAAACCGGGAACAGCAGCTCCACCCTGCCCAGCACCTGCGCCTGCACGCTCAGGATACCGTACTCCTTGGTACGCGGCCGCGCGACCAGCCGCTGGGCCACCTCCTTCTGGATCATCAGCACGGCCTGGGAAAAAAGCGCCCCCTGATCCATGATATGGAACAGAATGGGGCTGGTGAGGAAGTAAGGAAGATTGCCGATTACGAACAGCCTGCCCCCGGCCTCACTGCTGAGAGCGGCCAGGTCCGCATCCAGAAAACTTTTCGGGTGGATGACAACCCCGGGACAGCGCTGCGCAATGACCTCAACAGCCCGCTGGTCTACTTCAAAGACATGCAGGTCCGGGTACTTGCCGGCCAGGGGCACGGTCAGGGCTCCTGTGCCGGGACCGATCTCCACAACCCTGTGCTCACTGCCGGCATCCAGGCTTTCCACAATCCGCCTGATGATGTTGCCATCCTTGAGGAAATGCTGGCCAAGGGATTTTTTCGGTTTTATGCACATGGAATCATCACCCGCTTCATCTGTATAAATCAAGTATGGATTTACAATGTAAGAGTGAATATACATGGCAGGATGAGATCATGCCCCTGTGTGTCAGTTCCGCGGTCATGAATATTTCATCATTTTTTTTCATAATTTGTCAGTTTGATCCCACCAAAATTACTTCGGTACCTACATGGAAATAATGAATCCTTACCAGGTGGCGCACCAGTTCGGGTTGAAGACGCTGGAAAAGACCGAGGCGTACAGCGGCTCCCGCGTCAGCATGAAAATAGGATTACCGAGGGAACGTTCCAAAGATGAGCGAAGGATGGCGGTCACGCCCGGCGGGGTATCGGACCTCAAGGCCAACGGTCACGAGATCTATGTGGAGGCCCGTGCCGGTGAAGACGCCCGTTTTACCGACCAGGAGTATTCGGAAGCCGGTGCTGAAATCGTCTGGTCCACCGAGGAGCTGTACCGAAAGTCCGAGATCATACTCAAGGTAGCCCCGCCTGACGAAAGCGAGCACGAACTGCTGCAACCCGACCAGACCGTTATCTCCGCGCTCCATCTAGGCAACACGACCGAGGGGTACCTCAAGGAGCTGATACGCAAGAATATCACCGGAATCGGTTTCGAGTTCATAAAATCGCCGGACAACAGCTTTCCCATCGTGCGCATGATGCACGAGATCACCGGTTCCATGTCGGTCCAGATCGCCGCGCACTATCTTGAAAACAACCAGCAGGGCCAGGGTATCCTTTTCGGGGGAATCTCGGGCGTACCGCCGGCCACAGTGGTGATCCTGGGCGCAGGCATCATTGCCGAGTACGCCGCACGCACCGCCCTGGGCTACGGCGCTCAGGTCTTTGTCATGGATAACGACCTTGCCCAGCTGCGCCACCTCGAAAACTCCCTCGACCGGCGTATCATCACGGCCATGGCCACCAACCAGTTCATCTCCTCTGCCCTGAAAGTGGCAGACGTGGTAATCGGCGCCGCCCTGGTGGAGGGCCACCGCTCCCCCTGCTGGGTCACGCGTCCCATGGTAGAGTCCATGAAAGAAGGCAGCGTGATTGTGGATGCGGTCATCGACCAGGGTGGATGCATCGAGACCAGCCGCACAACCTCGCACTCTGATCCAGTGTATGTGGAGCACGGCGTGGTGCACTACTGCGTGCCGAACATCCCCTCCAACGTGGCGCGGTCTGCGACCATCGCCCTTAACAATCTGCTGGTACCATTCCTTCTGGATATAGGGGACGCCGGCGGGCTGCGCGAGGCCCTGTGGACCAACGTGAGCCTTCGCAACGGCACCTATGTCTACAAAAACCAGCTTACCAAGAAGTCGCTTGCCCAGCTGTTCGACATGCCTTACCGCGATATTGAAATGCTGATCGCCAGCCGCATCTGATCTTTCCCAAACCAAATCAGAACACTGAAATAACAATAGAAACAAGAACAAATGAAGAAAAAGTATTTCACCCCATTCGCCATCGCAATGCTGCTCACAACATACGCTTGCGGCCCCACCCATGACTGCGGCGTGCTGCCTGGCCCGCTCAGCGAACAGGACATCATGAAGCATGTGGAAGTCCTGGCAGCGGATGAATTCGGAGGCCGCACACCCGGCACCGTATATGAAGAGATGACCGTTGCCTATGTTATCGATCAATTTGAACAGCTCGGAGTACAGCCCGGCATGCCCGACGGCTCCTTTACCCAGGATGTGCCACTGAAAGGTCAGGCGACGCACAACGTTACCGTCTCGCTCAGCTCCGGCGAACAGCGCGTTTCCCTGGCTTATCTCGACGATGCCATGGCCTGGCCTGCGCATAATCAGCGCTCTGTTGACGTGCGCGATGCCGAAATGGTCTACGTCGGGTACGGCATCGTTGCCCCCGAGGAGGACTGGGACGACTTCAAGGGCGTGGATGTGTCCGGCAAGGTTCTTGTTTTCAAAAACTTCAACCCGGTAACTTTTGAAGATCGCTTTGACGGTGGCAACCGCCTCTACTATGGCCGATGGACCTACAAGTTCGAGCAGGCCATTGAACAGGGCGCGCTCGGCGCGCTGATCATCCACACCGACGAGACCGCCGGCTACGGTTGGGACGTTGTGCGAAACAGCTGGAGCCGGGAGCGGCTTTTCGTTTTTGAGGATGAGGAGCCCCCGACCAGGTTCAACGGCTGGCTGACCCATGACCGCAGCCGCCAGCTTTTTGAAATGGCCGGACTCAACCTGCAGGATATGCTGGATGCGGCCGAAAGTCCCTACTTCGAGCCGATACCCCTGACCGGCGTACGCATCAACACCAGCATGGATGCCGTTTACCGGAACATCGCCGGGCAAAATGTGGTCGGCAAGATTCCGGGGACGGATCCAGACCTGGCCAGTGAGGCGGTTGTCTTCTCCGCCCACCACGATCACCTTGGCATCGGCAACCCCGTGGATGGCGACTCCATCTTCAACGGCGCATGGGACAATGCCAGCGGAGTCAGCCTCATGCTCAATCTTGCCCGCCTCTACCAGATGGAGCCTGAGCCGATCCGCCGCACGCTCTACTTCGCCTCTGTGACCGCCGAGGAGTCAGGGCTTCTGGGCTCACACTATTTTGCCGAAAACCCGCCGATCCATGCCGGAAAGATATCGGCCAACATCAACCTTGACGCCACCAACATATTTGGGGAAACAAAAGATTTTGTCGCCATCGGATATGGACGCTCGGATATTGACGAGTTGCTTGCCGAAGAAGCTGAGCGGCTCGGACGCATCGTGAAACCCGATCCGCGTCCGGAGCAGGGCATCTACTACCGCTCCGACCACTTCTCCTTTGCCCGGGTCGGCATCCCGGCCCTGTATCCCAACCCCGGTACCATGTTTGTGGACAAACCGGACGATTTCAATGATCAGGTAGCCGAATACCGGAACAAGATCTACCATACGGTCCATGACCGCATCCACGACTGGTGGGATCTTTCCGGCGCCGTTGAGGACCTTAAACTGATCTACCGTGTGGCACTGCGCATCGCCAACGCCGACGAAATGCGCCAGTGGACGCCTGGCGACGAGTTTGAGGAGGCTCGCAAACGTGCCCTTGAGGAGGCATCGGAACTCTGAAAAGCCGAACAGCACTGAAATGGCAGGCAACAGAGAACTGAGCGAGCAGAATTTCAGGAGGATCAGCTGGATCAACATCCTGCTGACTCCTCCCCTCCTTATACTTTTCTCCTGGCCTTATGCCGTCATCGGTCTGTGGTTTGATTTTTACGAAATGTGGTTATACGCGGGAACCTTCCTTTTTGCCTTCCCGTTGACTTTGACGATACTGCACGGCCATATAACGATAGCATTGGGTGCTTTGCAACGGTCACACTATCACGAATGGCTGGTGCGCCGAAAGTGGGGATACGGATTTTGGATCCGGCCCTTCTTTTTCAGTACCCGTTTCCGATTGATTCTTTTAATTATTAGCTTGGTAATGTTGATTACAGGCATATTTTTTTGATTCATCCCGCTGTACACGACGATAACCCAAAATTTACAGGTACTTATGAACCAAGACAATTCAATCAGCAGAAAAGCCTTTTTAGGCAAAATCTCCATGCTCGGTCTTGCCGGGGCTGGAGCAGGTGTATTTTTGAAAGGATGCGGCAACGGAGAAGAGGCTGCAGAGGCTGATCCCTGTGCCGATCTTTCCGGTCTCAGTGAAAGTGACATCCAGCTTCGCGAAACCCTTCAATACGTTGCTGAAACACCGAACCCGCAGGAGCGTTGTGACAATTGCGAATACTGGATTGACGACCAGCACGGTCCTCAATGCGGCGGTTGCACTTTGTTTGCCGGCCCGGTTCATCCGGCTGGATGGTGCGTATCATGGGTTCCGCAATCCTGATACGCTGCAATTCGAATTCGAGACTGTATGACCTTTGATACAAAAGGGTCGCAGTCCCAGCTTCATTCCAGGCCTGTTTTCGCCTTTCCGGCGATTACAGGCTTTTTTTTCGGTATTTCCAGAGCTATTTGCTGGATATGAATCGAGCCCGCTTCATGGATTTCTGCATTCGTTTGCTGAAGAACTTCCTGCGTCCCTCGGACGGCCGCCCGTTGTTATAGAGCTTCCAGAACCTTTTCTCTGACTCAAGCGTGCCTATCAGGATGATTTTTTGCACTTTCTTAAGCACAAGATCGGGGTCCGGCTGCAGCATTATCTCACCGTCCCTCTCCACACCGACAATGGTACATCCGGTCTTGTCACGGATTTCAAGATCACTGATCCTCTTTTCGCACATTTTTTCGGGCATATCCACCTTGAAGATATTCAGGCCTTCCGCCAGCATGACCATCTCTCCGCTCTGAAGATAGTTGAATATGGCATTGGCCCCCATGGTGGAGTACGACAGACTGAAGTCGGCGCCGGCGCGGCGAAGGGTGTGCAGGTTCCGGTCCAGGGTGGCCCGAGAGATGATCTGGATCTCAGGCCGCAGTTTCCTGCAATAGAGTGTCAGGTAAATGTTGGTATCGTCCTCATTCGGAGTGATGATAACAGTGTGTGCATCATCCAGTCCCGCCTCTTTGAGGACAGCAAAATCAGCCGCATCTCCAACGATGTGATGTTCCGGGTAGACATCCAGTCCCTCCCTGCGTTCCACGATTTTAAAAGCTATCTGTCGCTCCTCAAGAGCCTTTGCCACAACAGCCCCCACCTTTCCCCCACCAAGTACGATCACCGGGGCATCGGTGGCATGATAGATGCCCATGAGCTCGTCATACTTGCGCAGATTGGCCACAGTACCTACGAGAACAAGGATGCTGTTTTCACGGATTACTGTGTCCGATGATGCAATCTGGTACTGCCCACGCTCCCAGATGCCCACGATATTGACACCGGTCAGCTCCCTCATGCGTGTTTCCGTAAGCGTTTTGCCCACAAGAGGCGTCTCCATGGCCGGTGCTTCCGCCACAACCAGTTCCTGGAATCGTCCTATGACGTGGACACGCGCACTTCCGCTCACCACCCGACGAACCAGCGCCTGTCCCATCATCTCGGAAAGGTTCAGGACCAGGTTGCTCCCTGCCAGCTTCAGGATATCCACCGCATCTTCGGTATTTGTAAACGAAATCACCGGCACAGAGTCGCTTAGCTCCCGGATCGTGAATGTGACGTTGGTGTTGACACGCTCATCGTCGTTGGCCACAACAAGTGCGGCCTGGTCTACCTGGAGACCCTTCCAGGTATCGGGATCGTCCACATTTCCATGAATCACATTATAGCCCAGGTCACTGATTTCCAGTGCCTCCGAAAGGTCCGGTATAACGACCCGGTAATCATACTGAAACGCCCTTAGCTTCTCGATCAGTGCAATAGCCACACTGTTGAATTTTGTGATGAGGATATGGTTTTTCGTTTCCAGCGGCAGTTTGCGTGGCGCCCGCGCCTGGGCCTGCGCCTCAAGCCAGGGGGCATAGAAAAACTGGATAAAGGTGAACGGAAGCATCACCAGAAGGAACACAACACCCGTGAGCAATACGACCGTCGAAAAAATCCTCCCCAGATCGGAATGAAAGATAATGTCGCCAAACCCGAGCGTTGACATGGTCACCATTGTCCAGTAAAAACCCGAAACCCAACTATGTTCCTGCCCTTCATACCGGCTTATCACCTGGAACAAAAATGTAAAAAGGAAAATAACTCCCAGGAGCACCAGCACAAAAAGGATCAGGCGCTTGAGATTAACCCGGGTGGATTTCTTCTGGAAAAGAAAATTGAATTCCGATGGAATGAATTTCATGGTGTGGATGCCATATCTGTCTGCCTGCAACACTCTTCAGGCATCTGTTTGCAGGCGGAGCTGTTGGATGCGGCCTGATTGAGACGAATGCGAATCAAATTTAAGACTTCTCCATTGAAAAAAATAACGGCAGGTTTCGAAATATTCCCCATGCATTTGTCGACAGACGCTTGTCATGTCCAGACTGAATCAGGTTTTTTTTCCGACAATCTGTTACTTTTCATACCCTTTGCATTATCATAACATTCCAATGCTGGCTATTGAATGATTGCCGGCGAAATCTGCAACATACACACTGCAACACCACACATCGCAAAATGGCATCCAAAATCCCTTTTTCTCCGCTAGATTACGATAAACCTTCTGAGCAGGAACTGCTTAAGCGCTCACGTTCCTTTCTGGAACTCATGAAAAAGCGCCGTACGGTACGGGAGTTTTCCGATGAACCCGTACCCGAGGAGGTGATCCGGCACTGCATTGAGACGGCCGGAACCGCTCCCTCTGGTGCCCACATGCAACCGTGGCACTTTGTGGTGGTCCGGGATCCTCAGATCAAAAAGCAGATCCGCCATGCCGCAGAGAAGGAAGAGCGGATCAACTACGAGATGCGCTACTCCGATGACATGAAAAAGGACATTGAAAAGCTGGAGACCAATTTTGAAAAACCATTCCTTGAGCACGCTCCGGTACTGATAGCCGTGTTCAAGGAATCCTACCGGATCGAAAACAACATCCGCCGGAAAAATTACTATGTGAATGAATCGGTCGGGATTGCCACGGGACTTCTGATCACAGCCCTGCACTATGCCGGGCTGGTGTGCCTTCCACATACCCCAAGTCCAATGCGGTTCCTTAATGAAATCCTGAAGCGGCCAGGCAATGAGTCTCCCACCGTCATCCTTCCGGTTGGATTTCCGGCGGATGATACGCGCGTGCCTGACCTGAACAGAAAACCGATGAGTCAGATCCTTTCCGAGTTCTGACAGCATATTGCACGTTGCCATGGACGATTATTCCTCAGAACACGATGGCGCTGTCGAGTATCCCATTGACGGTGTGCTTGACCTGCATATTTTCCCTCCATCCGATGTCCACGACCTGGTACCTGAGTATCTGCGCGCATGCCGGGAAAAGGGTATCTATACGGTACGCATCATCCACGGCAAGGGAACCGGCACGCTCCGCCGCATTGTTCATTCGCGACTGGAATCACTTCCATGGGTAAAGAGCTACCACCTGGCAGGGCATGGCAGCGGCACCTGGGGCGCAACGATCGCCTATCTTGATCCACCCGGACCCGCCAATGCAGACCACAAGCGGCAATAGCGGACAATGATGTACGATTCGGGGCCACATCAAAATTTTATTATTGGACATTTGCCCCTAAATCATATATTATTATAATATTAGCTCCCCTGTTTGCGTTTACCTTCCTTATCGTTATTTCCCTGAGGCATCTTCCATGACAGAAGACATGAAAAACATCAGCCGCATCGACCAGCCATCGAAGAATACGTTCGGATGGTTTGTTCGTATTCGAAGGGACGGCAAAAAGATCAGCCGCTTTTTCAGTGACGGAAGGTACGGCGGAAAGGAAAAGGCCCTGACCTCAGCCAGGGAATTCCGAAACAGGAACATTACAGAGTGGGAGAAGTTTGCCAGGAATCCGGACCGTGCCATGCATATCGGCAAACAGAGCAACATCGGTTATCCGGGAATCAGTTACTGCGTGAAAAGCAAGAACAGGAACGGCGAGGTGTATCAGGAGCATGTCTTTCAGGTTTCCTACTCACCGGAAAAGGGCGTCCACAAGAATAAATCATTTTACATTCCCAAGGCCCGAACCAAGAGGGAGTTCAAGAAAAACTACGATGAACGACTCAAAAAGGCGATCGCATTCCGTGACGAACAGATGATGAAGATCTACGGCGTCCGGTACGTGAATTTCAAGAAGAAACACAACTCGTCTGACAGCAGCAAAAGCGGAAAGGAGTGACGCAGGATTAAGTCAGGATTGACTGCCTGTGAAATATATGCTGTTATTTCTATATTGTTTCGTCAGTAATCTCTGGCGGAGCGGGTGCGGTGCGTTACCTGTGGCGTGCCGCCGGCTGCATGTAACCATTTGAAATCACATCCACGATGCGGAAGACCCTGTCACTATTTACCAGTGTACTGCTGGCCGTTCTGTTCCTGGCCGGCGCCTGTGGCACCCCCGAACCTGTCACAGTAACTCCAGAACCTCGTTTTTCAAAAGCCGACGCCCCCACATTCTACCGCGAGGCAACGGCGTCGGAGGGGATGGTAGTATCGGCACATCCGCTTGGCAGCGAAGCCGGAAAGAGCATGCTGGCCCTTGGCGGCAACGCGGTCGATGCGGCTGTTGCCACCGCTTTTGCCATAGCCGTTCTGGAACCCAACATGTCCGGGCTTGGCGGAAGCGGCGCCATGACGATATGGAACCGGCTGGAAGGCCAGGCCGACTACCTGGATTTCTACGCGGCAACCGGCGCCGACCCTGATTACGAGCTGGACACCGATCCCGACTCACTGGTCACCAGGGAACGCGGCGTGGCTGTTCCCGGCATGGTGGCGGGGCTTCTTGAGGCGCTGGAGCGGTACGGCACGCTCGACCGCCAGACTGTTTTGGAACCGGCCATCCGGCTTGCGGAGGAGGGGTTCATCGTGCACCATCTGCTGGCCGATGTGATTGCCGGTTATTCCAGCCGGCTGCTCTATGACAACGACTCAGCCGCACTTTTCTACCCCGGCGGAGAGCCGCTCCGGGCCGGCGACCTGCTGATCCAGCCCGAACTCGCCGGTGTGCTGCGAAGCCTCGCCGAACAGGGCCGCGATGGCTTCTATTCCGGTGATATCGCCCGCCGCACAATTCAAAAACTCTCCGTGGGAAACAGCCGCCTGACGCTCACCGACTTCGAAAACTACCAGCCGACCTGGCGCGGGGCCCTCTGCCAGGAGTGGATGGGGCACCGCATCCTGAGCGCGCCGCCAAGCCTGGCCGGACACGAAGTGATCCTGGGCCTCAAGCTGATCGAACGGGGCAATATCGCCCGCCACGGACACCCCATCTCCAGCGGTGAAGCCCTGGGCGTGCTTGTGGATGCCATCCGAATTGCCCGCGCCGACCGCGGACAGTGGCAGGGCGACCCCACTTTCGTCGACCTGCCTGTTGCCGGTATGATCAGCGACGAGTATGCCTCGCTCCGTGCGGCATCCATGGGCGGCGATGTGCCCGATACGCTTCATTTCGGCAACCCCTGGCCTGCTACACCGCGCTTCACCGCCCCTCCCGGCTGCATTGGCGATGGCTTTTTCGTCCCGCCCCTCAACATCACCGAACGCGATGCCGATGAGCTCCGGAGCCACATCCCCGCGCCACCCGTCCCTGAGGCGCCGGAAGCGGAAGCAATGGAAACGGAAGCGCCAGAAACTGAGGCCGCTCCGTCACCCGATGCAGGCCCGGACGCCAACCCCGACATCGAGGAGCAGCACACCACGCACATATCGGTAGTGGACCGCCACGGCAACGCCGTCTCTATGACCAACACGCTGGGCCTGTATTTCGGGTCGGCCGTAATCTCCGACGGCGTCTTCTACAACTCGGCCAACCACAATTTCGGCGGCAGCTACGGCAGCATCAGAGGACCCGGACGCACGGCCCATTCAAGCACCGCCCCCACCATATTACTCAGCGGCGACCGCGTTGAACTTGTGGTAGGGTCGCCAGGCTCCGGCCGCATCCCCCCTGCCGTGATCAGCATGATCGTCCACACCATGATCTATGATCTGCATCCTGCCGAAGCCATCCGCATGCCACGTGTATATCCCATGATCAACAATCCCGTTGTGCAGATGGAGCGCGGTTACTCCGCCGAGGCGCTCAGAACGCTCAACGAACGCGGCTATGTCATCTCCCCATCCAACTTCCCGATGAACATGCTCTTCGGCGGCGTCCAGATGATACGGGTGCTGGATGACGGGACCATGATCGGGGTATCGGATCCCAGGCGTGACGGCGGGGCGGCCGGTCTCTGACCGCCCCTCCAGTCAGCAAAATACACTCTGATGAAGCGCATTATCATCGATATCGACATCCAGAACATCATCGACATCGTTAAAAAACGAAAGGGCCGGATGTCGGCCTTTTTCGCCAAATATCTCATCAAGGAGGAGACCATACGCGAAGAGGTGGAACGCCGGGTTGTGGATGAAATCCAGAAGGGCCTTGAAACGAACCTGAAAATCCGCCTCCATCAGGAAGGTATCAAGGCCCGTGTGGATGTGCGCCAGACCGACCCCTCTACTTCACATAACGGTTGAACCAGTCCACCACGCGATCCATGAAATCCAGCCGGTGCGCACGCTCCACCAACCCGTGCGGCTGGCGCGGATACATGACCAGCCCCGTGGGAATGTCGTTGAGCTTCAGGAACTGGTAGAGCTGAATGGATTGCTCCGGGTGGACGCGGTCGTCCGCCAGGCCATGCGCCACCAGGATCGGAGTGCGGGCCCCCTGCAGATGGGCCACCGGGGAACGGTCCCAAGTCAGGCCCTGGTTCTCGAACCACCATAGGTCCCAGTGCGTAATGGACATCTCATGCGGGATGTCGGTGGTGCCCATAAAAGAGATCCAGTTGGACAGTCCCGCAAACGTGATGGCCGCTGCGAAGCGGTCGGAGTAGCGCGTACCCGCCCAGGCAGCGAAATAACCGCCATAGGAGGTGCCGGAAATGCCTACCCTGGAGGGATCCACAAGACCCTGGTAGGCCAGATGGTCTATGCCACGGATTACATCCTCGAACTCCTTCCCGCCAAGATCACGATGGTTTGCCATGGTAAACCAGGAACCGCGTCCGCCGCTGCCCCGGTAATTCGGTTTCAGGACCACGTACCCCTCCGATGCCAGCACCTGTGCAGGGTATAGTGGATTTGTATTCCAACCGTCAATGCTTACACCTTCCGGGCCACCGTGCGGGAGGATGGCAAGCGGATAGACCTGTCCCTCCTCATACCCGACAGGATATGTCAGCACGCCTTCGATGATCAACCCGTCCGGACCGCTCCATTCAATGGTTGTCTGACGGCCAAGTTTGAGGTCTTCCAGGAAGCGGTTATTGTTGGTCAGGCGGGTCCATCCAGGCCTGGTGACGCTGCCCATGTAGACTTCCGGCGGATGGTCCCTACGGTTGACCGCTGCGGCGAAAATCCGGCCGCCTTGCGCAAAACTTACGGAGCGGAAAATCTCCAGGTCGCCGCCTGCAAGCCGGACGGCCTCTCCGCCTGATGCCGGCATTTCGCGCAGGGCTGTGCGGGTCCCTTCCACAGCGACAAAGCGCAGCGTGTTATTGTCTTTCCACTGCAGCCACTCCGGTGTACCTTCATAGCCAAGGGGGGTGATATCGGTGGCAATGTAGTCACCAACTTCGGTGATATAGACGCGCTGGGGAAGCGGGTCGTTGATTGCCCGGGCGGCGAGAAAGGCAAACCGGTTGCCGTCGGGCGACCAACTCATCATGCCCACCTTGCCCTGGCTCTCGGCCAGAAGATCTGTGGAGCCGTCCCGGACGTTAACCACACTGATCTCGCTGAACATCATCTCATCATCCAGACCGGTGCCAAAAGTCATACGGGCTGCAATGCGGTGGTTGTCGGGTGACCACTCAAAATCCCACACGGACATGTCTTCCTGTGTCACTGGCCGGGCATCCTCACCTTCCTGCACCCAGAGCCGGACGTGGCGCTCGTCTTCACCTGAGACCTGCATGTCGAAACCCTGTTCATGGCGCCGTTGCACCTCTTCAGGCAAAGGACTGCGCATGGTGTAGGCCAGAACGGACGGATCCGAAGAAAACGCATAAGCCATCACCCCTTCCGGGGCCGATGTGTGCTTCATGAGATCGCCGCCAACCACATCGATCGAGTAGACCTGCGGCCGGGCATGATGCTCCCTGTCAACCATTCGGAAAGCAATACGGTTGGTTCCCGGTACCCATGAAAGCGCCGAAGCGCTGGCCGGCCTGGTAATCAGATGCGATACGTCACCCGTCTCAAGCTCCATGACATGAAGCTCGGAATAGTTCCCGCCCGGATCTTCGTCCGCCTGGCGTGGTACGCTCAATGTGTAAGCTACATGAGTCGCCTGCGGGTGCAGCACAACTTGTCCAACCTGCTTTATGTTCACTACTTCTTCAGGTGAGAGCTGTGCACGCGCCGGCATGGCACATACAGCAAGGAGGAAGAGCAGCAATGCAACCGGCTTCAAAAAACCAGCGAGGGAATATCTCGATATCATAATCGGTGGATTTGGTTTGTGGGAGGATGGCCCGGAGCAACTGCCGGAGCCGAAAACTCAAACTGTCACAGACTTGCATCTGGATTTTGCCGTCTACCGAATATAAAAAAGAATTGCCTAATCGTACCCGTGAATCAACGCAAATGGTCAGGGCCGGTACTCATCCCTGAGCTTCTCTTCAAACAGGATCTTGAATTTGTCGATTTTCGGCCGGATCACAATCTGGCAGTAACCCTGGTCGGGATTGCGCTCAAAGTAGTTCTGATGGTACTCCTCCGCTTCGTAGAATGCTTCAAGCGGCGTTATTTCGGTGACTATCGGATCATCGAAAATCCCGGATTCGTCCAGTTTCTTCTTGAAATACTCCGACCGCTCCCGCTGGTGGTCATCGTGGTAAAAGATCACCGATCGGTACTGCGGACCCACATCGGCGCCCTGGCGGTTTAACGTGGTGGGATCATGGGTGCGCCAGAAGATTTGCAGGATCGCGTCGATTGAGATCACATCCGGATCAAAAGTGACCTGCACCACCTCTGCGTGGTTGGTTTCCCCCGTGCTGACAATGCGGTAGGACGCTTCATCTTTTCGTCCGCCCGAATACCCGGAGACTACATTTTTCACTCCGTCGACGCGCTGGAATACCGCCTCCACGCACCAGAAACATCCGGCGCCCAGGGTTATCTTGCTTTCATTGGCCATATCGTGTTGCTCTGATAAAATTGCATGTGGATGTTTCTGCCCGTATCGCATATTTTTCTCCACCTCTGCGGCCCGCAGTAACCCCGGCTGGATCAGCAAGGCAAAAAGCAGTGTTATGGTGGATACGGTTCTCATACGGGTTCATGATTTTGATTTTATGATCATCTTACAGGCGCCATGGCTTCGGTCGGTGCATGACAAGTTGCGATCTGCGGATGGCATGTCTTTTATGACAGCCATTTCGCTGTCCATGCCCCGGCTAGAAGTTCCGGATTACGCCTCTGGCGGCTGCTCACCCGGCTTGGAAAACTTGAACTGATTGTTGAACGCCGTTTTGAGCTCTTCCAAATCATCCTCACCTACCAGCTCTTTCATATCGGTGACGCCAATTTTTCGGATCACATTGAAGATCATTCGGTTGAAGATCATTTGATGCGCCATGGATGTTATCTGCATCAGCTGTTCCTGTCCCAGGTGCTGGTTGGCGAGCTGCAGCTTGTTCATAAGCGGCTCAAGCAGCTCGTGCGCCATTTCGGCCAGTTGCTTTTCCAGTTCCTGTGCCTCTTCGTTCTTTTTGCTTGTTATCTCGTTGCCGTCGCGGTCTACTAATTTCATCTGTTTTAAAATGTTGGGTTTATATGGTCAGATAGAATGTCCATGACGTTTTTAATCATGCTTCTGTGTGACCGGGCGATGTCCGGTCATGGATATTTCACTACGTGACTTTCAGTTCATGTGTTCAAATCAATTTTGGATTTGTAAGGTCTTATAGAATTTTCATGACGATTTTAATCATAGGACTGTGTGTAAGTGCCACGGTCATGAATATTTCATTTGTTGGTAACGAAACCAAGCGTGATTTCATTCACCCGACAGCGGGCATCCATTTGCAGCAAAGCCGCGGTGTGTCACTGCGACATCCGGTACTCCCTGGGCGGTTCGGCGTCCAGCAGGTGCCGCACGAAGAAGTCGAAGGTGCGCCGCAGGTGGTAGCGCTCGTTGGCATAGCCGTGCCCCCTGTTGGGCATGACGATCAGGTCGAAATCCTTGTTCTCGCGGATCAGCTCATCGATGAGCAGCAGTGTGGTATTTGGGTGCACGTTGCTGTCCATGGTGCCATATGTGAGAAGCAGATGGTCCTGAAGCTGTCCGGCATCTTTCCAGATGGCCTGATTGGCAAAGGTGTCATGACCATCCTCAACGATACGCGGACCCTGGTACTTTTCGCCCCAGTAAAACGTGTACCCTCGGTTATCCATGTTGCCGGCACTTGCCACACCGGCCTTGAATACCCCGGGGAACCGGAGCAGCGCGCTCATGGTGGCGTAACCACCGCCGGAATGTCCGTACATGCCCGCCCGTTCGGCATCGATCCACGGGTAGCGCTCGGCCAATTGCCGCACTCCCGCAATCTGGTCCTCAATGCCGTTATCGCTCATATCGCCGTACCATGCCGTGTGGAACGACTTGGAACGCAGCGGTGTGCCGAGGGCGTCAAGCTGCACCACTATGAAACCGAGCTCTGCCAGCGCATGGGTCTGTCCACGCCGGATCGGTGAAAAACTACGTGTGCCCACACTTCCGATCTGCGGTCCCGGATAGATGTTGACCACCACCGGATAGCTTTTTCCGGGATCGAAATGCGACGGCTTGTAGATCAGTCCGTAGAGGTCCGTCTCGCCGTCACGCGCTTTCACTGTGAACGGCTCGGGTTTGACCCAATACGTTTCCTGCAGCGGACGGATATCCGCTTCTTCCAGCGTCATTACTTCTTCGCCGGAAGCATCGCGGAGCACGGTGACCGACGGCGTGCCGAAATCCGAGTACTCATCCACAAAGAATCTTCCGGACGGCGATACGGCCACTTCGTGGTTTGCATTTTGCGGGCTCAGGAGCACCGGCTTGTCAATCACGGGGTGTCCGTTGCCCAGTCTGATCTCGATGGTGTCGCGGACCGCAGATGTACCGAACGTGCCGGTAATGCCCTCCGGACGCCGAATTCCATCCCGGGTATCTTCCTCGGCGCGCTCGGCAGCTCTTTCTGCGGCACGGTCCTGCTCGCGGTCACGGTCCGTCTCCCGGTCAGCACGGCCGTCGGGTTCACCGGTGGCGTCATCATCGGGTACAACCTCTTTGCCGGGTTTGCCGAAATCCACCCGGTAGAGGTGCTCAAGGTAAGGATCGCGCCCATCCTCCCTGCCGGCAGCCGTGAACCAAAGCCGGCCCTCCTGCTCATCCACGTGCAGCACATCCACCACGTTCCAGGGGCCGTAGGTGATCCGCCGAAGCAGCTGGCCGTCATCCAGCCGGTGCAGGTAGAGGTGTCCCCACTCATCCCTGCGGGTGAACCAGATGAACTCGTCGCGGTCGAAGAGCACGCGCCAGTTTGGCACTCCGCGAGAGGTCAGGTTGGATTCGAAAAACGTTGCCGCCGTCTCGCCGTAGACATGGCGCACGTCACCGGTTTCGGTGTCGGCGATGTAGAGGTTCACCTCGCGGTAGTCGCGCGATGTGGTCACAAAGGCCAGTTGCGATGCGTCAGCGCTCCATTCCATATCGGCCCACTGGTCGCCGCGCTCCAGGCCGCAGCAGTTGGATGTGCGCTGATGCGAAGGCTCGATATCAAGCCAGATTTTGGTGAGACTTTCCACATCCAGGACCACCCGCTCATGCATCGGGACGATCGAGTCGCCGGGCAGCGCATACGGCCACGAATCCAGGATCGGCCGGTCCTGGGCCGTTTCCAGCAGGTGCAGCTCCTTGACCTCCCGCTCATCCAGCCGGTACGTGGCGATTTTGCGCGAGTCGGGCGACCAGTGAAGCACCGGGGTTGCCGACCGGAACCAGCCCTGGGAGTTGGTGGCAAAACCGTGCCGCTCGGCACCCCCGGTGGTCAGGGCAAACTCCTCTCCGCCCTCCATGTCGCGCACCCAAAGGTTGTGATCGCGTATGAACGCCGCCCACCGGCCGTCCGGCGAAAGCACGCTGTTGGCCGGGCGCTCCGGACGCTCCGCCTCTCTGCAGGTATAATCATCCAGGTCGCACTCCCAGTTTTTCTCATGGGCGCGGAACCGGATCGCCGTTTCATCGTGTATGTAGCGGAACGTCGTAAATGGAAGGTCGTCGCCCGTGATCGTCCTGCCGGCCGCCTCGCCCAACGCATCGGCCAGACGCTGGTGGTCGAACGCATGGCTGCGCTCTCGCGCATCCGGATCCACCCGGTAAAACCGGAATCCATTGCTGGTCCTGGTGCGGTACCAGAACCGGTCGTCATCGATCCAGTTGGGCCGGATGTTGCTCCGCAGCACCTTGTCCTGCAGGTTCCACGAAAGCAGCGACTCGGCACGGCTGTAGTCCGCCTCGGTCACCACGATCCGGCCATCCCCCGGCGCAACCCCAGACCGGGCCGTAGACGCCGGTTCAGATGTCCCGCAGGCCACAAGCAGCAGCAACGGAATGACAAGGACGGCCGGCGAGCAGGCCGAAAAAAAACGTTGTTTCGGGTGGATGGGGTTGCTGGGCCGGATAGATGTGATGCCAGAGCCCCGCATGACTGTTTTTGATAGCTGCATTTCCATGGTTGTTCTTTTAATCACGGTGAATAACAGGTTCATGATGTAACGTAATCTGGTGGCTTAAAATGCAAAATATCAGATGTTTTATTCGCTTATGCCGGATATTACCTTAATGGACAGATCTGACAACTAAAAAATGGGGGGGGGATGCGGATCACTGCCCGGCCGGCAGGCGGACCAGCGGATCCGGATATTCAAAGACAAAGAGCCTTTGCAGTTCATCACTGACAAGATAGATACGGTCAAGAGAGCGAATGATCGCAATTCCTTCAAGGTCTGGCCAACCGGCGTCAAAGGCAGCTAGCGGGCGCCCGGTGCGGTCCAGCACAAAAACAGCCCGCGCCTCGTCACTGACCAGCCAAAGAATGTCGTCGATTTCATCAAAGAACAGACCCGACAGATCAAGTCCGCGCGCATCTTCGGGGGCGCCAAGGTCCATGTACGTACGCCTTATCTCCTGCCGTTCAGATCCGCGCAGTACATCCAGCTCGAGCAGCACACGCGGGTTCTTCTCGTTGACGACGAAGATATGGTTTGTGGATGGATCGATCGTGATACCCTCCAGGCCGTCGTTCTCTCTGCGGACTTCCACATCCACCGGAAAACGGGCAATTTCATTGCCGAGTGTATCAAATTGCACGATCTGCCTGAGCTTTTCCTCCACAACGAACAGGGACAGGTTCACGGGGTGTTGCGTTATGCCTTCCATATCATCGCCGCGCACCCGCAATCTGTCAACTATCCGCCCTCGCAGGTCAATTTTGTAAATACTGCCACCGGGATCGTCACTTATGGTCCAGAAATACCTGCCGGTGTGGTCGACAGCCAGGCCGGACGGGTCGCTTATGTTGAGCTGGTACGATTCAATGAGCGTCAGGGACTGGAGCCGACTTGGCTCTCCGGGTGTGGGTTCGTTCATCGGGACAAGAAATCCACGGTGGTCCCATCCAAAATCGTAACGACCCAGCGAGATGTCGTATGCCACATCTTCGGAGCGGTAAGAGAGCGTATCCACAATCGGTTTGCCGGAGGCTTCAGGCCCGTACAGGCCAATTTTCCCGCCTTCTATCGGCAGCACAAACGGCAGATGGATGGCTTCGCCGGGGTGCTGCTGTCCTCCTGCCCAGAGCAGCAGATAGCCACGCGGCGGTATGGTGGTCTGATCCGGCAGCGTGCCGAATCGCAGGTCCTGCATCGAATACTCCACGGCGGTGCTGTTGGATGCCGGCCGAAAGCCTACCACCCATCCGGAGAGGTCCACCGTGTTGTTCTCGCGGTTGTGCAGCTCAATCCACCCGCTGTAAGCGTTGAAATCAGGGTCGGCCAGGGTCTCCTGCTGACGTACCATCACCTCGCTGATGACGACATCGCGCTGCTGAAACGCTGGCTGGGACGGCGAGTCTCCACTATTACTGTCATCATCTGATCCATTCCCCTCTTCCTGGTCGTTTTCCCGGGTATCGTTGATTGCGTCAGCACTTTCAGAATGATTGCCGTCCGGACCGGTGACAGGATCCGAACAAGCAACTAGCAGTGAAAACAAGATCAAATATATCAATGGTATGCCGGAATAGGGATTGGAAATCATGAGTGAAATGGGAAATACAAAAAAACTACTTGATTTTAAGCAATTGTATTCTTTACATTTGCTGATTATACACTGTTATTTCGTTAGAATAACCGGACTGTAAAATACAAAATAGATAAGTATAAAGAATGACGATGTTCCACCATTTCTGCATTGTAACCATGATGTGTTGTATGCCTGGCATTGCTGATGGTGGTGGTCTCTCCGTGACTTAGTCACACACGTTATAGTGTTTGAATTTAGAAGCCCGCTGCCATCCTGGTTGCGGGCTTTTTTTTTGTCCGCCGCCAGCCCTGAATGCGGCACTGACAAAACCGACCCGATGAATACAACTGCAGATGGACATGGTGATATTTGAATCAGATCGGCATGCAGTTTAACGGATTACAGATATCAACGGACAACAACCAAACTGACAATAAAAAAGCAACAACCAAACAGACTACACCAATGACAAAAAAAAGCAGCAAGGTGGAACTGATCAAAGAGGAGAGCGGTAATCTCCGGGGGGATCTGGCCACGCAACTTCACAACGGTCAAAACTATTTCGACAAGAACGCAATACAGATCCTGAAATTTCATGGTATTTACCAGCAGGATGACCGGGATCTGCGTCGTATCAAAGGTCGGGACAAAGAGTGGAGTTTCATGATACGCAGCCGCATTCCCGGCGGTGGATTAACGGCCACGCAATATCTGGCCCATGACCGGCTGGCCGATACATACGCAAATGGAACCATTCGCCTGACAACCCGCCAGACAATCCAGTTCCATGGAGTGGTCAGGGGTGACCTTTCATCCACGCTCCGGGAACTGCATGATGAGATGATCATTGCCCTTGGCGCTTGTGGCGACATTGTCCGCAATGTGATGTGCTGCCCGGCGCCGGCTGGATCCAGGACAGACCACGTCATTCAGGAGTATGCACAAAAGCTTTCCGACCATCTGCTCCCGCGCAGCAAGGCTTATTACGAAATATGGATCGACGGGGAAAAAGCCGGGTCCAGCCAGCAGAACGACCCTGAGCATGAACCGCTGTACGGGAAAAACTACCTCCCCCGCAAATTCAAGATCGGTATTGCCTGGCCCGGTGACAACTGTGTCGACGTTTTCACGCACGATATCGGACTGGTTGCCACAATAAATGACCATGACGAACTGCAGGGCTTCACCATTCTTGTTGGCGGAGGCATGGGCATGAACCACAAGAAGAAAGAGACCTTCCCGCGCCTGGCCGACCCCCTTGCCTGGGTGCCGCATGAGGAGGTCATCGATGTGGTGACGCACATTGTGGCGATACAGCGGGATTACGGCGACCGGGAAAACAGGAAGCATGCCCGATTCAAATACCTGATTGATGAGTGGGGCATCCCGAAGTTCAAAAAGGAACTGGAGGATAGGCTCGGTTACCGCCTTGCACCACCTCTTGACCTCGGCGACATGCGTCCGGAACTGCACCTTGGCTGGAACCGCCAGGCTGACGGACGCTGGTATCTGGGAATATCCGTGGAAAACGGACGCATCAAGGATACGCCGGAAATCCGGCTCAAGACCGGTCTGCGGGAGATCATCAGGCGATTCGGGACGGATGTCCGGCTCACTCCCAACCAGGACATCCTACTGACAAACATTTCAGAGGAAGATCAGCATGCCATTGAGCAGATGATCCGCGAACACAACATACCGCACGATTACACGCTCAGCAATGCCCGGAGATACTCAATGGCCTGCCCTGCCCTGCCCACTTGCGGTTTGGCAGTTGCCGAGTCGGAGCGGGTCTTTCCAGGGATCATCCGCGAACTGGAACAGGTCCTGGAGGAGTTGGGTCTGGACAAGGAAGTCATCACATTCCGGATGACCGGCTGCCCGAACGGATGCGCGCGCCCCTACGTGGCCGATATCGGGTTCGTGGGACACTCCATGAATAAATATGACATTTTCATCGGCGGTGACCCTGCCGGAAGAAGGCTCAACAGCCTGTATCGCGGGCTTGTACCGCTGGAGGAACTGGTTGAAACCGTGAAAACCCTTCTGGTTCAGTATCAAAATGAAAGGTACGAAGGCGAAAAATTCGGTGACTACGTCGCCCGTGTCAACCTTGTTGACGAAACCAACCAGATTAGCGAGGCAGGCTCATGATCCACAAAATAGATGCTCGCACCCATCCTAATTCCGCGGACAGATCCATTGAATCGCCGGGCGGGCTGCAAACGGTCACCTTGACATTCAAAAAGAACAAACCTGCGCCGGGCACGGTATACATTGCAGGTGCAGGTCCGGGCGATCCGGAACTGATGACGGTCAAAGCCATGCGGGTGCTGCAGTCGGCCGATGTGGTTGTTTTCGACCGGCTGGTTAATCCGTTGCTTTTGAATGAGATTCGTCCCGATGCACGGAAAATCAGTGTCGGCAAGAAACCCGGCAGAGCCTCGGTTTCACAAACCGAGATCAACCGGATACTGGTAACGGAAGCCCGCATGGGGCAGACCGTGCTTCGGCTGAAAGGCGGCGATCCGTTTGTCTTCGGCCGGGGCGGCGAGGAGTGCCTTGAACTTGCCGCGGAGGGCATCCCATTCGAAGTAATACCAGGAATCAGCAGCGTGACGGGTGCCACCGCCTATGCCGGAATCCCCCTTACTATGCGCAACCTGGCCACCGGCTTCAGTGTAATAAGTGGCCATCTGCATCCAGACAGCCCGGAATACGACTGGCAGGCGCTCTCTCAAACCCCGACCCTGGTTATCCTGATGGGAGCTCGCAACCTGAACCTCATCATCGATCGGCTCACGATCCACGGTAAAGACGGCGATACGCCCATTGCACTGATACACGAAGGTACCACGGCTCGGCAGCAGGTTACGACCGGCAGACTGTCGGATATCCACACGAAGTGTTCTGAAGTGCGTTCCCCTGTGCTGATTGTCATCGGCGAAGTGGTCCGTTTTCGTGAAGAAATAGCCTGGTTCCAGCCGGGAACGATTACCGAAGATATCCGCGATGCTCCGGAAGCCAGTTACCCGAAACAGGTCAAGGCCACGGTTGATGCCGCTGTTCAGGCACGGGCCGTATCCTCAGCTCAGGCGAAGTCCATCCATCCAACTAAACACACCTCAAAAACTGCAGCATCCCCATGAAAAAAGTTCATGAAGTGCCACGAACACGGTCGCATCCCTCTGGCACACATGGGAATGATCACATCCTGCCAAGTGAAACCACTCTAACCAAAAAATTCAAAGTTTTAAATTCATGCAATTGAACGACCGGCTGATCAGCAATCTCAACGATGAATACAAGGGCAGCGACCCGGCGCGGATCTTGGAATGGGCCGTCAAAACATTCGGTGAAGACGCGGTTTTGTCCACCGGATTCGGGGCCTCGGGCATTGTCCTGATGCACCAGCTGTCGATCGTGCGTCCGGGCGCACCGGTGTTTTATCTGGATACGGACCTCCTTTTCGACGAAACCTATGAGCTGATCGAACGGATCCGGGAGCGCCTGGATATCCGGCTGTTCCGTGTCAGTCCAGAACACACCCTCGATCAGCAGACTGCGGAATTCGGTGAAAATCTGTGGGAAACCCGGCCCGACCAGTGCTGCCATATCCGCAAAGTGCTGCCCTTGAAGAAGTTCCTCAGCGACCGCAAAGCGTGGATCACTGCCATCCGCAGGGACCAGTCCGCAACACGAAAAAACACCCCGATTTTTCAACAGGATCACTGGCTGGATGTTCTCAAGGTGTGTCCGCTGGCCGGCTGGACCGAGGACAAGATATGGGACTATCTGAACGTCAACCGACTTCCTTACAACGAGCTGCACGACCGGGGCTACCCGAGCATCGGATGCCGGCCCTGTACCCGTCCGGCAGCAACCAACGGGGACCTTCGTGCCGGAAGATGGTCGGGCACGGCCAAGACAGAGTGCGGTCTTCACAATCGAATCATTCAACCCACGGATCAATGACATTCTACCCGGTATATCTCACTCGCCTGGACCGGAAGACAGTAGTACTCCTCGGAGGCAACCATGAAGCGGAGCGAAAAGCCGTTGAACTCCTCTCATTCGGCGCCAAAGTGCATCTCATCAGCCCGCGGATTACCCTTGCGCTCAGACAGCTCCATGAGCAGGGAAAATTCCGTTGGACTCCAAGGGAATACCGCTACGGGGATCTGGTGGATGCCGGTTTTGCCGTGGCGGCCGACTATTCTCCGGAGACGGCGCGGGAATTTGCCAGGGAGGCGGAAGACCGCAACATTCTGGTGAACGTCATGGACAACATGCCGCTGTCCGATTCGGCCTTCGGCTCCGTTGTGCGGCAGGGCAAACTGACCGTTTCATTTTCGACCGGCGGTCTGGCACCCGCCCTGGCAGTCCGGCTGAAGGAACGGTTTGAGCGTGAGCTGGACGATGCCTACGGCCGGTTCCTGGACCTGGCCGGCATGCTGCGTCCGGCCATCATGGAGCACATCGAAGACGGGGAACTGCGTAAAAAGAAGTGGTATGAATGGGTGGATTCCGGAACCATTTCAGCGCTTCGCGAAGGCGACGAGCAGCAGGCCATGGCTATCACTGCGGATATCTGGGGGGACGAGGTCATGCAACGGGCAGGAATCCCGGCCGCGAAATACAGCTCCGGGCATTCCTTGTAACGTTGCTTGCAGCATTTCTTGTAACATTCCTTGCAGCATTCCCATCGGTCGGTTCTGGTCAGCGGTGCCATTTCCATCTGATGCCGGACCATACCCCAAGCACCATGGCCAGAGTGAATACCCAACCCGACAAGGCAAATGCTGAAATGCCTGACAGTGTAGTCCCAATGGTGCATCCCAGGGAGATCATAGCCCCTAAACCCAACAGTACGCCGCCGGCAAAACCCTTCAGCGCTTTCGTGGCGGTCAGCCGACTGAGCCTGAACCGGCCGGAAAGCAAAGCGGCAATCAGGGAGCCGGCTACCAGAGCAACTACGAATATCCCGTTGCCAGTCAGCACTTCAGGAGCTGCGGCGGTGCTGCACCCTGCAAATCCATCCAGTCCCTCCAGCCGGTCGGGCAGCAGATCGAACCGGTTGCCGAGTTGCCGGGAATAACGGCCCAGTTCGGCAGTTACACCGAGCGGTTCCACACGCAGATAGGCGATCATGGACAGCAGCCCGACCACAACCCCGCCGACCCACGTCGGCCAAAGCTCCACAAAAACCCGGCTCCACACACTGGAAAGTGACAACGTGCCACTGTCTGGCGAAACAGGCTGACCGCCCCCGGAATATGACGGGTCACTGCAATCCGCAAATGCCGATGATTTTTGAGTAGATGGATGCTCAGATTGCTTTGAAGCCAAATCCGACTGGGTGGGTGCATCGTCAAAATGGGTGGATGCGGCCGATGTCTGGCCAGTTGCCGCAGTAGCCTGCCCGAATGCCGCCGGATCACAGCCTGTATCGCCGGACGGTTTTGCTTCCGGATCCGGCCGGAACCGGATCAGAAGCCACAGCTTGAGTGATAGCAGCACTGCCAGTTGTACCAGGGTCCATACGGCATAGCCGCCATACTCCGGCAGCCATATGACCGGTGAGGTGGAAATGGTCGCGACATAGAGCCGGTTCCAGACCATGAACCCCAGAATGAAGCCGGCCGCAGACCCGGCCAGGGCAAACGGTGCAACGCTGTACCCCTCGCCAAGCCGGTAGAGGTGTGCGCTGATGCACGATCCGGAAAGCGCCATCCCCCACCCGAACAGCAAACCGCCAAGGAGCAAATGCCAGCTTACAGGTCCAATGTGCGCATCCTGGGGCAGATATCCAGCTGACGGATCGGCAATCCAGTTTCCAAAAAGCACGACATAACCGATACTCCCAACAAGCAGTGCTGCTAACAGCCCGGCTGCCGGCCTGCCATCGCCAAATTCAAACAGATCGCGCAACACACAAAAAAAGCAGAACCGGGATCTTTGCAGCACCAGTCCGAAAAGGGCACCCGTCACAATCAGGAACGGAGCTCTTGAGCCATGCTGCCCGCTGCTGCCGGCAAGGTACCAGAAACCGACAAGCAGCAAGAGCATGGTGGCAGCGCCGATATGGCGCCATATTGAAACATTCATGAATCAGTCCGGATTTTGCGATTATTTACCGGTCCAGACCGTTCCCGCGGGATTGTCGATAGGAACGCCCACTGCGTTGCCGTATTCCGTCCACGATCCGTCGTAGTTCCTTGTTTCGTATCCCAGAAGGAAGTGAAGGGCGAACCAGGTGTGGCTGGACCGCTCCCCGATCCGGCAGTAGGTAATCACCGGCTTGCTGCCGTCGATACCCTTTTCGGCATAGATCTTCCGTATCTGCTCCCTTGGCAGGAACGTGCCATCCTGCGGATTGACGATTTCACCCCAGGGCACATTAACGGCACCGGGTATGTGACCGGCCCTGATGGCCAGCTCCTGGATCCCCTCCGGAGCAATCACACGTCCCTCGTACTCCGCTCTCGAACGGATGTCAATGAGCGCGCCGGGTTGATCCTCCTTGACCACGGCAAGCACATCCTGAAGATTGGCACGAAGATGATCGTTGATCTGTGTGACGCGGTAGTCGGTGCGGGTGTAAGACGCCGGTCGCGAACTGAGTGGCCGGCGCTCGCGCTCCCACTTATCGCGGCCTCCATCCAGGATTTTGATGTTATCATGTCCGTAGATGGTGAAGACCCAGGCACCCCAGGCAGCAAACCAGTTGTTGTGGTCGCCGTACAGGACAACGGTGGTCTCATTGGAAATGCCGCTTCCGGACAACAGTTCCGCGAATTTTTCCGGTGAAACAATATCGCGGCGAACCGGATCCACAAGGTCCGTATGCCAGCGGAAGTTGACTGCGCCGGGAATGTGCCCGCGTTCGAACTTTCCGGGCTCCACACTTACTTCTACAAACCTGACATCCGGGTTGTTGAGGTTCTGGGCCGCCCAATCCGTGGATACGACCGGCTCTGATGGCCGGGCCTGAATGTTCACGGCAAATAGGAGAGCGATAATGAGTATGCTGTATTTTTTCATCTGTTTTTTTCTGGTTGGTTGTTGTTTCTATTTGTTGATTGGTTGGTTGCTTGTGATTCTTGTTTTGTCTGATGTTGCCAAACATTTTTGTTGGCGAGTGGTTTGTTGGTGATTGATTGAAATTGTTTCAAGGAGCTGCCGATATCCTCTCCGATCAGATGTTATCTTTGAAAACCCGCTTCATGATCTGCGCGACGGCCTCATCCACCCCGATCCTGTCGGTTTTGATGGACAACGTCTCCGGGCCGGACAACTCGTATTCGGCATCGTAGCCGGTCAGTGACTTTATTTTCCCCTCCCTGGCTTTGCGGTAAAGTCCCTTGGGGTCACGCTGTTGACGCGTTTCCGGATCGCAGTGCAGATGGACCTCGGTGAACGCTCCGTCCGGGAACAGCGATGCGGCACGACTCCGGTCCCTGCGGTTCGGCGAGACGAACGAGCAGATCACCACATTTCCGTGCTCGTAAAACAGCCGGGCCACTTCCGCTGCCCTTCGAATGTTTTCGGTGCGGTCGGCAGTTGAGAAACCGAGATCGCCGTTGAGGCCGTGCCGAACCTGGTCCCCGTCCAGCAGCATGGTCTTGATGCCGGCATCCCAGAGCTTCCGCTCAAGCGCCCGTCCGATGGTCGTTTTTCCGGCGCCGGATACCCCGGTCAGCCAGATCACCCGGGCGCGATGTCCGTTCCTTTTTTCGCGCTCTTCACGCCCGATGTTCCACGGATCCCAGAAAGTATTCGGACTTTTGATTGCGGATTCCGCCGATTGCGCGCTGTCCCGCTTCGCCGCCGTTTCAGCCCGGATCATTCCCGCCGCCGCCGTCACATTGGTCTCCGGATCCACCAGGATGAAACTGCCTGTGGCGCTGTTTTTCCTGTAAGGGTCCACAAAAACGGGCCGCGCCGTCTCAATGCTGATCCGGCCGATTTCGTTGAGTGCCAGCGTGGAGGCCGGGTCGCGGCTCAGCGAATCCACATCGATGCGATGGTGGACCGCCCTGACGACTGCCGCGGTGGTGTTCGTGGTGTGCATGAGCACGTAGTTGCGGCCAATCTGCAGGGCGGTGCCGTTCATCCAGCACAGATCGGCCTCAAACCGGGTTGTCACGGCGGGTGGATGGTGGCCGTGCACGATCATGTCGCCGCGGCTCAGATCCATCTCGTCGCCAAGGCGCAGGATCACCGAATCTCCGGTAGAAGCCTGGCCGACCGGCCCATCGGGCGTATCAATGGCTTTGATGGTGGTTTTCTGGCCCGCCGGCAGCAGCATGACCTCATCATTCCGTTGCACGCTGCCCGATACCACCCTGCCGGCAAAACCGCGATAGTCCTGATCGGGACGTATGACATACTGCACCGGGAAACGGAATCCGCCCTGTGTTTTACGTGCATCCACCCGGACATGCTCCAGATGGTGCAGCAGCGTGGGTCCGTCGTACCACGGCATCGACTCCGAACTGTTGACGATATTGTCCCCCTTGAGAGCGGATATGGGGATGCTGGTGACTTCCTCCACATCCAGATGCTTCGAAAATGTGCGAAATTCCTCCACAATCTCTTCAAAACGATCACGGGAATAATCCACAAGGTCCATTTTGTTCACTGCAAGGACCAGCCGGGGGATTTGCAGCAGGGAGGATATGAACGCGTGACGGCGGCTTTGGGTGAGCACGCCCTTGCGCGCATCGATCAGGATGATGGCCAGATCGGCTGTGGAAGCCCCGGTGACCATGTTGCGGGTGTACTGCTCGTGGCCGGGTGTGTCGGCAATGATGAATTTCCGCCTGGGGGTTGCGAAATAGCGGTAAGCCACGTCAATGGTAATCCCCTGCTCCCTTTCCGCCCGAAGTCCGTCGGTGAGAAGCGCCAGGTTGACCGCCTCGCCGCGATTGACGGCCGTCTGCTCAAGTGCATCCAGCTGATCCTCGAATATGGATTTACTGTCGAACAGAAGCCGGCCAATAAGGGTGCTTTTGCCGTCATCCACGCTGCCCGCCGTGGTAAAACGGAGCAGGTCCATGGTTTCGCCGGCGGTTTTCTCTTCCGGGTGGATGAGGCCGTCCTGCGGTGCCTCTGTTGTGCTGTTCTTTGTACTGCTCACTTTTTATCTGGTGTCTTTAGTAGCTGTTTTTGTCTGGATGCCAATCGAGGTGTCTCCCCGGCTTAAAAACAGGTTCGGATTCAAAAATACCCGGCCTTTTTCCGGTCTTCCATGGCCGCTTCCGATCTTTTGTCATCGTGGCGGTTGCCCCTCTCGGTCACGCGCGCAGCAGCGACTTCGGCAATGATCTCATCCAGACTGGATGCCACGGAAAGCACGGCCCCTGTGCAGGTTACGTCGCCAATGGTCCGGAAACGGACGATCTTCTCCTCAGGTTTTTCATCCGGATAGCGGTTGATGAACCCGGAGTCGTCCAGCCATGTGCCCCGCCTGTTGAAGACACGCCGCCTGTGGGAGAAGTAAAGTGATGGTATGGGAATCCGCTCGGCGGCAATGTACTGCCAGATATCCATCTCGGTCCAGTTGCTCAGCGGGAACACACGGAAATGCTCGCCCGGGTTCTTTCGTCCGTTGAAAAGACTCCACAGTTCCGGACGCTGGTTCTTGGGATCCCACTGCCCGAAAGCGTCACGGTGCGAGAAAAAGCGTTCCTTTGCCCGGGCTTTTTCCTCGTCACGTCGCCCACCGCCCAGTGCGCAGTCCACGTTGTGCTCCTTGAGTGCGTCCAACAGGGTAACCGTCTGCAGGGCGTTGCGGCTGGCCTCCGGACCTGTCTCCTCCCGCACTTGTCCCCTGTCAATGCTCTCCTGCACGTGAGCCACAATGAGTCGGGCTCCGGTCCTTTCAGCCAGATCGTCCCGGAAGCGGATGGTTTCGGGGAAATTGTGCCCGGTATCGATGTGCAGCAGTGGAAACGGAAACGGGGCGGGACGAAATGCCTTGAGGGCCAGGTGTACCATCACGATGGAATCTTTTCCACCGGAAAATAGCAGGACGGGACGTTCAAACTGGGCAGCCACTTCACGCAGCACAAAAATGGCCTCTTCTTCAAGAATGCCAAGGTGTACCGATTTTCCCGGGTTGCATCCATCATCCGCAATTTGAGTCGGCCCGAATTGTGTTTTGATCCGGGAAGCGTGCTCAGTCTCAAGCAGTTGCAGTGTCATGTCTGTTGGTGTTGTTGATTATTGGTGTCTGTATCTGTTATCAGTGGCCATTTCTTTGGGGATGCGTTGCAGGCATGACCCAAATGTTGGCAAACCGATTCGTTGGTTGAAATTCTGTTCATGTCCAGAACCACGCTGCCACGGTTACGGTTACAGTCATGAGGATCAGGGTAACCGGCAGTCCGGCTTTCAGATAGTCGGTGTAGCGGTACCCGCCGGGTTCCATGACCATCAGGTTGGTCTGATAGCCCACCGGCGACAGAAAGCTGGCCGATGCGGCTACGGCAACAGTCACCCCCACCGCGTGCGGATCCAGACCGATGGCGGTGGTCGCATGCAGCGCCACCGGCAGCATCAGCACGGCAGCGGCATTGTTTGTGATCAGCTCGGTGAGCAGGTTGGTCGCCAGGTAGAGTCCGGCCAGCACCGCCAGCACCCCCCAGCGCGACGATTGTTCAAGCAGCAGAGCAGCCGCAGCGGATGCCAGTCCGGTGTTCTCAAGTGCGGCCCCGATACCGAGCGCTGCCGCAATGACGATCAGCACAGACAAATGGATGGATGGGAGGATACGGGACAATGGCAGCATGCCGGTCGCGATCAAAATGGCGGCCGTCGCTACAACAGCCATATGGATGGGCGCAATGCCGGTTACCGATATGCCGACCATGGCAATGACCATGGTAAATGTCCATGCCCTGGCTTTTCTGCCCGGAATCCTGGCGCTGGCTTCATCCTGCACCACTGAGTGCTTTTCAATTTCTGGATTGCCGGCCTGACCGGCATTGTATCCCCCATTGTTCACCCATGATACTGGTGGATGCAGCTCCCAGTGGTTAATCCTGCCGTAGCTGCCGGCCCCGGCATATACACCGCTGGGAAATGACGCCGAAACCCCGGGTCCCGATCCGGCTGAGGAGTAATCGCCAGTAATTCCGGCTAATGCCAAACTTTCCGGGAGAAGGTAGACACCGGCCGGCACGGCACGCTTGCCAGAATCCGCCCGTTTTTCAGGATTCGGACCGATCGCAACTGCCGGTGCATCTCCCTTTCTGTCCGGCAACAGGCGGTGCCCGATGAGGGAAAACCAGACCACGACCAGAATGGCTGCCGGAACGCCCACAAGCGCCAGCTGGAAAAAGTGAAACGGCACATGCCCCCTGTCGGCGAGCATTTCCGATACGATCAGGTTGGTTGATGTACCAAACAGTGTAATTACACCCCCGACAATCGCTGCATAGGAGAGTGGAATAAGCAGTTTGGAGGCGGAAATTCCATATTTTCCGGCCCATTGCTGCAACTGCGGGAATAGGATGGCGACGATCGGGGTGTTGTTCAGGATGGACGACATGGCCGCGGTGGATCCCATCACCCGGAACAAGACCGAACCGGTTGAGGATGAACCTGGACGGTAGAACCGATCGAGGAATGAAAGCAGTCGTACGTGCTGCACGCTTCCGGCAACCAGGAACAGCGCCCCTACCGTAATGACTACCGTGCTCGTGAAACCGGCAGCCACATCCACCAGAGAAATGATACCCGGAACAAGCAGCAGGAACAGAGCCGAAACGAACAGCACAGCCGGTCGGGCGGCATTGCCAACCAGTGCGGCGATCAAGGCCAGGATGATTCCCAGGGCATATAAAGATTTCCAGTCCAGTATGTCGTGCATCGCTATGCGGGGTGGTACAAGGGTTGTTACAATCGGGTGTTCAAGACAAAAAAAAAGCCCGCTACCAGAACGGCAGCGGGCTTTTACATATAAAAGGATCTCAGACGGATCAGTTCATACAACAACCACTGCCGGACGGTACAGGCATAGCACAGCACATACAGAAATTGCAGCTATGAACGGCAGTTGTGGTTGTCATGAAAACGAATTAATTAAGAAAAAATCAGAAGTTTGAGCGATGCACTATCAGGCACATCTGTTCCGGTTGCCTGGCAACGGTGCTGTAGAACACGGTAACACCTGTGCGGACAAACCAACCAAGGCAAAAGTACATCCATCCTGACCCTATGTCAAATAATAATTTTCAGATGCGCCTATTTTCTTATATCACCAGCTCAAAAACCCCTCCGCGACGCTCATCACCCGCACCCTGAAAACCGTCCGGGCCGCGCATGGCCGAGTGTACACCACCGAAAAACAGGTTGGAACTGCTCCAGAGTTTGTGGTCCGGCCACTCGCTGAGCACCGGTGCCAGTGCCCCGGGATCAAAGCCACGCTCCACCGAGAGGTGCTCTTTTTCACAGTGGATGCGCGGGCTGCGCGTTGCCTCGTCCAGCGGCATGCCGTAGTCCAGCATGTTCAGGATCACCTGGAGGATGGCGGTCCGGATCCGGTTGGATCCGCCAGAGCCGAAAGCCATGACTGCGCCGTCTTTGCGGGTAAGGATGCCGGGGGCCATCATGGAGGTGATGCGGGTGTCCTCGGGCCAGCGATGGAACCCGCCCGGATGCAGGTCCTCCTCTCCCAGCATGTTGTTGAGCATCACGCCGGTGCCGGGGATGACGTGACCGCACCCCTCTCCGTTGCTGGTTGTCAGACTGGCGGTGTTGCCACGGGCATCCATGACGCTTATATGCGTGGTGCCGCGCGTGAAGCGGGCGTAGTCGGACATCTGGCGGCGGTAGGCGGAGAGATGCTCCGGATCGAGGATATCCTCGCCAGGGACCGGCAGGTTGTTGCGCAGCAGATAGTCGATGCGCGCCTGGTCGGTGAGCCTCTGCACTTTGGCCAGCCGCTGAAGGTGTCCGGTGGACCCAAAGGGATGCTCGGATGGATCCGCCTCTTCCATCAGTTTCAGAGCGAAAGCGATGAGGGTGCCACCGGAGCTGGGTGCTGGATTGAAAGCCAGCGAGGCCGCATCCCGATAGGTTATTTCGAGCGGTTTGCGCCGGATGACTTCATAGTTCCGGAAGTCCTCAATCGTCAGGTGCCCGCCGGCAGTCCGGCTCATACGGTCCACCTGCTCGGCGATTTCGCCTTTGTAGAAAAGGTCTTCCCCCTCCAAGGCCAGCACTTCCAGCAAGTCAGCGAGATCTGGTTGGTGCAGCACGTCGCCATCAGCCAGCAGGCCGTTTTCCCGCTCTGGATTGCCGTAAATATCAAGGGAAGCCCGGGTGGACCGGTAAATCGGCGAGATGATATCGAGTATGTAGGCCTGGAAATGGTTCAGGGCCACACCACTGCGGGCCAGCCCGATCGCCGGTTCGGCCAGTTGTTTCATGGACATGCGGCACAGGTCGCGCTGGATGGCGAAAAGTCCGCGCACGGTGCCCGGAGCGCCGGCCGAACCCATGCCAATGTGGAATTCCTGAAAGGTCTCCCCAAAATCGGCCGAGATGGGATAAAATTCAACTTGGTCTGGCGGACGCCTTTTGCGCGGTGTCTGGATGAAAAAATCGTAGAGTGTCTGGCTGGCGTCCGGGGTGCGGGCCATCAGGAATCCGCCACCGCCAGGTGAGGAGAGTACCGGCTCGGTCACGCAGGCAGCCAGATGCGCGGCTACCACAGCGTCAAATGCGTTACCGCCGCTTTTGAGGATATCGGCAGCTACACGAGCTGTCTGTTCGTGCCCCGCTGCAATAACGCCAGAATTCTGTTTCACTTGGTGCTGATCCGTTGATGATACCGCTGTTTCTCCACTGCCGGTAGTCCACCTTGATTCTTTCCGGTTTCTTGCCGGCAGGCAATGCCGTCATGATACTACCATTTTCAGAAAAATGGCAACCGGATTGAAGGCAAGGGGTTCCCTTTTCAAGGACGGTTCGGGACAAATGGCGGGAATGGATACACATCCGGCTGTATGACCACCCCGCTTGTGACAACGAACGGATACGCATCATCCTCCCCGTAGATGGCTTCAACCAGCCAGGCGGAAAATCCATCATCCGGCGCAGAGATTGGAATAAACAAGGTCCCGTTATCTGGAAGGGCAATATCAACCGATGTCCATGTCTGTCCGATCACAGGCAACCTGAAATCCCGGGCGTTTGGATTGTCAGCCCGCCACAGTGTGATGGCATCCGGTGCCTGTCCCGGCTCAAAGCTGATCTCAAAACCTCCATCCACCACTTCCCAACCCAGATCTGGAACAGGTAAGTCATTGAGTATGCGATTATAGAACGCCAGCAAGCTGGAGAAGGTATTCATATTAAGTACCCCGTGGCCGGAATTAGGAATGTACCTGATCCATTTGTCGCCTTGGAGGTCGTCCCAGTAAAACTGCCAGGAGTCGGGAAGGAAATACTCATCGCTGCCGGCGTTTACGATATATTTCGGCATGTCAAGCCGGTCGAGGTAGGTGTACGGGTCAACGTGGTACGACAGCCTTTCAAGCTCTGGCGTTCCCGTCCAGTCCATTATCCCTTCATTTACGTAATCATCAATAGCCGGCGACCAGTCTCCGAGCGAACGCCAGTGATGCTCCAGACTTTCTTCAAAATTCAGCATGTCAATGACAAGCGGGGCGACGGCAACCACGCGATCGTCAAGAGCAGCAGTCAGCCATGCTGCCCAGCCTCTTTTTGAAGCACCCGTCACTACATAAGAATCCACCGTCATTCTCTGATTTTGTTCCAGAAATTCGGTTGTGGCATCCATGGCCCGCATGGACGCCACCGTCATCGGCAATTGCGCAAGCCATTCCACATCTTCGTCCCTAGCTCCATCCTCCAGGAAAACTCTCCAGCCGTAAGCGATCAGGGCATCCTCCCTGAGTTGCCGGGGCCCCTCGTCGGTCGCAAAAACTATTGGCTGGAACGGTACATTGTGCACCTCCACGATCACAGACTGACTTTCAACAGCGAATAGAACAAGCTCGGAGTTTACGGACCGCGGTTGACCTGTTGTTCTGCTGCCCGCATCAATGACCAGCATGCCGGTGGTATGCTGCAACTGATCCGGCACCACTATGGTAACCCAGTGCCACCACTCTGTCTCATCCACAACGGATTCGTTGAGCCATTCCTGGGAATACATCCGCAATATAAATGCCGTATATCCACTGCCTGATGTGGTACTGACAAGTTCGTAGCGGAAATCGGGGTATATTTGAGCGATATATGCCTCAAACGGAGAAATCGTCTGGAAGGTGACCGGACTTCCAAAAACCGTGTCCACACTGCTGATGGCATAGGCCCTCGCACTGTATGAGGTCTCCGACTCCAAACCGGTCAGGGAAACCGAGAACGGCCCTGTACCGGTTTCTGTGTCGGGAATGCAGGACTCATCGTGATCCGCATCCTCTGCGCTTGCAAAACATACACCTCTCTCCGTAACCGGCATGCCGCCTTCGTCAACAACCTCCGCGAGGATGGTGGCAGAGTTGTCCAGTATGTCTGTCGCCTCGATGGTGACAACTTCTGCTGGAAGCGGCAGGAAAAACGCGGTTACTTCTTTGGGATTTTCAATGGACAGGATCTGCGGATTTTCAGTCCCCTTCAGATCACCGGCCCACTCGCTGAATTCCCAGCCTTCCGATGGGACGGCCGTCAGTTGCAGCATCGTGCCGAACTCGTAGTTTTTCAAGAACACTTCCTCTTTTTCAACCAAGCCTTCCCCTTCTATCGTAACCTCGAGCGGAAATTCCTTGAATACAAGTTCAATTATGCCGACATCAACATCACGCAGGGAAGGAACCAAAATATCATTTCTCAGGAACGCATCAGTCTCCTCCACGACTATCCGAAACGTTTCGGAATCAATTTGCAACAAACTCTGCCGGGTACTTACTTGAGCATTTGCACCCGAGCGCAGACTTATGCCCGGATTGCCACTGCCTATACCCGCACTGACGAATGTCATCGGCTGCGTCTGAGAAAATCCGTCCCCCTGAATTCGCAACAAATAGGTGCCCTGAGACATATTTCCCCCGAGATTGACGACGATCTCATTGCTTCCACGACTGACCTCTTTGCGACTCTGGATTACTTTTTGACCAAGTATGTTAAACACGGAGATGTCAGCAATTGTGTTTTCGGGCGCTTCAAACGGAAAAGTAGTGCGCGGATTGAACGGGTTTGGATAGGAGGCGCCGAGCTTGAATGATTCCGGAGCCTGGATATCTGAACCGGGCTCTGCCGAGACGGTCTCCACTTCATATAACAGTGTGAAAAATCCGTTTTCGTCGGTCATATCGGATGCCATCAGCTGATCGATGTAATCAAGGAGCAGGACTTCCTGACCGGCGACAGGCATTTCGTTTATGTTCACTATGGTGCCGGTGACCCGGTAAGTGATCGTATTGCCTGTCAGAAAAAAGGCGAGCATAACGAGCATGATCAATTGCGCCCAAACAGTTGAAATAACAGTTTTCATATGACCGGTTTCTCTAAGAGTAATGTCGAAAAGGAGTTGGTATGCATAGTATTGCAGTATCGGAAACAAATTTTACCAAAAACCGTTCGCTCGTCAGTTGTGCATGTGAGAAACGGTATGCCAAAACAGATTGTCAGGATGCTGTTCAAGAACGTTACACCTTATTCTTCATACCGTGATATCCATGATGCTCCTTGAAATACCCCTGTGCGAATAGGTTCTTTGGGAACAAGGTAATCATTTGTTCAGAAAAAAAAATCCGGAGTGGCTATCACCCTGTAAAGCATGATTTAAGCCAGGGATCATTCCGCATCAGATGCTCAGCTTCCGGCAGACAGTTGCGCGAGGAAAGGACGGTGTAAAAATTCTCTTTCATCCCGGGTGCAAGGCGCACAGCTTGTATCCATTCGGACAGCTTGAAGGGGTCTGAAGCTATGGCTTTCCAAAAGCCTGTCTTCTCGAATAGTCCGGCGATGGTTTCTGAATGCTTATTTTGGAGCAGGCTGACAAGATAGGCGGCAACACCGACCTGGAGACCATGCAGAGCGGGCTTGCTGCTCAATGAATCCAGTGCATGGGAGATCAGGTGCTCGCTGCCGCTTGCGGGACGCGATGAGCCGCAAACTCCCATAGATATGCCATTGAGCATAAGTGCGGTTCCCAAAAGTCTGACTCCTTCAAGATCACGGCGGGGACGGGCAATGAATTGAAAGACTGTTGAATCTGAAAGCAATGCAGCAAAATCGTCAACTTTTGTTCCCACAGCGTGGAATGCGAGCTTCCAGTCGGCAATGGCTGTCAGCTTGGCTACCAGATCGCCTACGCCGGAAAGCCACAGTATTTCAGGCGCTTCCAGGCAGACTTCGGTATCAATCACTACACCAAATGGCATACAGGAAGGCAGCGACTTTCGCCGACCTTCAAGGGTCAGGCTTGACTGCGGACTGCACATTCCGTCGTTGGATAGCGATGTAGGGATTGATATGTAGGGCAACCTGCTCAGAAAAGAGACATATTTTGCTGTATCCAGTGCCTTTCCGCCTCCATACCCCAAAATAGCCTGGGTTCCGGCAGGCAGTTTCGTAAAAAGCTCCCTGGCCTGCTCGAAGGAGGCCTCCTCAACGGCCCATTGTTGCCTGACCGAAATCTTCTCCACATCAAGTCCTTCTCGAAGGCGATGCATGAGGTTCTCTTTCAGGCCGCTGCTGTACAGAATAACGACATCTGTAAAATCATTTCGGCGAGCATATATCCCTGCACGTCCAACAGCTCCCGCTTTGATGCGGACAAGGGTTGGTATATCAATCTGAGTGCGTTGCATATTCACTAAGCAGGAAATGGAGCTAATTCATATCCAGAAGAGTATCTGCAATCTGCTTGAAATTTTCAAACAAATGGAATGGCCGGTCTTCCTTCCTGAGATGATCGGCCAGCATACCGCGGGCGAACAGTCGGTTCCCGCTGACGTGCATGGCTGCCTCAATATCGGGCCTGCCATCACCGGCAAAGGCGGCATTCGGATCATCGGCAAGCGCTGCACGGACGATTGCCTCTTTGTCTATCCCCCTGTCGCTGCTGAAATAGCGTGAATCTGTCGGCAGAGTAAGCCTCAGGCCGTTTTCAGGAGTGAATACACCAGGGTTTGCATGCACTTCCAGCGAAAGTCCCACATTTTTCAGCAGCCGCTTGATGTACCAGCCGCAACCGGCTGAGGCTACAATGATCTTCCAGCCGGCCTCTTCCAGTCTGATAATGGAATCGAGGAGCGTTGGGTCCAGCTCCATCCGTGCCATAACGTCATCCATGCCCTCGTAATCCGTCCTGATGGCAGCGAAAATTGACGCAAGCGCATCAAAATGAGAAATTTTCCCATCCAGGTAATCCTGCCAGTAATCATGGTCCGCAGCGGAAGGCAGATAACGGCGGGCAACCTCAAAAAAGTCGAACCTGGTCATGGTGCCGTCGAAGTCAGAAACCATGATTTTTTTTGGTTTTTCTGGAGACATACTGGTCGTGTTAAAATGGTATTCTGCTAAAATGGCGCCTTTGTCAACCGGAAACAAGACCTGTAATGAGTCAAACCACCCATGCTGCTTCCGTTTTGCTTGTGATGCAGATCAGGACATGCGCCGCGTTGATCAGAACCGTTCTGAACTTTTTGATACCTAAACAACGAGTAGCGGAAAGATTCGGTCTGGAGTCGCATGTTCAGCCATAAAAAAAGGCGAACCCGAATGAACGGATTCGCCTTCTAGCTCCCCCGACTGGATTCGAACCAGTAACCCTTCGGTTAACAGCCGAATGCTCTGCCATTGAGCTACGGAGGAGTGGCAGATGGAATCAATAAATGCCTCATTGACTCAGATTTTAAAGATAAAGAAGATATGCGTATCAAGTCAAGCCTAAAACGGACTCCGGATAAAAAACTTTCTCCAGGAACAGTCCGTTTGGCGGAGCAAGCGGTATGTTATCCATCTCCCGGCCGCTTTTTAACTGCTCTTCAAACCATTCGAAATCTTTCCTGTCCTGAGCCACGCTGATGAGCGCCCCGGTCAGCGCCCGCATCATCGACCGGAGAAAGCGGTTGGCTCGGATCCGCACCACTACCAGTCCGTCCGGTGTCACCTCCCGCTCTGCCAGCAGCACTGTGCACCGCGAATGGGGCAGGTCGTCGTTCTTGCGAGAAAAACCTGCAAAATCCTGTTCTCCAAAAAGAAGCTGCAGTACATCGTCGACGGTCTTCCAATCGGTCACCTCACCCGGATACCAGGCGTGTCGGCGCAGGAACGGATCCGGCTCCGTCAACAGCTGGTAGCGGTACTGTCGCCAGTGCGCGTCAAAGCGTGCATGAAAGTGCTCCGGCACCTCCCTGACTGCCTGAACCAGTAGATCATCGGGAAGCATGCGCCGCAACCGTTCAACAAGCCAATCCGCCTCTGCCGGGATGTGTACATCGAAATGCGCGAACTGCTCTTCGGCATGGACCCCGGTGTCGGTGCGTCCCGATCCATACAGTGCAATTTCCTCCTGAAGCATGGTCTGCAAAGCCTGCTCCAGCGTGCCCTGCACCGTCCTCGCATCCGGCTGCTTCTGCCAGCCGAAAAACTCCGTGCCGTCGTAGGCAAGCTTGATCACGTATCGAGGCATGTCAAATGGAAACGGTTATGGGATATCAGAATTGCAACTACTTTTGGATGGTTCAGACCCGAAGGCATGATAAAGGTCGTCAGAAAGGGGTAATGCTCAGCATTTTGGCAGTAAGATTACCAACTTGCGCACTACTAAAATGTCAGTGAAAAGACCGTCCTGAAGCCCTGCCCATCCGGACCGGGAGCCAGATGGATGGATGCCTGTCCGGCCGTTACACCCCTCGCCCTACCGAAGGCACTGATGCCACTGATAAGCCGGTTGGCCACCATCAGCGCCGCCAGTGCCGGCAGCTGCTGATCCAGGTCATCCCTGCGGTTTCTCAGATCAAGGTACTCCCTGCGCAGCGCATCGCTCTCCCACTCCCATCGGTATTGCGGTTCATCGGGGAACAGCCGGTCCAGGTTGCGGGTACGCTCCTGAAAGTCATTGTAGTCGGACAGTGATCGGTGGTTGCCCACGGCCAGCTCGAACTGGCGGTCAAGCGCGCGGATATCCGCCCCCGAAAAGGCAGCGGCATGGGTGTACATGTTCTTCTCGAGCACATAGGACTGCCGGCTGATGCCCAGATAGGATGCAATCAGCACAACCTCGGCTCCCAGGTGTATCTGTCCGCGTCGCCACCCGTCTGGATTGGCATAGTAGTGGCCCCATCCCGGCATCACAAAAGAGCGCAGCAGAGCCCCCAGCGCTGATGGGGCACGGCCCGGCTCCATGTAGCTACCCGACGACATCACCGGCGCCGATCCCCGCAACGCATGCACTTCACGGCCAGGCGACCGGGGATTTTGCAGATCAACCTGCATGACAGGCCGCTCATATCCAGAAACGTATGACCCTGAATAAAGGAGTCCGGTTTCACCCGTTCCGGGATTCCACGAAAATGCGATCCCGAAGGGCAGAACCACAAAGAATAAAACCAGTAATAGGTATCGTCCGAATGGATTTCGCATGCCTGCTCACTATCAATTATTTCAATTCTGTTGGATGGGGACGCTGCTCTTTCTCCTGGGGATCGCCATTGGAATCCGCATGGCCGCCATCCACGGTCTCATCATCGTAATCATCGTCAGCAGCAACAGCATCATCATCCATAACGTCATCCACCCGCAGGTCTTCGTCGATCATTTCCGGATCGCGGCCTTCTTTCTCCAGGGCTTCCCGCTTTTTCTGATCCGCCCAGCGATAGATTATGGAAACACTGAATCCAAACATAAGCAAAAAGGTGCCAAGCCACACCACCGAGATGAGCGGTTTATGCTCTGCGGCCAGCAGGACCCACTCACGTTCCGGCTCACCCTCAACGCCACGGATCGACAGCTCAATCTCGTCAGTGTCGGGATGCACTTCCAGAAAGCGCACCGAACCGGCCGCCTGCAAGGCACCGTTGGCCTCCGGATACGTCCCGGACTGCCTGCCCGTGCCCTGATCATATTCTGTTTCATCCTCTTGTCCGGCCATTTCACCCGGAAGATTAAATGCAACAGGCGGATTGAACGCATACTGCGAACCATCGTCGGCAACCAGCGTGAAAGCCGGATGGATCTGCACCGACTCGCCGCTCTCGCGGTGCACCAGCAACAGGTCCGCCTTCACACCTATGATACTGTTGTCCGGCAGCTCGGCCTCATCCACATATGTGAAATTATTGAAGGTGAGCGAGTATTCGCCGATCTGGACTGTCCCGCCGCGACGCACCCGGATCCTTGTCTCATCGGGATCATAGTCGGCCATCTGCGGGCCAAGCTGGTCGATGGTCTGCATGTGTCCCGGATTTTCGCGGTTCATGCGCTCGATTTCACGGTCCACAAGCGCCGAGCCGGCCACGTACATGAAAATATCGGAGAACCAGCTGGTGCGCACATCAGGGTCCACTGTCCACTCCACCGCACCAGGCGACGAGTTGGAAAGCATCGGGTAGACGGTTGGCCGCATGACAAATGATCGGCCGGATCGCACATCCTCAAAGACAATTTCATATTCCTGCTCACCCGGACGGTTGCGCTCGGTGATGGCCCCGCTCTGATACGTGACCATGTAGCGTCCATCGATCAATCTCGGTTTGCCCTTTTCGAGCTCTACAAATTCGATGGGCTGGTTGACGCGGAAACCGTCGTCGTCATAAACCTGTCCGGCCGCCACGGCACGGTTGTAATCGCGTGTGCGCTGGTCCACCATGGGGCGGTCGAAGCCCGAACCCAGGAAACCGATCATCAGTACAGCAAAGCCGATGTGCGTGAGCGTACCGCCGATGCGCCGGGGATTGCGGCGAAGCATCTGAATCATGACCTGCCCGTTTCCTGCCACTGCGAACACCGCGGCAAACAGGTAGACCATCCACCAGACATTGCGCATATCGACCCAGATCACCGCCGTCAGCGTGATCACCGAGGCGATGAGCGTGGGCGTGATAAGCACGGCGGCCAGCGATTCGGCATCGCGCCGTTTCCACCAGAGGAACTGCGTGACCACGGTCATGATGCCGATCAGCACCCCGAAAGGCAACGTCCAGTCATTGTAGAACTGCTGGTCCGGAGGCGTCGGATTGTCCACGAACAGCCGCCCCAGGATCGGGGAACTGGTCCCCAGGATGATCACCAGCCCCGACAGGAACAGCACCATGGCCCCCGAGAACATCATGAACTCACGGCTCAGGATAGGCGACTCCTTTTTCGGCTCGGGCAGCTCGCGGTAACGGTAGGCCAGCAGGCCGAAGCCCACCCCGCCGGTGACCAAAATGAACAGCAGCAGATGGTTGTACAGCCCAAGATCCACAAAACTGTGCACCGAGGAGTCGCCCAGGATGCCCGACCGCGTCAGGAATGTCTGGTAGATGATGGTCACGTAAGCCAAAATGGCGAAAATGATGGACGCCTTGTGCGAACTGGCGTGCTTTTTCTGGATGAGCATGGCATGGATGCCGGCCATCCCGAATATCCACGGCACGAGCGAGGCGTTTTCCACCGGGTCCCAGGCCCAGTAGCCGCCAAACGACAGCGTCACATACGCCCAGTAACCGCCCAGGAAAATGGCCGTGAGAAGGCACAGATTGGCCCCCAGCGTCCAGGGCAAGGCGGGATGGATCCACTCGTGGTACTTGCGCTTCCAGAGCGAGGCCAGGGCAAAGGCGTAAGGCACGGTCATCATCGCAAAACCGAGGAAGATCACAGGCGGATGGATGATGATCCAGGGGCTGCGCAGCAGGTCGTTCAGCCCGCTCCCCTCGGAAGGCACAAAATCCGGGTTGGCACGGAACACCGGCGAATCAGACATTTCCGAGGCCAGCGTGCGGAAAGGCGAGGCGCCCAGGTCCCCCCATCCGGGGATCGGAAAGCCGGAAACCATCGACAGCAGGAACACCTGCGTCAGACCCATGAACACCATCACCGGCGCGCGGTACTCGGGGGTGGTCCAGCGGATGATGGCCAGCCCGACCAGGAACGACGACAGTATCCACAAGAGCAGGCTTCCCTCCTGCCCGCTGTAAAAGGCCGCCCACAGGTAGACATTCTGAAGGTCGGAACTGGTGTAGTTGTAGACGTAGTAGTACTGGAACTGGTGCGTGAAGATCAGGTAGACCAGCAGTCCGGACGCGAAAAAGGTGAACGCTCCCTTCAGGAAAAACAGCGCATTGGCAAGCGTTTCACTCCTAACACCGCCTTTTTGTGCGGCACGGTAGTAGAACCAGGTGGAGAGAATGGCGCTGACAAAGGCGAGGGAGAGGGCGGCCTGGCCAAGGATACCGATCATGGGCTTTTACTGCAGTTCAGATAGTTCCGGGTTAATCGCGTCGTTGTATTTGGAGGGGCATTTGACGAGCATGTCCCGCGAGACGAACGTATCGCCGCGCATCTGCCCGATGACGACGAGCTGGTCGGCCTGCTCGAAGTTGTTCGGTTTCGGACGCGGATAGACGACCCGGCGTGTGTTTCCGTTTTCGTCGGTCATGAAGAACGTAAAGGTCATGGTCTCGGTGGAGAAGCTGGCCGGCTGGCTGCTGTCCCACGTGCCGATCACGTGCACCCGGTCGTTGTCCATCGTGGCCGCCTCCTCAAAACAGACATAGGAAGAAATGCTCTGGCTGAAATTGAACATCACCAGGGAAGTGAAAACGACGATTCCGGCAATTCCGAATATGAGACGTGGACGCATGTGCAATACTTCTTTAGTCGTGTTTGAAAATAACCGTTATTCCGGGAGTTTCTGTTCCAGCCGGGAGATTTTTTTGTCCAGCCGCACCAGATAAGCGATCAGGACGAACCAGATGATCAGGCTCACGCCAAGGACCACATAGATCAGCCCCTGCGATGCCATGGCCTGCATGACCACATTGCCCTGCTCCGGACCGGACACCCCCTGCCAGAGATCGCTGTAGGCCGCCGAAAGTGTGTCCGCCGCCGAAACGGCAAGCATTGTTATGAAACTGAAAATAAAAAACATTCCATTCAAGATTTAACGTCGTTTCAAAAGGGATTATTACCTGGTGGATGGGGTTTGCGGTTCACCGTCAGCCGGCCTCCTTCCGCTCCAGCCGGTTTCCGAGCATCACGTATCGGTACCGGAGCTGGATGATCCACACCGCCAGGCCGATGAAGCCGATCACCGCAGGGTAGAAAACCAGCCGCAGTTCGGGGGCCGTGAGGTCGCTGAAGGCCGGGTTGCCATCCGCCCCGGGATGCAGGCTCGGGAGCTGGCGCGGGACAATGTACAGCAGGAACGGTACCGTGGTGGCGGCGAATACATTGTACACGGCGGCTACTTTGGCCCGCTTTTCCGGGTCGTCAAATGCCGAGCGCAGTATGAAATAGGCCACGTAGATCATCAACGCCATGGCCGACAGGTTCATCTTGGGCTCGGCGAAGGTCCACCAGGTACCCCAGGTGAAGCGCGCCCAGAGCGAACCGGTCAGAAGTCCGCATAGCCCGAACAGGATGCCGATCAGGGTGGCCGACTCGGCCAGGGTATCGAAACGCATCCGATTGCTCGCCAGATAGCGGATGCTGAAGATGAGCCCGGCGGCAAAAACCACCGTCATGGTAAACCACATCGGCACGTGGAAAAACAGGTTCCGCGACGTTTCGTACAGGATCGGGATTTCGGGCACACGGATGAGAAATCCAGCCACGAGCACCGCCGTCATCCACAAAATCAACAGATACTTCCAGACAGATATTTTTGGCATGATCGTTACCGGATTTACGCGCAACAGGTTATGCGAATTCCGGCCTGACAACTGCGAATTTTGAAAATTTAATGAAGTCGCTAAATTACAAAAAAAACAGATTACAGACTACGAAAAAGCGAAATCATGACGGAAAATGACCAATTGTCCATGAAACAAAAGACTGAAAACGCGACCGCTGCCAGCGACCCTGATGATCAACGCTATGAGCTGCGTCCCGACTGGCGCATCTTCCTGCCGCAATACGTGGCAGGCGTGCTGCTGGCGCCCCTGCTGCTGGGCATCTGGATCATCTACGTTTACCGGCGCAGATGGTTTGCCATGCGCCTGGTGGTAACCAACAGCCGCGTGGAACACCATACGGAAACGCGGACCGCGAACGTAATGCTGCACGAGATCACCTCCTGCGAGGTGCGGTTCAGCGGTTTTCCGGCACGGTTCGGACTTGGGAGCATCTTGCTGCGACACGACGGGGAAACTCTGGAACTGCCCGGCATCTCAGATCCGGAACCGGTAGCCGTGTTGATCGAGCGGGCGGCGGAATCGGAACGCGACAGGATGAGGCTGCGCGCCTCGATCGAAAAAACCCGGCCTGCACATCCAACCGGCACGCTCGAGAGAAAAAACGAGCTGGTCGGACTCTGGCAGCAGGGGCTCATCTCCGAGGAGGACTATCAGCGTGAGCTGAAGAAATTTGAGGATGCGGATCCCGGCGGGTAACTCCGTGTTCCACCGGAAACCCGCCTGGTCACCCCGCCAGACCCGCAGCGGCAGTGCAACTTGCTTACAACTGACGAAGTAACGGGCGGGCCCCATGCGGGAATTTATGCATCGGTTACACACCCTGTGGATGCCGACGAAACACTCCGCAGATATTTGTACAATGTGCCCCTCGTTGCCTTGAATGGCGGCGCCTTCCACTCTTTACGCCTGCGGTCGATCTCCGCACCGTCCAGGTCCACATCCAGCCGGTTGGATTCGGCGTCGATGGTCACCTGGTCGCCGTCGCGGACCAGTGCGATAACCCCGCCGACCTGCGCCTCGGGCGTGATGTGCCCGACCACGAAGCCGTGTGTTCCGCCCGAAAAACGGCCGTCGGTGATCAGAGCCACCTCCTTGCCGAGCCCTGCGCCCATGATGGCCGATGTGACAGAGAGCATCTCCCGCATCCCGGGTCCGCCTTTGGGACCCTCGTAGCGGATGATCACAACATCGCCGGCCTTCACCCGGCCTTCGTTGATGCCCGTCAGGCAATCCTCTTCTGAGTCGAAAACCCGCGCGGTGCCTTCAAAGCGCAGGCCTTCCTTGCCGGTGATCTTGGCCACAGATCCCTCCTCCGCCAGGTTGCCATATAATATGGAGAGATGTCCCGTCTTTTTGACGGGGTTGGACAGCGGAGCGATGATGTCCTGGCCTTCTTTAAGCCCGGGCAGCTCCTCCAGGTTCTCCTCAAGCGTTTTTCCGGTGACCGTGAGGCAATCGCCGTGCAGGAAGCCTTCGCGCAGGAGCATCTTCTGGACCGCAGGCACGCCGCCGACGTCGTAGAGGTCTTCCATCACGTACTTGCCGCTGGGCTTGAGATCGGCAAGAAATGGCGTCTTTGCGGAAATGCGCTGGAAGTCGTCGATGTTCAGGTCCACGCCGGCCGCATGCGCCATGGCGAGCAAATGCAGCACGGCATTGGTGGATCCGCCCAGGGCTATCACCACGGTTATCGCATTTTCAAAGGATTTTCGGGTGAGGATCTTATCCGGGGTGATGTCCTGCTCCAGCAGCAGCTTCATGGCCGCACCGGCCCGCAGGCACTCCTCGCGCTTGTCGTCCGAGGTGGCCGGGATCGAAGAGCTGTAAGGCAGGCTGAGACCGAGCGTCTCAATGGCCGAGGCCATGGTGTTGGCCGTGTACATGCCACCGCACGCGCCGGCGCCTGGACAGGCATTCTTCAGGACGTTGTCCAGACCCTCATCGTCGATCTGCTTGGTCACATACTGTCCCCACGCCTCAAAGGCCGAAACCACATCCAATTTCCGGTTGGACAGACTACCGGGACGGATGGTGCCGCCGTAGACCATGATGGACGGACGGTTGAGCCGGGCCATGGCCATGACCGATCCGGGCATGTTCTTGTCGCACCCCGGCAGGGCGATCACCCCGTCGTACCATTGCGCGGCCACCACTGTTTCAATTGAGTCGGCTATGATGTCGCGCGACTGCAGCGAATATTTCATTCCGGTCGTGCCCATGGAGATGCCATCGCTCACGCCAATCGTGTGAAATACATAACCGATCATGGACTCTTCCTTCACCCCGTCCCGGACCAATGCCGCCAGGTCGTTCAGGTGCATGTTGCACGGGTTGCCGTCCCACCCCATGCTGGCAATCCCGATCTGGGGCTTGTCGAAGTCTTCCTGTTTGAGTCCCGTGGCGTAGAGCATGGCCTGCGAGCCGACCTGCGAGCGAACCTGCGTAAGGCGGCTGCTGTATTTGTTCAATGGCATAATGATTGTTTTTTTGTACAGTTCCTGATCCAGCGGCCGATTGTTCTGATTTGGTATGTAATGTTGTCCACGGCCGCACCTTGCCATGCTACCACATTCAGGGCTTTTTCACAACTCAAATTTGACTATCGGCAGACGAATTTTTGATGAATTTCTGCACGGGCTCCAATCTGCAACCTGTCTGATTTCAGAACAAACATGTACAGTCGCAAAACGGTTTTTATGAAATTTCAGCAGATTTTATACAAAAAGCGCTTCCAAAGATATGGTTATTAATACCATTCTAGTGCCATTACCTTTTATTTTTAGGCCTTTTGTAGTTTTTGACATTTTATTTTATCCACAAAATCCCCCGGTTTTCACTTTTTTTATTTTTTGGAGGTTTTAACTGTTGACATCCAGAATAAAATCATTAGCTTTACAAGCAGATGCATAACGCAAGTAACGAGTACACACCGTGATAAATCGTAGTCAAACAGTTGCAAAGGCACTTCCCCTTCCAGGGTTTGATACCCGGGTTGCAACAATTGTAACGGCCATCACATCGGAAGTTTCTTCCGGCCTCCTTTCCTCCGTACTCCGCACATCTCTTGTCAGCGGCATCATTATTCTAATTATCGACCTACTAATTGGCAACCTATAAAAATTGCCAGAGGTCATCCTGCATCCCGTCTTTTTAGAATAAATCGCTGAATCCGGAATTAAGGTAATGACCTCTGGGAAACCGGACTGTACACCATACACCAGAAACGACATTACCCATGAAAAATCCACACGAAAACGAACACGCATATCGCCTGGGAGCATGCTGTCGCTATTCTTGTGGATATTCCATCTGAACCTGTCCCAAAATCACGGAATCAACAGATGACACACTCAGAATCAACCTCCGCAGCAACCAGCAAAACGATCACCTCCCCTCCCGCCACCAACGGTACGGCAAAAAAAGTCTCAGAAAATACCGTTGTCACGGTAAAGAAGGAGCTTAACGGCGGCGAGATCCTTATTCAAAGCCTTCTGGATCAGGGTGTCGACACTATTTTCGGCTATCCCGGCGGTGTGGTCCTGGGCGTCTACGACACGCTTTTCAAGACCCCGAAGCTGCGCCACATCCTGGTGCGCCACGAGCAGGGCGGCACGCACATGGCCGACGGCTACGCCCGCGCCACGGGCAAGCCCGGGGTTATCCTGGCTACTTCGGGTCCAGGCGCCACCAATACCGTCACCGGCATCACCACGGCCATGATGGACTCGATCCCCATGGTGGTACTTACCGGACAGGTCCCATCCACCCTCATCGGCAACGACGCGTTCCAGGAAGCCGACATCATCGGCATGACGCGACCCGTTACAAAGCACAGTTTTCTTGTCAAGAAGGTGGAGGATCTGGCAGATGCCATCCGCGATGCCTTTTACATCGCCCAGTCAGGCCGTCCCGGTCCGGTTCTGATCGACCTGCCCAAAGACATGCTCTTTTCCAAGGCCGACTACGCTCCTCGCGCCCCTCAGGTTTCCATGCGCGGGTACAAGCCTCAGACCAAGGGCGACCCCGAGCAGATCCGCAAGGCCGCTGAACTGATCAACGTCGCCAGCAAACCCCTGCTCTATGTCGGCGGAGGCACGGTGATGGGTGATGCCTGCAAAGAGATCACGGAACTGGCCCGCAAGTGCCGCATCCCGGTCACCACCACCCTCATGGGTCTTGGCGCTTTCCCTGAGAGCGACCCGCTTTCGGTCGGCATGCTCGGCATGCACGGCACATGGTACGCCAACATGGCCATCCAGAAATGCGATGTCCTGATTGCCGTCGGCGCCCGCTTCGATGACCGCGTGACCGGCCGTGTAGACGGTTTTTCGCCGCATTCGCGCAAGATCCACATCGACATCGACCCCTCCTGCATCAACAAGAACGTCACCGTGGAAGTACCGCTGGTCGGACATGTTAAGGAGATCCTCACCGAGCTCAGCAAGCAGGTTGGTCCGGTGGATACGGCCGACTGGCTCGGCACCATCGATCAGTGGCGCCGCGAGCATCCGCTGCGCTATGAGCCGCGTGGCAACGAGATCGCCCCGCAGTTCATGATCCAGGAGATCTCCCGCGTCACCAAGGGCGAGGCAATCATCTCCACCGACGTTGGCCAGCATCAGATGTGGGCGGCCCAGTATTACCAGTACAACCATCCGAAATCGTGGCTCTCCTCCGGCGGACTCGGAACCATGGGCTTCGGCTTCCCGGCCGCCGTGGGCGCCGCTGTGGCCCGTCCCGACCGCGACGTCTGGTGCATTTCCGGCGACGGCGGTTTCCAGATGACCGCCATGGAGCTTACCACCGCCGTTGCTTACAATATCCCGGTCAAGATCGCCATCATGAACAACGGCTATCTCGGCATGGTGCGCCAGTGGCAGGAGATGTTCTACGGCGGACGCTACTCCCACTCGTTCCTTGAGGAAAGCAACCCCGATTTCGTGAAAATGGCCGAGGCTTACGGCGCCGTAGGGCTCCGTGCCGAAACCGTGGACGAGCTCCGCGACGTACTCGAGCAGGCACACGCCATCAAGGACCGTCCGGTTGTCATGGACATCCGCGTGAGCAAGGAAGAGTGCGTCTATCCGATGATCCCCCCCGGCGCGGCCGTCGACGAGCAGATTGACTCGCCCATCCCGGTGAAACCCTCAAAATAACCGAACGGCTTCACAAGGAAGGCAGGCGATAACGCGCCCCTGTCCCCATCCACCAGAAACCAAATCAGTAATAACACACCACAGCACCAAACGATGTCAGCAGCAGCCAAAAAGGAACGCAAGCACACCATTTCGATGAAGGTCAACCACAACTTCAACGCCCTGGCCCGCATCGCCGGCCTGTTTACCGGGCGCGGGTTCAATATTGACAGCATCAGCATCGGTGAAGCGGAGGAACCGACCATGGCCAGCTGCACCATCACCACCCACGGCGACGAACGCATCATCGATCAGATCATCCTTCAGCTGGACAAGCTGGTGGATGTGGTCAGCGTCGAGGACCTGACGTTCCGCCCCCATGTGGAGCGCGAGTTGGCCCTGATCAAGGTCGAATCCACCAAGGAGAAGCAGACCGAGATCATCCAGGTGGCCAACGTGTTCCGCGCCAAGGTGATCGACATCAGCACCGAAAGCCTGACCATCGAGATCACCGGCCGCAAGGACAAGGTGGATGCGGCCATAAGCATGTTCGAGCCGTTCGGGATCCGCCAGGTGGCGCGCACCGGTTCGGTGGCCATGAAACGTGAATACCAGCCCCGGGACTGACCCTGGCCAACAATTTTATCCAATACCAAACACACAACCCTAACTACTACACTCTAAAAACCTGATGAAATTATTTTATGACAACGATGCCGATCTCAACGTCCTGAAGGACAAAACCGTGGCCGTGCTTGGCTACGGAAGCCAGGGACACGCCCACGCGCTCAATCTCCACGAAAGCGGGGTGTCGGTCATCGTCGGTCTGCGCAGCGACAGCAGTACGCGTGACAAGGTGAAAAAAGACGGCCTGAACGTGTACGATACCGCCGATGCGGTGAGCAAAGCCGATATCGTGATGGTGCTCCTGCCCGATGAGAAGCAGAAAGATGTCTACGAGAAGGACATCCTCCCGAACCTGCAGCCGGGCAACATCCTGGCTTTCGCGCACGGGTTCAACATCCATTTCAACCAGATCGCACCGCCCAGGGAAATCGGCGTGTTCATGGTGGCCCCGAAAGGACCCGGACACCTGGTGCGGCGCGTCTATACACAGGGAGCCGGCGTACCGTGCCTGTTCGCCATCCACCAGGACCCAGACGGGAATCTGCGGGATGTGGCCCTGGCCTATGCCAAGGGTGTGGGCGGGACACGCGCCGGTGTGATCGAAACGACATTTGAAGAAGAGACCGAGTCTGACCTGTTCGGCGAGCAGGCCGTTTTGTGCGGCGGCGCGACCGAACTGGTGAACACCGGTTTCGAAGTGCTGGTCAACGCCGGCTACAAACCCGAGATCGCCTATTTCGAGTGCCTCCACGAGCTCAAGCTTATCGTGGACCTGATGTACGAGGGCGGCATCGCGGGTATGTACCACTCGGTGAGCGACACGGCGGAGTACGGCGGGATGACATCGGGGCCCAAAGTCATCAATGCCGACACCCGCAAGCGCATGGAAGAGATTCTGGAAAACATTCAAAACGGCAGTTTTGCCCGCGAATGGATTCTGGAGAACAAGGCAGGACGGGCTTCGCATGAGGCCTTGAGACGGAAACACAGCCGTCTCCCCATTGAAAAGATCGGTGGTGAACTGCGCAATATGATGAGCTGGATAAAAAAGGACTGACAGATCCATGGAACAACGATCGATAGACCTGTTTGACACCACGTTGCGGGACGGAACCCAGGGCGAAGGCATCTCGCTGTCGTCGGAAGACAAAATGCGGATTGCCAAGCGACTGGACCAGACCGGCATCGACTATATCGAGGGCGGATGGCCCGGATCCAATCCGAAGGACATGGCGTTCTTCGAGCGGGCACGGTCTCACCGCTTCGAACATGCCCGTCTGGTGGCGTTTGGCAGTACCATGAGGTACGGCAACACGCCCGAAACCGACCCAAACATCCAGGCGCTGGTCGAGGCCGGGACCCCCGCGGTCTCCATCTTCGGCAAGACCTGGCTGTTCCACGTGCACCAGGCACTTGGTATTACCGATCGCGACAACCTGGATCTGATCCGGCAGTCAGTTGCCTACATGGCAGCGCATGACAAGGAGGTGATCTACGATGCCGAGCACTTCTTTGACGGATACAAGGACAATCCGGAATATGCGCTGCGGACCCTGGAGAATGCCGCGCAGGCCGGTGCTTCGGCACTGGTCCTGTGCGACACCAACGGGGGCACGCTTCCCCAGGAAGTTGCGGTGATAGTCCGCGAGGTGGTCTCGCGCTTTCCCGGGAAAGTGATCGGCATCCACGCGCACAACGACGGCGAACTTGCCGTAGCCAACACGCTGGTGGCGGTCGAAAACGGTTGCCGTCACGTACAGGGCACCGTCAACGGGTATGGCGAACGCTGCGGCAACGTCAACCTCTGCTCGGTCATCCCCAACCTGCAGCTGAAAATGGGTTACGACTGCATCGCTCCCGAACAGATGGAGAAGCTTGCCGCGCTCTCCAATTATGTCAGCGAAGTGGCCAATGTCATGCCTTTCGACCACCAGCCGTTCGTCGGCAAGAGCGCTTTTGCGCACAAGGGCGGCATCCACGTAAGCGCGGTCATGAAGGACCCGTCCACATATGAGCATATCAGCCCGGAAACAGTCGGCAACTATCGCCGCGTGCTGGTCTCCGACCTTTCGGGCAAGAGCAACATCCACTACAAGTCCGATGAGCTTGGCATCGATCTGAAAACCTACGGCGACAAGGTGCCGGAGATTGTCAAGGCTCTCAAGAATCTGGAAAACCAGGGGTATCAGTTTGAGGCGGCCGAGGGCTCGCTGGACCTGCTTATCCGCAAGATCACCGGCGAATGGACCGATCTTTTCGAGCTCAAGGGATTCCGCGTGATCATCGAAAAGAACGAAAGTGCGGAAGCGAGGTGCGAAGCCACCATCCGCCTGCTGGTGAACGGCGAGGAAGAGCACACCGCCGCCTCGGGCAACGGCCCGGTCCACGCCCTTGACCAGGCCCTCCGCAAGGCGATCTGCAAGTTTTACCCGGAAGTCAGCCGGATGCAGCTCTCTGACTACAAAGTTCGTGTACTGAACGAAAAAGACGGCACCAGCGCAAAAGTGCGGGTGCTGATCGACTCCGTCAACAACGGTTCAAGCTGGGGGACCGTTGGCGTGTCGGAAAACATCATCGAGGCCAGCTGGCAGGCACTTATGGAAAGCATGGCCTACTATCTCCAGC
>SLNO01000050.1 GCA_007132975.1 Balneolales bacterium
ATTCTTCAATGTGGGGATTATTCACAAGAGTACGGTAGTTGTTGTGTCCGTAAATCCCGGTTGTTGACGGACGCAAACCACTCAGTATGGTTGCGCGCGTGGGCCCGCACAATGGAGCTGCGGCATGAGCATTGGTGAAGACCGTGCCCTGATCCGCCAGGCGGTCCAGGTTCGGTGTCATGGCTTGCGGATGGACATTCATGTACCCCACCCAGTCATTCAGGTCGTCCACAACGATCATCAGAATATTCGGCCTGTTTTTTTCAAGCGCAAATGTCTTCAGGGCACTCAAGAGCATCACAAATAACAGAATGCCTGTAAAGCGGATTGTGAATATTCGGTTTGTCATGGTAAACCCTCTGCTATATAAAGAGTGAGCACTTCACTTTTTATCGGCATTTGGCATCATTGGCACACCCCTTTTGCAGAATTGAATCGGAAATCCCCATGGATCACGCAGCATCAGCAGGTGGGAACCGTCATCCAGATGTATTTCATCTGCCAGCTTCGCTCCCGCCTCTAGCAGTCGTTTTTTGTCCACGGATGGATCCTCCGACACAAAGGCCAGGTGCACGATCAGCGGGTCCATATTGCGATAATCAGGGACGGCATCGGCCGGATTATTATAGAATTCAATCATGACCTGACCGCTACCGTCCGCCAGGAAGGTCGTGTATGGCGGTTGCTCGTCGCTGCGGACAACGGTCATACCAAGGTTGGTTACATACCATCGGGACATCCCGACAGGATCCTCAACGTTGAAGGCAAAGTGCTCAATCTTCATATGTGAAAATTTTGATTCATCAAGTCACACGTAAAGCCATGACAGGCATTTTACTTACAATTAAATGCAAGCAAAACTGCTCCGTCATGGATATTTCTTCAAATTTCATTCTGAAATCCGGTGAAAGCTTTTCTTCAGGAAGTACGCATCAGCGACTTTCCAGTCTTTCTTTACGCAGGGCGGCTTCGATAAAGTAGTAATCCGAGTAAATGAGCGGTGTGTCTATTTCATAGCCATGGGGATGGTGCCCGGTGCTGTGACCCAGCACAAATCCCAGATTCCCGCCATCCGGAGAACGGAAATTGTTGTACAGACTTGCAAGCATGTCATCAGCCATTTGCTTGTAATATGCGCTTTTGTCATTTACCATGGTACTCAACTCATATAGAGCCGAAGCAGTAATGGAAGCGGCGGAGGCATCCCTTGCTACATCAGGTATATCGGGAGCATCGAAATCCCAGTAAGGTACCAGATCTTCCGGAAGGCGGGGATGATCAAGTATGAACTCGGCGATCTTCTCGGCCTGCTCAAGAAACTCCGGCAGTCCGGTAAAACGATACGACATTACAAAACCGTAAAGCCCCCAAGCCTGTCCCCTTGCCCATGCAGACTCATGAGCATAGCCCTGATGGGTGTGCCGCTGCATGACCTCCCCTGTTTCGGGATTGAAGCCTATTACGTGATACGAGCTGTTATCCTCACGAAAATGCTCCGCAATGGTGGTGCGCGCATGCTGTACCGCAATGTCATAGTATACCGAATCACCCGTCATTTCTGTGGCCCGGAAAAGCATCTCCAGGTTCATCATATTGTCGATGATTACCGGAAAATCCCATCGGTCCCGATTGTGATCCCACGAACGGATGGCTCCGACCGTTGGATTATAACGCGTTATGAGGGTATTTGAAGCTTCTATGATCACATCACGATAGTGAGGTTCCGCGGTGAGCCGGTAGCCGTTGCCAAAGCTGCAGTAGATTTTAAAGCCCATGTCATGGGTAGTAGCGTTGGTTTTTTCGCGTTCGATGGGCGCGGTGTACCTGCGGGCTTCTCCCAGCCAGTGGTCATCACCTGTGTACTCATACATGTACCATAGCATACCGGGCATGAATCCGCTGGTCCAGTCGCGTGATGAGATCAAAAACAGACTGTCAGCACGGATGCCCCGGCTGTTTACGCGTGGTCCGCGGCGCCCTTCCGGATTCCGCTCAATGGCGGCGTCCGTTTCACTGACAAGCAGTCTCACCTGATCGTCAACAAAATCCATGATTTCATCGGTGGTAACATTTCCGGAGTTGACGGAATCTGTTTCCGTACATGAGGCGGTAAGCACGGCAGCACCGAGCAGCAACACCATGGCGGAGTAATGAGAAATGTTGATTCCGGCAAACCGGAACAAGCGAAAGCTTTTAAGAATTTTTTTTTCCATATGTTTTTTACAGATTGATGTAAAACTGTGTTTTTTGGGGAGCCAAACAGGCATACCCGAAACAGACCGAAAATCAGACTTGTAATTAAGGGTATTTGCAGTTTGAATCGTTTTGTTATCAGTATCCAGACGGCATTTTCTGTGATACTTCCGATTCTTCGGAAAATCGTCACCTGATTTCTTTATTCAATCGCTTGGTTCCAACATCTCAGATCACCCATATCTGCGTCGGAGGGTAGAGGCAAAGTCAATTAAATCAACGTATCTGACAAATGATATTTTCATAAGTACCAGAACAGCCAACAGTTAAAACCTACAAGAATAAATTATAACTCGCAAATTTATTTTTGTATTTTAGCCATGTACATGTTTTTGCACGTACCTTGAAATTTCTTTGACTATTAAACAGACATAAAAAAGATTTTACTTATGATTATCAGGAACGCGATTGGACCAGTCGAAACCAAAAAAATGGACACTCAGAGTCTCAGGGATCATTTTCTGGTGGAGGATGTGATGCAGAGTGGCAAAATATCCATGACCTACACCCACTATGACAGGCTAATAATCGGCGGGGCTGTCCCGGACGGCAAACCACTTCCTCTTGAAACAGATGATGCCTTGAAATCCGATTACTTTCTGGAGCGCAGGGAAATAGGGATCATACTTGTCTCGGGAGAGGGAACGGTTGAGGTGGACGGCGAAAAGTATCCTCTGATTGCCAAAGAATGCCTGTATATCGGAAAAGGTGTCAAGAATGTATCCTTTGCCAAAACGGGCAGTGATCCTGCACTTTTTTATTTTACGTCTGCTCCGGCCCATGCTCCCTATCCAACACGAAAAATGAGCTTCGACGAAGCGGAGCCGCAGCACCTGGGTTCCGTGGAAAAAGCCAATGAGCGGACCATTTACAAGTACATCCATCCGGACGGCATAAAAAGCTGCCAGCTTGTGATGGGCTTTACCGAGTTGAAGACGGGAAGTATCTGGAATACCATGCCGCCTCATTTGCATGACCGGCGTATGGAAGCCTATTTCTACTTCAACCTTCCCAAAGAGGACAGAGTCTGGCATTTCATGGGAGAAAAAGACGAAACCCGACACATGGTGGTAGCCAACAACCAGGCCATTATCTCCCCGCCGTGGTCCATTCATTCCGGTGCCGGAACATCAAACTATGCTTTTGTCTGGGCCATGGCCGGAGAAAACCAGAGCTTTGCCGACATGGACCAGGTTCCCCTGACAACGGTGAAATGATCCCGTCAGGCCCTCGCGGCTCCGCAAATGGGCAGCCCCGATAAAATGGGGTACTCCCATTAAGAATGCGTATAACGTCGGACCTGACTTGCCGACCGTTTGCGCCAAAACTCAACGAGCAATCCGATTTAACATACCTGATTCATTATGACATCGAATCCCTTTTCACTTGAAGGAAAAACAGCACTTGTCACAGGCGCCAGCCGGGGCCTCGGAAGGGCCATTGCCCTGGCACTTGCCGAATCCGGCGCTGACGTTGTTTGTGCCGGATCACGGCCCGGAAGCGCGGACGAAACGGCCGCTCTGGTGCGGGAAACCGGCAGGCAAAGCTGGGCCGTCCACGCCGACCTTGCCTCTGAGGATGGTGCCGACAAACTGGCCAAAGACACTCTGGAATGCACCCCGCACATTGATATCCTGGTAAACAACGCCGGAACCATCGAACGGTATCCCGCTGTGGAATATCCCGACGATGCCTGGAACCGGGTCATCCAGACAAACCTCAATTCCATCTTCTCCCTGTGCCGGTTTTTCGGCAGCAAAATGGTGGAACGCAAAGAGGGAAAGATCATCAACATAGCCTCATTGCTGTCATTTTCGGGCGGGATCACTGTCCCCTCTTACGCAGCTTCAAAACATGCGGTAGCCGGGCTAACAAAGGCTTTGGCCAATGAATGGGCGGCGTCCAACATCCAGATAAACGCCGTGGCTCCAGGGTACTTCAAGACAGATAATACCCAGGCGCTGCAGGACAATGAGAAGCGTTTCGCAGAGATCTCCGCGCGCATTCCTGCCGGACGCTGGGGCGAGCCCCGGGATCTGGGCGGAGCCGTGGTTTTTCTGGCATCAAGGGCCGCTGATTACGTCAACGGACATATTCTTACGGTCGACGGTGGCTGGATGGCCAGGTAGCTATCCCGCGCCATCATCAAACATAATTGCTTCTCGATCGCAGACAGGAGAACATCTTGATTTCTGGTGGAGGGGGTTGCGGTGTGTCGCTGCACATCGTCCCGCCACATACAACATGACATTGCTTTGGGGCTTTGGGGCTTTGGGGCAAACTATTTTTCAGGAATCATTCTTGCTGGGAAAAGAGCTAGTGTTCATATTATACTGCCAATTCGCTACCTTCCAGATAGTTTTGTTCACTCATCAAGCCCGGTGCAGCGTTTTATATCAGACCATGCCGGGATTCTCACAAGAAATTGAAGACCCCTGAAATCATGAACATCCTCGTCATCGGCGGAGCCGGATATATCGGATCTCACATTGTATACGAACTCAACGATGCGGGCCACAAGGTCACCATCCTCGATAATTTTTCCACCGGTCTGCGTGAAAACGTGGACGCCCGCGCCATGCTGGTCGAGGGCGACATGCAGGATCTTGTTCTCCTGGACCGGCTGCTCGGTGGAAACGGCGCAACCAGAAGTACCGGTGGGACAAAGGCGAATGACGGGACTGGAGTGGCCGCCGGTGATATCGGCCCGGCCAGCGCCGAGCGATTCGACTCCGTCTTCCATTTTGCGGCGCTCAAGGCCGCCGGCGAGTCGATGGAAAAGCCGGAGAAATACACCAGTGCAAATACCATATCCACCCTGAACCTGCTCAACCTTATGGTGAAGAATGGTATCCGGAATTTCGTCTTCTCCTCCTCAGCAGCCACCTATGGCGAGCCGGAGTACCTGCCCATCGACGAAAAACATCCACAAAATCCCATCAACTATTACGGCTACACCAAGCTGGCCATTGAGCAGGCCATGCGATGGTACAGCCAGCTGAAAGGGCTGCGTTACGCAGCCTTGCGCTATTTCAACGCCGCCGGCTACGACGTGCAGGGACGCATCATGGGCAAGGAGCAGAACCCCGCCAACCTGCTGCCTATCGTTATGGAAGTGGCCGCCGGTACGCGTCCCAAAATGCAGGTTTTCGGCGACGATTATCCGACCCGGGACGGCACCTGTATCCGTGACTACATCCACGTCAACGACCTGGCAACGGCCCATGTGAAAGCTATGGAGTACCTGGCATCAGAGGACCGCGACCTGGAGCTGAACCTGGCCACCGGGGAGGGTTACACCGTGCTGGAAGTCATCCAGGAGGCCGAAAAAGTTTGCGACAAGCCCATCCCGCACGATATTACCGGACGCCGCGCGGGCGATCCTGCCGAGCTGGTGGCCACATCCTCCCAGGCTTTGGAAACCATCGGTTGGAAAGCGCATCATTCCAGTCTTCGGACGCTTATCGAAAGCACATGGAATGTGTACCGCGATGATTCGGCCAGCTGAGCAGGAGTGGCAGCCAGCTGAAAAAGAGCAGCGGCCGGCTGAGCAGGAGTTGCAGCCAGCTGAAAAAGAGCAGCGGCCGGCTGAGCAGGAGTTGCAGCATACTGAGCAAGAATACCAGCGAGCTAAACCAGATCGCAAGCCGGCTTGTTAATTCCGTGCCGATCAGCTGCCCTTTATCATCTTGTAATCGCTCGCGGGCCGACCCATCTCAATGCAACGTGCCATTTTTTTGAACACAGGCACAGTGTGGGCGTAGAATTTCTTGTACCCCTGGCACAGATAATTGAGTCCCGGCTCGCCGTCCGGCGTTTCGATGAAGCGGTCTTTGGGACAACCGCCGTTGCAGATGGACAAGAACTCGCACTCCCGGCAAAATTGTGGCAGCCGGTCGCGCTTGTCCATGCCGAACTTCTCCTGGCGCTCGCTTTCGTGCATCTCTTTCATGCGCTGGTCCATGATATTCCCAAGCTTGTACTCGGGAAAGACAAAATGGTCGCAGCTGAACAGATCCCCATTGTGCTCGATGGCCAGGGCGTGTCCGCAAGTCTCGGCGTGGATGCAAATTGGCGATGGATTGCCGAATACCAAATTCAGGGCGACATCAAAATCCTGCACAAAAATGCGCCCGACATCACCCTGTCGCAGCCATTCGTTGAACACCCCGTTCAAAAAAGCGCCGTACTTTTGCGGATGCACGGTGCGGTAACTGACACTGCCATCCGGCATGGGCTCCACAATGGGAATGAACTGCAAGTGGGTGGAGCCAATATCCTTCAGAAACCGGTATATCTTGACCGGGTAGGATGAATTGTCTGACTGGACACAGGTCAGCGTGTTGAAGCGCACATTATGCTTTTTCAGGAACTCGAGACCCTCCATGACCTGCCGGAAAGACCCCTCGCCCTTTTTGTCGGGACGGAAATAGTCGTGCATGTCTTCGGGCCCGTCGATACTGATACCCACAAGCACATCATGCTCACGAAAAAATTCTGCCCAGTCATCGTTCAGACGTGTACCGTTGGTCTGGAAGGAATTGACAATATTCATGCCCGGACGCGCATATTTCTGCTGAAGAGCAAACGCCTTGCGGAAAAACCCCAGCCCCATGAGCGTCGGCTCCCCTCCCTGCCAGACAAAATTCACCTCGGCAGTATCCGCCGGCTGCGAATAAATGTACTGCCGGACATAGGAGTCCAGCACCTCTTCTGACATCTTGAATGATTTTGTTCCAGGGTAGAGGTCCTCTTTCTCCAGGTAGTAGCAATACTCGCAATCCAGATTGCAAATGGCTCCGGTTGGTTTGGCGATGACATTGTAAGGAGAAGTGAAATTGCTCATGAGGATAATTTTCTGAATGCCAAAGGAGCCGCGCTGCGACAGCGATCTGCGCCGAAAGCCGAAAGGGGGCTGCAGCTGAAAGGGGCTGCATTGTATTTAAAATGCTAAAAATAACAATAAATTAACTAAAAACTGAGGAGAATCAGTACACTTGTTTCTTGTCTGCTTAACGTATCTTCAGGCAAATTGACTGTTTCAGCGGAGGACATTTGTATCCGCCGGCACTTTGACAGCACACATCAGGTTCACGGTTATCGTTTGGGATGCATCACCACTTCTGCCTATATTTCCCCCACTGAAAACATAACAGGGAACAGATCTTCCAGTTGATTCGAAAAGGCCGATCCCAAAGCTGATCTTAGAAATAATGCAGGACCCGAACGCACAAAATGAACGCATTTTCAACAAGCGCCGCAAAGTACTTGTGGAGGAGCTTGTTTCGCGTGGAATCCGAGACGATCGTGTCCTCACAGCATTCGAAGCCGTGCCGCGACATCTGTTCATCGACACTGCCCTGAGCCATCGGGCCTACGAAGACACCGCCCTGCCCATCGAAATGGGCCAGACCATATCCCAGCCTTTCACGGTTGCCAAGCAGACCGAACTCATGGAGGTGGAACCTGGCGACAAAATCCTGGAAATCGGCACCGGCTCGGGCTACCAGGCGGCCATTCTGTGTGAAATGGGCGCCAAGGTCTTCAGTGTCGAGCGCCACCACCAGCTCTATGACCGGTCGCGCGAGATACTGAACAAGCTGGGATACCGGCCCACCCTGAAATGCGGGGACGGCACGGTGGGATGGTCCGCCTATGCCCCCTACATGGGCATTGTGGTAACCGCGGGCGCTCCTGTCATTCCCGAAAGCCTGAAAAGGCAGCTCGATGTTGGTGGACGTCTGGTGGTTCCGGTCGGGGACGAAGAAAAACAGGTCATGTACCGCATAACCCGGAAGGGTGAGGGTGAGGATGATTTTGAAGAGGAGAAATTTTCTATCTTCAAATTTGTACCGCTTATCGGCCGCCAAGGCTGGAGCAAGTAACCTCTTTCGTTTTTCGCCGCTTTGAATACATCATCCGGACACCACAATCCTGGAGAGCCGGGAAAACCTGATCAGACTCCTCCGGAGAACAGTACGGGCAACACCGCTGAACCTGCCGGGGACACATCCACCAGATCGGCTTCCGGCACACCTGCGGGCAAACCCCATGGCCCTGCTTCGGGCATAGGCCCCGGTCCTGCTTCGGGCATGGGCCCCGGTCCTGATCCCGGCAAAGCCGCCCCGCGAAGAAAACTGATCACGAAGCGCCGGCTATTGCCCCTGATCGGCCTGACCCTTTTCGTGCTCGCCATCTACATCCTGCAGAACGAAATCCAGCAGTTCAGCTGGAGCACGTTCAAAGGCCATGTCCGCCTGATCCCCAACCTCCAACTCCTGCTTGCCCTGGCGGCAACCATAGCCGGCTACCTGATCCTCACTTTTTACGACAAGCTGGCGCTCATCCACTCCGGTATTCGGCTTCCCTGGCTCAGAATCGCAAAAGCCTCCTTCCTGGGTTTTGCTTTCAGCCACAATATCACCCCTTCCCTGCTGGTGGGCGGCACCATACGCTACCGTGTCTACTCCTCTTACGGCATCAGCGGATTCAATGTCACAAAAGTGGTGGGCTTCTGCGCCATAACGCTCTGGCTCGGCTTCATGGCCCTTGGAGGTGTGGTATTCGCGACAACCTCTGTGCGGCTGCCGGGGTCGATAGACTGGCCCCTGCCCAATCTGCAGATACTTGGGTGGATATTTCTCCTGCTGACAGCCGTCTACCTTATACTATGCCGCAACATCAGGGCTACCATCGCATTCCGCGGCAAGATCTTCCAGCTTCCCACCCCGCCCGTTGCGGCCGGACAACTGGTCGTATCCTCCATGGATCTTATCGCCTCCTCGCTGGTGCTCTACCTGCTGCTCCCACCCATCCCCGGGCTCACCTATCCCCTGTTCCTGGCCATCTACATGGTCGGTTTCATGGGCGGGATCATCAGCCAGGTCCCCGGCGGCCTTGGCGTCATAGAGACCATCCTGGTGCTCATGCTCGGGTCGTTCATCGACTCCGGACAGATCCTCAGCGCCGTGCTGGTCTACCGGCTTTATTATTTCATAGCCCCGCTCCTGCTGGCAGCCATGCTGCTGGCAGTCCATGAAATCCGTCAAAGACGCCGGGCGCGGCACGCTTCAATTCAGCCCCCGGATGAATAAGCGGATTAAACATCTGGCGACAGTCAAAATTGAGTTGCCGTCATAAAGCTGGCGGCACAAATGGGTGGATGCGGGATGGACCCCATCAAAATGCGGAATGACCCCATCAGGAAGAAGGAAGAAGGATGCAGGATGCGGAATGGCCGCATCACACCGAAAGACATCTCACCGCTGCAGGCGCTCGTATTCGGAAATCCGGCTGTCGTCGATGGTGATGAGCATGTTGTAGGCCTCAAGCCGCCGTTCTGTGTCGGCATCCATGAAGACGGCGCGGAACTCACGGTGTTTGGCGGAGAAGAGCAGATCGAAGGGGTACCGGGCCGTGGTGCGGCGCTGCGACTGGTGGATCATCTGGAATGCCTCCAAAATATTGTCACGGGAGCGGTCCGGATCCTGGGTGAAGAGATCCAGCCCATGGCGATGATATTGGTACAGCGCTTTGCGGAAATCGGCATAATCCGGATTGAGCAGCTGGGAAATCAGGTCGCTGCGGCTGCGGCGTGAACCGGCCGTAGTCCAACCGGAACCGGTACTTTCACCCAAATCGGCGATCCGGCGGGCATTGCGGAAAAATTCCTCGCCGCCAAGCTCGGAAAAAGTGTCGTAGTCGTATCCAAGGATCAGGTTGGCATAGAAATCAAGAACCGAAGCGATTGGGTCGTACTGAAAGGCATCAAACAGCAGATTGTGGTTGGGCCCGAATTCAAAAATCCAATTGTTGTCGGTGATGATCAGCACCGGAGTGACCTGCAAGGTGTTGTAGATCGGACGCTCCGATGAGAGCAGCATGGTTGTGGTGAATAACCGCTCATCCACCGAATTGATGACGATCTGCATGTTGACCCTGATCCGCTCCATCTCGCCGAACCGGTCTTCGGTCCAGGTGTTTGACTCCAGATACTCCTTGATCATGGGGCCCAGTTGTTCGAGGTACTCGTAGTCGGTTGTGCTGATCTGCGCCGTGTTGATATCGACCGAAACCTCAAAAATCTGGACGGACAAGGCCCTTCCTGGGAGCATCAGGATGATGAGCGACAAAATGACGATAAAAAAACGCATGAATTGTTCGCCGGTTTGTGAGGTCTGTTGAAAGGATTCCGGTCTGACCCGGTCTTTATGGTATCTGTGGATAGCGGCGGCCCGGTTTCCGGAAGGATGCCGTCATCTGCACAATATAACGCCTGTTCTGGCAAAATCGCATGGAAAAAATCACACGGAGAGATGCTGGTCGATCCTACATACCATACCCGGTGTTGCCGGTCCTTATCTGCTAAATCCATTTTTCTGATGCTCCTTGCATGGATGCTGGCAGGGAGAACGGCTCCGGCGTGTGCCCAGTGGACCATGGGCGCGCGTGCCATTGCCCTGGGTCAGGCGCATACGGCGCTCGCGGATGACTCATGGGCCGTGTTCCACAACCCCGCAGCACTGCCCGGAGAGGATGTCATTGTCAGTTTCTTTTCGATCCGCTATTACGGGATGCGTGAATTGGAGGACCATGCTGCTGCCGTCACCGTTCCGGGTCCGCCGTTCCTCCGATCGGACACTCGCAGAGTTGCCTTTGGCGCCGGCGTTCACACTTATGGATTTGAACTCTTCCGGGAGACCCGCGCCCGGCTGGCTGTCGCGGCGGGTTTTGACCGGCTGCGCGCAGGATTCAGCGCCAGTTACGTGCACATCCGCATCCAGGACTACGGTTCTCGGGGCTCGCCTGTCTTCGATGCAGGGGTTGTCGCCAACCTTACCGATTCATTCCAGGTCGGGTACCGGATTGCACATCTGCTTCAATCCGCAGACGATGAGTCGGAAACGGATCTGCATCCAGCAGAAATGGCCGGCGGAATATCGTGGAACGGCATACGCGGCCTGCTGGTCACCGCCGACCTGGTGAAGGACAGCCTCCACCCTCTGACTTTGCGGTCAGGGTTGGAAATGGAGCTCCCCGGCCGTCTGTTCCTTCGGGGTGGATGGACCTCGAGGCCTTTTACGTGGGCTGCCGGCGCGGGATTCGGGCTGGACAGGATACGCGGCAACCTGGCTGTGCAGAAACATGAAGTCCTGGGGCTCAGCCCCGGCTTCGACATTCAGATTGTCCTATGAAGATGATCCTGACATTGAGCATTGCCGCGATGGTTTTGACAGGCCCGATCCGGTCCGCCTACCCGCAAACTACCGGCCAAGAAACCATGCAGGATAACGCCGAGCTTATTCAGCATTTTTCGCAATCGCTGGACCCGGATGACTTTGAGAATCCGGAAGACCGGGAAGCATACATCCAGGAATTGATGGATCTTTTTCCGGTGGATCTGAATAGTGCTCTCAGGAGCGACCTTTTGCTGGTGCCGGGCATGACAAGCCGGCTGGCAGACGCTATCATTACATTCCGATCCGGGCAGCGATTCCGCAGCGTAGAGGACCTTGCCGAGGTGCCGGGAATCGGTTCTGCAACCGTTGAGATGCTCAGCCCCTGGGTGACCGTGCGCGGTTCACGGTACCACCTTAGCGGCTGGACCAGGAACATTGGTGTCCAGCAATTCTTCCGCTACCAGCAATCCTTCCCCATGGCAGCGGGATATGCACAATCAGGAGATGAATCACCGCATTACATCGGATCACCCGCAAGGATATACCACAGGCAAACAATAACAAGTGAGGTCCTTTCAGCAAACCTGACCCAGGTCAAGCTGCCTGGGGAGCCCTACGCCGCCCCTTACGGATTTGATTTCACTTCGGCCCATCTTGGGTATCAGGGGTCGGGGATCGTAAGACGGCTTGTCATCGGAGACTACAGCGCGCGATTCGGACAAGGTCTTGTACTATGGAGCAGTGCCGCTTTTGGTAAGGGCGGACCGACGCATACGGCTCCGTATCGCCGCTCACATGGGATAAGACCTTACAGCTCATCCGGACAAATCCGTTTTTTTCGCGGTGCGGCAGTTGAGGCGGCACTGCCAGTTCCAAATCGATTGGGAAGCAGCGGCCATGAAATAGTTGTATCGGTTTTACACTCCGCCCGGCGACGCTCTGCAGCTGAAGTAAGCGGCGATACCGTAAGGCCACCCTCTGCAAGCCCTTTCCATCGAACCGAAGCGGAGCGGGAGAGGCGCAACAACATCAGGGAGAGTGTCCAGGGAGCAAACATCATGTGGAGACATCCGAATTTCGGACTCGGACTCACCTGGGTCAACTTCGGCCTGGACCGTCCGGTTGCACCCCATCCCGTTTCGTCACCACTGGGAGGAAGCACCCACCAGGCATGGGGTGTGGATGCTTCAATGCATTATGGCAGCTTACGGATATTCGGTGAACATGCATGGCGCCGGGATAACGAGCTGGCAAAGAATTGGCCTGGCAGGACCGCCTGGATTGCTGGAATCATGGGCTCCTACCCGGAAGGAACAGACTGGGTATTCGCAATGCGAAGATATCAACCCGGGTATCGGACGGAATTCGCCAGCGGATTTGGAGAAGGAAGCGGTGTGCCTGCCAATCAGTCAGGGTGGTATGCAGGGATGCGGCTGAGACCTGCGGATGGCCTGCAGATATCCGGCTTTCTTGACAGATTCCAATTTCCCGTACCGGCACGCAATCATCTGCGGCCCGGGGAGGGCTGGGAAACCTCGCTCATGGTGCAATACCGGTTACGGCCCGGACTGGAGTATCTGACTGCCATACGCTTCAAACTGCGCAGCATCGAATATGAGCTACTTGATGACTTTAACCGCAGGCAGCGCTTGTCCGGAACGTCAGAAAGATTGCATGCACGCTTTCAGAAAAACTGGCGGGCCCACAAGCGCTTCTTCCTGCGTTCCCGATTTGATACCTCGGTAACGTCTTCCACAGGCGGCATTAAAAGCAGGGGAACGGCCGTGAGCAAATCCGTCCGATGGCACCCAGTCAGACTATTTCGGGTCGACATCGGCTGGTCTTTTTTTGACACCGACGATTTCAGCTCACGGCTTTACCAGTATGAGTTCGATCTTACCATGGTGATGACTTCCCGGATGCTGCACGGGCTAGGCCGCACCTCTTATGCCGTTATACGGTGGCAACCCTTTTCATGGGCTCTTTTGGAATTCAAATATGCAAGGATGAGGTATTTTGACCGGGCCGTCGTGGGATCAGGACATGATCAAACACCGGGACCCGTGCGTTCGGAAACAGGTTTGCAGCTGCGAGTTTCATATTGATCCTGAAGAGTGTTCTTTCAATGAAAAGAATAGGATGGCAAACGATGCAGCAAGAACTAGGTGCTGTTGAAACAGCGGAATCAGATGCAATATCAGCTCGCTTGTATGTCCGGCAATGGCTGCTGCCAATAAAGCGGCAATGAAAGCGCCCAGATGCAGTGCAAGGAGCATGACGTAGAAGCGAGAGTGCGATGCTGCAAGCAGCAACAGGATTAGAAATCCAAAAAAAACCTGTCCAAAAGGAAATGCCATGACTACCATCAGTCCCGATTCATCATGTTGCATAAGGGCTCCCGTTCCAGCGATATCGGGCTCTACCGCCAGGTCTCCACGGTAGAGCATTCTTGCAATCGGAACAAGGATGTGTTCGTTCAGCAGGACACGAAGCGGCCGGATCATAAAAAGATAGAATGGAACCATGCCCACTGCTCCCGCCGGATAAAACCAGCGATAGCGTTTACTGAGGCCTGCAGCAATGTTCCTTAAACTGTTACTCAAACGGTCTCCGTAAGTTCAGCTCTTGTCCGGTGTCTCGTCCGTGTCTTGAGTATCTGTGTCTTCGGTATCTGTGTCTTCTGCAGCCTGCGAATTGGCTTCAGAGACGCCATCTGTCTCGCTGGTCAGGAGCGGCTTGCTATCCCCGTACACAGCCCAAATGGCCCAGAGCGCAAATACTACAAGATAGAAAATCAGATTGAACGTGTAGTCATGGATTACCTGGAATCCTGAATACCAGTGGTACTGTACGATAGCAAGGAAATATATGCGCACTACATTTGCGAGGTAGATCACCAGAATACCCGTTGGTATGAACAACCAGCGCTTGATATCAACTCCCGGGTATGCAATCACAAATCCAACAAATAGACCAATGGTTTCGATGCCGTTGCACCCGTCAATAATCTCAAGCCCGTTCGCCAGTCCGATCCCCACAACCCGGTCGAAAGCGAACACATCAAAGCCCGTAATGCGGAGCAAGGAACTTGTTACTGCAACTATGTTTTTAGATATCACCTCATCAAGGCGGCCATTAGGCAGCAGCCAAAAATGATACAGTACATACCATGCCACATAGACCAGTGTGAGTTTTACTACAAAAATCGCGATTTCCCGATTTTTCCCGTTGATAGCACTCATGAATTATCTTTTTTTTTCTGACCGGAACCAGGTTGCTACTGTGTCCCGGAATTGATTTTTTCAACATAGGCAGCCGGAACTTCCACCAGCAGAACCTGATGGAGCTGCTCCAGTTCGAGGCATACCCTCTTTTTCCCTCTCCAGTTGATCCACCTGCCCTCATTGCCTTTCAATGGTCCCTGAACTACGCGGACCAAGTCGCCTTTGACATAGTTTCTCTCACGTACATCAAAAGCGTCCGGACCTATAAGTATCTTCCTTATCAACTCAATCTGTTCGTCACGAATAACGGCAGGCTGGCCATTGAAATAGACCGTTCGTGCCACACCGTCGGTTTGCACGGCACGGTATAGGTCCGCCTGTCCCGCATGAATGAACACATAGCTGCTGAACAACGGAACATCCACTTTCTTCCTCCGATCACTCCACTGCCTGACAACAGTCTGCATCGGCAACCATACTTCAAGCCCGGCTTTTTCAAGCCTTTCCGCCACTTTTTTTTCAAATCTTGGCCGGGTGTAAAGTGCGTACCAGTTGCAGCTCATAAATAGCCGTGAGTTGATTATTGATGATTTATACCGTCCTGGACAGAAGGTCCAGACTGTGTAAATATCTAAAGTTGACTGCAAAGATACCAGACCGCATTCATCCATAAACAATATTTATGCAAAGTCCGCTCAAGAATCAATAGAGTTGTTTCATATTGGCTTGCAATGACGTATCTTAAAAAGATTAATAAAAGTCCTGTCAATCGTAATTTAAAGCAAGTTCCCGTCATAACTTATGGGTAAACGAACCCTGGTGACCTCCGCCCTGCCGTATGCCAACGGACCTATCCATCTCGGGCACCTGGCTGGTGCCTATTTGCCGGCTGATTTTTATGTACGGTACAAGCGGATGCGCAGCGAGGATATTGTTTTCATCTGCGGTTCGGACGAGCACGGAGTGCCCATCACCATTGCCGCTGACAAGGAAGGTGTCACGCCTCAGGACATCGTGGACCGTTTCCACGAAATGAATAAAAAGACATTTGAAGAATTCGGAATCTCATTTGACTACTTCGGCCGAACCAGCTCCGCTGTCCATCACAAAACTTCCCAGGAATTCTTCAGCGAACTGAACAGGAAAGGCATTTTCAAGCAGAAGGCCGAGACTCAGCTTTACGATGAGAAAGCAGGTATGTTCCTGCCCGATCGCTACGTCAAGGGCACCTGTCCGCACTGCGGGTATGCGGAGGCGTTCGGCGACCAGTGCGAAAAATGCGGTACCTCGCTTTCCCCGTCCGACCTCATCGAGCCCAGAAGTATGGTCACCGGGGAAAAGCCCGTCTATAAAGAGACCGAGCACTGGTTCCTTCCGCTTGGAGATTTCCAGAAGGACCTGCAGGCATGGCTAAATAAAACCGAAAACTGGAAATCCAATGTCATGGGCCAGATCAAAAGCTGGCTGAACCAGGGGCTGGGCGACCGGGCCGTGACCCGCGACCTCACCTGGGGCGTACCCGTACCCGTTGACGGCTCCGAGGGAAAGGTACTCTATGTCTGGTTCGATGCCCCCATAGGCTACATTTCGGCCACCAAGGAGTGGGCCGATAGCAAGGGGCAGCCTGCGCTATGGGAAAGGTACTGGCGGGATAAAGACTGCGATCTCATCCACTTCATCGGCAAGGACAACATTGTCTTCCACTGCATTATGTTCCCGGCCGTGCTGATGTCCTGCGACGGCTACATCCTCCCGAAAAATGTGCCTGCCAACGAGTTTCTCAACCTGGAGGGACAAAAACTCTCCACTTCGCGCGGCTGGGCGGTTTGGGTCAATGAGTACCTGAAGGATTTCGAGCCGGACCTGCTCCGCTATGTGCTGGGCACCGGGCTGCCGGAAACAAAAGACGCCGACTTTTCATGGAAATACTTCCAGGATCATGTTAACGGCGAACTGGCTGATATTTTTGGCAATTTCGTATACCGGACCTTGTCGTTTACCGGCAAAAATTTCGACAACAAAATCCCCGACGCCGGGGAGCTGACTGACGAAGACCGCGCCGTACTTGGGGAAATCACCCGCCTCAAGTTGGAAGTCGCTGAATGCTACGAGACGTTTCGCTTCCGGGAAGCCATCCAGAAGAGCATGAACCTGGCGCGTGCCGGCAACAAGTACTTCACGGAAATGGAACCATGGCACCTTCGAAAGAACAATCCCGCGCGCTGCGCCACGGTATTGAATGTTTGCTGCCAGATCACGGCCGCACTTTCAGTGCTTTTCGACCCCGTAACCCCCAATGCCTGCCGCAAACTTCGGGATACACTCGGTATCAGCAGGGCCGGGTGGGATGATCTCACCGAGCAGACACTGGAAGCGGGGAGCCCGTTCAAAAAAGGTGACATACTTTTCAAAAAAATTGAGGATGAAGCCATAGAAGCTCAGAGATTGAAACTCGAGGAGCAGACCCGGACCAGGGAGGCGGAGCAAACGACCATGGAGCCGCTGAAAAATACCATAAGCTACGAGAATTTCATCAAGCTCGACATGCGCGTAGGCGAGATACTCACCGCCGAGCGGGTCCCGAAATCCGACAAGCTGCTCAAGCTAACCGTGGACATCGGCTTGGAAAAACGCACTATCATGGCCGGCATAGCGCAGCATGCCGATCCCGAAGAACTGCCCGGGAAAAAAGTAACTGTGGTTGCCAATCTCAAACCCCGTAAAATGATGGGCGTACCGAGTGAAGGCATGATACTCATGGCAGAAACGCCTGAGGGACAATTCAGGTTTATAACATCTGATGCCGATAACGGAAGCACCGTTTCCTGACGGCCAGGACGAACAGGAAGTTTATCACACAGAAAGCAGGAGTTTTACAAGTGTTTCGCAACGGAGATAGAGAAACCGGTTACTTATCCACAACAGTACAACCATGGGGTGTACGCCAGGAGGACGGCGGATGCACATTTCGACTGTTTTGTCCTAAGGCCAGACGCGTTGAGCTTGTGCTTTTTGACAGCTATCGGCAGCTCAAGGGGCAGCATCATCCCATGGACAAGCTCCCTGATGGAAGCTGGATGCTCGAACTTCCCGGCGACCACACCGGAAAATATTACGGATACCGCGTGGAACATCACGCAGATGACACCGGACAGCTCAAACCGCCTCCGCTGCTGGCCGATCCATGGTCCACACAAATCACATCCGTCAACCACTATCAGCATCTCCCAAAAAGCAGGATTGCCGGTCCCGACAGCTTTGACTGGCAGGGCGATACTTTTGTGATCCCTCCCGAACAGCGTGACCTTGTCATTTACGAGGTACATGTCAAAGACATGACCGCTCATCCGTCCGCCGGAGCCCGCAACCCCGGCACATATATCGGATTCGCAGAGAAGGATATAAAGGGTGGAATAGCCCATTTGAAGCGCTTGGGGGTAAACGCAGTCGAGTTGCTCCCGATCCAGAAATTCGCCGGATTCGAACCCCCGTTCGAACTCGAAACACCGGAAGGCATCCGCAATACCTGGAATCCTTACAGCCGCAACTACTGGGGCTACATGACCAGCTTTTTCTTCGCTGCGGAAACCATGTACGCATCCAACGGCAGCAACAAAGCTGGTGTCTTTACCGGTGACCCGGTCACGGCTTCCCGCGAGCTGAAATACATGATCCGCGAATTGCACCACGAGGGGATTGCCGTGATCATGGACGTGGTCTACAACCATGTCTCGCAGTACGATCAGAATCCCTTGATGTATCTGGACCGTACCGAATTTTTCCGCACCGACGAAGAGGGCCAGCTTACCAACCACAGCGGCTGCGGCAACGACCTTCGCACGGAATCGCCGCACATCCGGGAGCTGATCATCTCATCCGTGAAATGGTGGATGCAGGAGTACCACATCGATGGATTCCGCTTCGATCTGGCAAATCTCATTGACCGCCAGACCATCTCGAAAATCCGCTCCGAGGCACGCAAAGTCAACCCGAACGTGCTTTTGATCGCCGAGCCCTGGGGCGGCGGATATGACCCCACCGGCTTTTCTGGACATGGGTGGAGCGCCTGGAACGACCAGATCAGGAACGGAGTGAAGGGCATCGACCCCATCCACACACCCGGATTCATTTTTGGCAAATGGCACTATGAATCAAATCGCGAGTCGCTTGAAAACTACATCCGGGGCACCCTTCTGCATCAATCCAACGGACGATTCCACCATCAGGAGCATGCACTCAACTATCTGGAGTCGCACGATGGTTACACCCTCGGCGACTTCATCCGCATTGCCCTCGACAATGAAAAGGTAAATACCCGTTTCAAGAGCAAGAAGCCGCTCATCAAGCTGGCGGAACAGGAATTGAAGTGTGCCAGGCTTGCCGCGCTTTTCCTCCTTACGGCCCAGGGAATCCCAATGATCCATTCCGGACAGGAGTGGGGCCGATCAAAGTGGATTGTGCCTGAGAACCCGCGCGACGAGAACACCGGAAAGATGGATCACAACAGCTACGAAAAAGACAATGCCACGAACTACCTGGATTTCTCCGAGATTGAAGCCAATGCAGGTCTTTTCGAATATTACCGCAACCTGATCCGGCTGCGCAAGGAAAACCCGCAGCTGCGCCTGGCCGAACCGCACGAAATCCATTTCCATTCGTTTGAGGATGCGCTGCATATTACGTTCGAAATCCACAGTCAGCACCAGCCGGGACAACGAATGCTCGTGAGCCTCAACGGCCATTCCGAAAACGAATTTACCGTTACCCTTCCGGATGGGCGATGGGAACAGGTCGCAGACGCCACCGCTGTGTACCCGGACAATCCCAGACCTGTCAGCGGAACTGAAATAACCGTCCCGCCTACTTCCGGAATCATTCTGAAGCAGTTCCTGTCCTGACTCAGGCAGTTTTTTTCAGGTTGCTCTTATCCCCGTGTTGCAGTATACTCAGTGCTTACCTCGGTTACCTTCCTGACGGCAAGGACATTACAGGACGTAAACGGAGAAACAAACATTGGCAGAACATAGGACTGAAAGAGGTAACTGGAATTCCAGATTGGGGTTTGTACTGGCTGCGGCCGGATCGGCCGTAGGCCTGGGCAACATCTGGGGTTTTCCTACACAGGTTGCCGACAATGGCGGGGCATCGTTCATCCTAATCTACTTGATTTGCTGTCTGGTAGTAGGGCTCCCCGTGATGATCGCCGAATTCACCATTGGGCGCCATACACGTCGCAACCCGGTCGGCGCCTTCAAAAAGCTTGGCAGCGGCTGGTTTCCGCCGCTCATCGGGCTCTGGGGCGTCATGTGCGGGGTGATGATCCTCTCGTTCTACCTGGTGGTTGCCGGCTGGACCTTCGGTTACGTTTTTGAGGAGATCTTCTATTTCGCCGGCCTCACCGCCGCTTCGGAATGGGTGGCTGATCTTGGCAATGGCTTCAAAAACGCCTTGTTCGCGGTTCTGTTCATGGCAGCCACCATTGCCATAATCACCGGTGGTGTCAGCAATGGCATCGAACGGGCCACGAAAACCATGATGCCTATCCTGATCGTGGTGCTAGTCATCATGATCATTTACGTTTTCACATTGCAGGGAAGCATGGACGGGCTGCGGCTGTATCTGCTGCCCGATTTCACTGCCATCAACACCAACCTTGTGTTCTCGGCTCTCGGGCAGGCCTTCTTTTCGCTATCCCTGGGCATGGGTGCGCTGCTGACCTACGGTTCCTACCTCAAAAAGAACCAGAACATTGTGGAATCGGCTGTCTATGTGACGCTTGCCGATGTCGGAATCGCCTTCCTGGCGGGACTTCTGATCATCCCGGCCATGTTCGTGGCACAGTACAGCGGCATCACCATCATGGGTGAGGATGGTCGCCTTTTCGCCAGTACCACTCTTGTATTCGACGTGCTCCCCAACCTGTTCAAGTCGATGGGCGGTGCCTTCGGCTTGCTATTCGGCACCTCATTCTTCATACTGTTAAGCATGGCGGCTCTCACATCCACCATATCACTGCTGGAAGTCCCCGTCTCATACATCATCGATGAACACAAGGTTCCGCGCAAAAAAGCGGCAATTGGCGTGGGTGGGGTCGTGATGATTTTCGCCATTATCGTTGCCTTGAACATCAGCCTCATCGACGTTCTGGTAACCATATTCAACAACGTGGGACTTCCATTGGGCGGTCTCATGCTATGTGTCTTCCTTGCATGGTTCTGGAAATCGGAAAACGCCATGGATGAGATCCGGCACGGATACGACAACATGGATCAGGGCCTTTTCCCGAAAATCTGGCCCTTTTTCGTTACATACATCTGCCCGCTGCTGATTGCCGTGGTACTCGGCACTACACTCTACAATCTGCTGAGCTGACGCTTACGGTGGCACCCTCATCCAACTGATGAATGGGCAGCAGTTCCACCAAGAAATTTGTCTGAAAGCTGCAACAGTGGTATTTTTGGTTTTTATATCATAACCAATTGTTCCAAATCCATATGCCAAAGGTAAACACATCCGATTTTCGAAACGGACTCACCATTATGATCAATGGTGACATCTACAGTATCACCGAGTTCCTTCATGTCAAACCCGGCAAGGGCGGCGCGTTTGTCCGCACGAAGCTCAAGGGCGTTGTCAACGGAAAGGTACTCGACAAAACATTCCGTGCCGGCGAATCGGTGGAAACAGTTCGCGTGGAACGCCGTCCTTACCAGTATTTGTACCGCGAAGACGATATTTACCATTTCATGCACAGAGAGACCTACGAACAGATCCCGATTGCCAGGGAAAAGCTGGACCGTCCTGATTTCATGAAAGAAAACCAGGATATTCAGGTTGCCGTGCAGGCAGAAACCGAGGAAATATTGTTCACGGAGCTTCCTGACCACGTGGTCCTTGAAGTAACGGAAACCGAACCGGGCGTGAAAGGTGATACAGCCCAGGGTGGATCAAAACCAGCCACTCTTGAAACCGGCGCCACCATTCAGGTGCCGCTGTTTATCAACCAGGGCGATCTTGTCAAGGTAAACTCCAGGGAAGGAACCTACCTGGAACGAGTCAAACTCTAAATCTGGAGGCAGCATGGATTTAAAAACCATAAGAAACCTTCTCAAGTTAATTGCTGAAAACGAGGTCAATGAAGTAGAAATAGAAGAAGGGGATTTCAAGATCAGGGTTAAGAAACAACCCGATACGATCATGAAAGAAGGGTCTGGCTCTGCGTATATGGGGAATCCTCGTTCAGCGGAGTACCACATCCCGGCAAACCCTTCATCAGTCTCGCAGGCAGCTGTTGCGCCGGAGTCCGCCGCCGCACCTTCTGCCGGGCCAGCACCGGCTGAAGAGAAGCACCTGACCGTGCGCTCACCCATTGTGGGAACATTTTACCGCTCTCCGTCACCCGAATCGGAATCTTTTGTCAATGTTGGTGACACCATCTCAAAGGGCGACGTGCTCTGTATTGTAGAGGCCATGAAAATCATGAATGAGATCGAGTCGGAACATTCCGGCAAAATCGTGAAGATACTGGTCGATAACTCCCAGCCAGTGGAGTTTGACCAGCCGCTCTTTCTCATCGATCCATCCTGACCTGCACCCTGCACCATGTTTGACAAAATCCTGATCGCCAACCGGGGCGAAATCGCGCTGCGCGTCATCCGGACTTGCCGTGAAATGGGCATCAAGACGGTCGCCGTCTATTCTACTGCAGACAAGAACAGTCTGCACGTCAAGTTTGCCGATGAGGCGGTCTGTATCGGTCCGCCCATTGCCCGCGACAGCTACCTGAAAATACCCCGAATCATTGCTGCGGCGGAGATAACCGATGCCAAGGCCATCCACCCCGGATACGGCTTCCTGGCCGAAAATGCCGAATTTTCCCGCATCTGCGAGGAGCACAATATCAAGTTCATCGGTCCCTCTCCAAAGATGATCGATACCATGGGCAACAAGGCCATGGCCCGTGAGAACATCGTAAAGTTCGGCGTGCCCACCATCCCGGGCAGCCCAAGCGTGATCCGGTCGGCCGATGAGGCAAAGCGAATCGCTGCCGACATCGGCTATCCCGTCATTTTCAAGGCATCCGCCGGAGGGGGCGGACGCGGAATGCGGATCGTCATGGATGAGTCGGAGATCGACAAGCAACTGGTGGCCGCCCGCAACGAGGCTGTTGCATGCTTCGGAGACGGTGACATCTACATGGAGAAATTCATCGTTGAACCGCGCCATGTCGAGATCCAGATCGTCGGCGACCGCCACGGCCTGGTGAACCATTACGGCGAGCGCGACTGCTCCATGCAGCGCCGCTACCAGAAAATGGTGGAAGAGGCCCCCTGCCCCGTCATGACACCCGAGCTGCGCGAACGCATGGGCCAGGCGGCCATTGCCGCGGCCGAATCCATCCAGTATGAGGGCGCCGGCACTATCGAGTTCCTGCTCGACAAAGACCACAACTTCTACTTCATGGAGATGAACACCCGTATCCAGGTGGAACATCCTGTCACCGAAGAGGTCACCAACGAAGACCTCATCCAGCGGCAGATCGAAGTCGCTGCCGGACTCCCGCTCGACAAAAAACCCCTTAAAATGCGCGGGCACTGCATCGAATGCCGGATCAATGCCGAAGACCCGGCACACAATTTCCGCCCATCCGCCGGCAAGATCCAGACGTTCCACCTGCCGGGCGGACACAGTGTCAGGGTGGATACGCACGCCTACGCCGGCTACACCGTCCCGCCCAACTACGATTCCATGATAGCCAAGCTGATTGTCAGCGCACCCGACCGCAGTCAGGCTATCGAGCGCATGAAAAGATCCCTCAGCGAATTTGTAATTGAGGGGATCAAGACCAATATTCCCTATCAGCTGCAGCTCATGAACGACCCAGGCTTCGTGAGCGGTCATTTCGACACCAAATACCTTGAAAATCATTTCAAATTCAATCCGGATTTATAAACCACTACCATTATGAACCATCCCAAAGAACTCAAGTACACACGAGAGCATGAGTGGATCCGTGACAACGGAGACGGTACCCTTACCGTCGGCATCACCGACTTTGCCCAGTCAGAACTCGGCGATATCGTATTTGTCGAAATCGACAAGGTTGGTGAGTCCGTCGACAAAGACGATACATTCGGCACCGTGGAAGCCGTTAAAACCGTATCCGAACTCTACATGCCCGTGAGCGGCGAAATCCTGGAGTGGAACGAAGCGCTGGAAGATGAGCCGGAACTGATCAATGAGGACCCCTACGGAAAAGGGTGGATGATCAAGATCAAAATGAGCGACTCGTCCCAGCTCGACGAATTGCTATCGGTGGATGATTACAAGGAAATCATTGCCTGACCATAACAACCTTTCCGGCCTGAGGGGCACCGCCGAATGATCAAACCAGAAAATGAGTGGATCCTGATACTGGATTACGGCTCCCAGTACAATCAACTGATTGCCCGCCGGGTACGCGAAAGCCAGGTCTACTGTGAAATTCACCCGTTCAACGTCGACCTGAAGACATTTGAATCACGTCCCCCTTCCGGCGTGATCCTCTCGGGCGGACCGATGAGCGTCAACGAGCCGGGAGCACCGGAACTCAACCCGGCCATTTTCGATCTGGATGTGCCGGTACTCGGTATCTGCTACGGACTGCAGGTCATGACGCACACCATATCGCCCGGATCCGTGGCCAACGCGGACAAGCGCGAGTTTGGCCGGGCCAGGATATCCGTGCTCAAGCGCAATGAGCTGTTTTCCGGCCTGCCTGACAACAGCATTGTGTGGATGAGCCACGGCGACCACATCGTCAACCTGCCGGACCGTTTCGAAGTCATCGCCAGCACCGACAATGCGCCGATAGCCGCCGTCAAGGAGGCAACACGTCCCGTATATGGCGTACAATTCCACCCCGAGGTGGTCCACACCGAGCACGGACGTGAAATGCTGCACAACTTCGTCCGGAATATCTGCGGGCTCAAGGGAATCTGGACGCCCGGATCCTTCATCGAAAGTACCGTGGAGCAGATCCGCGAAACCGTGGGCAACGGCTACGTCGTTTGCGGGCTTTCAGGAGGTGTGGATTCCACCGTGGCCGCCACGCTGATCCACAAGGCCATCGGCGACCGCCTGCTCTGCGTGTTTGTCAACAACGGCGTACTCAGGAAAAACGAATTTGAGGATGTGCAGCGCCTCTATACCGAAAAACTCAAGCTGCCTGTCAAGGCGGTGGACGCATCCTCCCAGTTCCTTGACCTCCTGGAAGGCGTCAGCGACCCGGAGAAGAAGCGGAAAATCATTGGCAACACCTTCATCGAGGTGTTCGACGAGGCCATATCGGGCGACGACCGGTTCACACATCTGGCGCAGGGCACGCTCTACCCGGATGTGATCGAAAGCGTGTCGTTCCGCGGACCGTCGGTCACCATCAAATCGCACCACAATGTGGGCGGCCTCCCCGAGAAAATGAACCTGAAGCTGCTCGAGCCGTTGCGCGAACTGTTCAAGGATGAGGTCCGCAGCGTGGGCCTGGCCCTTGATATCCCCAAGGATTTCATCGGGCGGCATCCATTCCCGGGGCCGGGGCTCTCCATCCGCATCCTCTCCGACGTCACAAGGGAGAAAGTGCGGCTGCTGCAGGAAGCCGACGCCATTTTTATTGAGGAACTGCGCACGCAAAATCTTTACGACTCGGTATGGCAGGCGTTCGTGGTGCTGCTGCCGGTCCAGAGCGTGGGCGTGATGGGCGACGAACGGACCTATGAGCATGTGGTGGGGCTGCGTGCCGTCACCAGTGTGGATGGCATGACGGCCGACTGGGCCCATCTTCCCTACGAGTTCCTGGCCGGCGTCTCCAACCGGATCATCAACGAAGTCAAGGGCATCAACCGTGTGGTCTACGATATCAGCTCAAAACCGCCGGCCACTATCGAATGGGAATAGGCATCCATGGCAAAACTGTTGTATTACATGAGTACATGACGCCGACGCAACCTGACAGCCACGTGAAATAAACCACAGATGAACGCAAACTCAAGCTACCTTTCCATCCGAATTATTGCAGCCTTCACCGTCGCACTGGTCTTCCTGTTTGTTTCTGGTGGATGGACGGGCTCTGCGGCCATATCTAAAGGTGACGTGCCCGACCAAGTTTTGACTGATCAGGACAGCATTTCTAATGACGATCTGTTCGACAAGGCGCTCGGCTTCTACAGGGAGGCCCGCTATGACTCGGCGGCGCTGCTTTTCTCCCGGATCGACACCCCGGAAGCCCGGCTTTTGGCAGGCAACAGCTTTTTTGCGATCAGCAACTATCCGCTGGCACGCAACAGCCTGCGCAAACTGACGCGAAGCGACGATCCGCGCCTTTATGACGAGGCTCGCTATACACTGGCGCTCACGTTGTTCCAGACACGCCAGTTCGGCAGCAGCCTTGACCTGCTCTTCAACCTGAAATCGCGTCCCGCCTATCAGAACCTGCATCGCGATGCTGACCGCATGTATCAGCAGATCATGGGATACATGACAACCGAGCAGCGCAAACTGGCTTTCCATCAGAGTGATAATCCCAGGGTGCAGCTCGATCTGCTCCGCTTTGGCCTCGACCATATGGGGCGCGCCGAAGCCCGTCAGCTTTTTGACGCCCTCTATCCCTTTTTCGAAGCAACGGTGGACACCAACATCCTGGCTGCGGTAAACCGGCGCATTCAGAGCCTGCCAACACGCAGCGGCAGCGCGTTCGGTCAAGCCCCGGCCGGCATCGTTTACAACATCGGCGTGCTTCTGCCGGCGGCCGAAACCGGTTCACGCGAATGGCAGGTCTCCCGTTCCCTTTACAACGGATATTTGCTTGCAGCCGAAGAGTTCAACCGGGCCCAGAACGACAAACGCATCCGACTGCTCCACATGGAGACCTCGGACACCTCGCTGACGCTGGAGGCCGCAATGGCCCGGCTGGCCTGGCAGCACCACGCCGATGCCGTGATCGGTCCCCTTTTCTCTGACGACGCCTATCGTATCCGCGAGCTGGCCGAGTACTACCAGATACCGGTGATCCCGCCGCTGGCCAATGCCGACACCATCAATATCAGCAACCCCTTCCTGTACCAGATCAACCCGACATTTGAAGCGCGCGGACGTGCCATGGCCAATTTTGCCGTCCGGCAGCTTAAACTGGACACCCTGGCGGTCATTACCCAGAGCAACCAGCCGGTGGCGCGTGAGGCCCGCGAGTTCCGCAATGAAGCCGAACGTCTCGGCGCAACCGTCATCCACTATTTCAGTGAGGATTTCGAAGCACGCGCATTCGAGGTCGGCCACATTACCCCGCTGTTTGCAGGAAACCGCCGTCTTGTGGAGCGGTATTTTGACGATGAGGACTTTGAACTCACCCCCATAAAGGGCCTCTACATCTCCGTTACAGGTGGTGGCGCTGAACAGCTGGTCGACCTGATCCTCAACGACCTCCAGGCCTTCCGCAGCGATGCCGTAATCCTCGGCAATGAGGAGATGGCACACATCGACCTCGGCGATGCCCGCCGCCGTCAGTTTGACATCTATTACAGCAGTTTCTTCCACCGTGATGACGACAACAGGGACACCTACCACTTCCGGAACAATTACCAGTCACTGGCAGGTTACCGTCCCGACAACTTCGCGCATCTTGGATACGATGTGGCCACTTTCCTGTTCCGCTCCATTGGCGATCTTCAGAACCCGGCACGCATCAAGCAGAAGCTGCGCACCCGCCCCAGGTACGATGGCGTGATCACCAGCATCGATTTCCGCGGCACCCACATCAATCAGCACCTGCATTTCCTGCATATCGAGCGCGATGGCACCGTACTGTTCGAGTTTGCCGAGGAGGAGTTGGATTTCGACGAGATGGATGCGGACGAGTCCGAAACCGAGGCAGGGATTGAGTTGGGGGTGGATGTGGATACGGACTAACGGGAGCAGGACCTGAAACGCCGGTAAATCACACTGATCCAACGGTAAACAGGACTGTTCCGCACTGCGCCTGCCTATTTTCGTTTGAGCGGCAGCCTTGAGAACAGCCCCAGGTTCTTCTGAGGAAAGAATCCTTCATTGACCGATCGCACATCCTCAACAGATATGAATGCCTTGGGCATCTTTTCTCTGATGACCTGGATCAAGCGAGGGAGATCCTTGCGCTTGATGACGCTCAGGATCAGCCGTACCTGTCCGCTTACACCGCTGGCCGATATCGATGTGACCCCGAAGTCATTCTCCTTGAGATACTCGATGAGTTCGGTGGCATCCTCGGCGGTAATGGTGCGAACCACCTGCAGCCCCATGGCCAGCTTGCCTTCCAGATAGATCCCCATATAGTTGCCGGCCGCAAATCCCGCGGCGTAGGCAATGTAAAGTACCGGGTTGGTAAGGTGCTGGAAAATCTGCCCGACGGCCAGGAGCCAGATGAGCGCCTCTACAAAACCGATGGCAGGCGCCAGCAGTCTCATACTGCGGGATACGAATATGATACGCAGTGTGCCCAGCGTAACATCCACCACACGGGCGGCAAAGATCATGAGCGGAAGGATCAGGTAGTTGAACCAGTCGACATCAGCTGAAATGAACTCAAGGAGTGCCATTTTTCACCAACCAAATAGATTATAATTACAGTGTCCCAAAATTATCCTTAATTCTTGAAGGAATTGCGAATTTACCAGACAGAGAAGAAATAATTGTTGCGATATCCGATGCTTCCATGCCGCAGACCGACCCTCAGCCTTTCCAATAATCCACGTTGCTTCTCAACAGCGCACCGATGTTTACGGATTGCTGCTGTCCCCGGTTTCATTCTGCTGCGAACTCTGGCGCAATGCCTCCTCCCTTTCCATTTCAGCACGGATGCGACGCTGCTCCCTGAGCCAGTCGGTCCACTCCCTGCTCTTCCGCCGATGCTCGGCATAAGTCCTCGAAAAGGCATGTCTGCCGTCCGGCGTCGCCACCATGTACATATAGTTGTGGTCTTCGGGAAAAAGAGCCGCACGAATGGATGAAAGGGACGGATTGTTTATTGGTCCGGGCGGAAGGCCGTGGATCCAGTACGTGTTGTACGGGTGATCGATGCGGTAGTCGGCAAATACCAGCCGGCTGCGCTCGCCTTTGGCGTAGTTGACGGTGGGATCGGCCTGCAGGCGCCAGCGGCGGTTCAGGCGGTTCCAGTACAGACCGCTGATAGCCGGTTTTTCATCATCAAACCGTGCTTCCCATTCAATGATGGATGCGAGCGTGGTGATCTCATCCACAGAACGTCCCAGCTCCTGCATCCGGGCGGCATACGGCTGTGTGACCCGCGCGTCAAACTCCGAAAGCAGCCGCTCGATCAGACGGTGCGGAGAGGACGTCCAGAACACCTCATAGGAATCCGGGAGGATGCGGCCATAGAGCTGGTGCGCCTCGATACCGTGCCGGTTGAGCAGGCTGGTGTCACGCATGGCCTCGGCAAGTTCATCGGCTTCAAATTGCATTTGGGCGGCAATGCGCTGTTTCAGTGCCTCCTTGCTTGCACCCGGCGGTATACGGATCATCATTGGGTCCTGGAGCCCCAGCGCCAGTTTGGAGAAGAAGTCCGGATATCCCACCGGATCGCTGAACTCATACCGCCCCTGGTTGAAACGCCTCCACCCCAGAATGCCCGAAGCCCATCGCAGCTCGTCAGGATTGAAATCAAAACCGTGCTCCTCCATAAGTGCCGCAAGTTCATCGAGGCCAATGGTCTCGTGGATCAGCAGGACCGTTCCAGGGGGTGCGGTGATCGCAGAATCGCCTTCAAGCCGCCATGTCCTGGAAACATAGACCAAAAGAAACGATAAGAGCAGCACCAAAGCGGCGATGCCCCACTCTTTTATTCGCAAGTGGTTGATATTGCTGATACTCATGTATTGTAAGGGGAGGTAAAGCCGTAGTTAGTACACTTCGATGATTTCCTTGTCCTTTTTTCTCGACTGGAAAAGGGCGACGATGGAGGTAATGCCATAAAGCAGCAGGAACGCCGCCACGATGAACGAGATGATATCGGGAAAGGCCAGCAGCATCCCCGCCGCCAGCAGCGGGATCAGAGCAAGGCCAAAACCGCCGCTAAGCAGCGACCCTAGTCCTATCACCAGAAGAAAAAAAGCAAAGAAGTAGGGTATGAACGATGGATAGATGAAAATGAATACGCCGGTAACGATTGCGGCGGCCACAAGGAATGACGGAGCCCGGAATACCAGGGACATGATGCCGGTGGCAATCAGGTAACTCCCGAGGATGTAGTAGAGGGCATCGGGCCAGAGCAGGATCAGGATGCCGGTCAGAATGGCCAGAATGGAATGGAACACCCGGCGCTTTCCCGGGTTGTTGTTCATGATAACATGTATGTGAGTGGCCATTGTTGAGTTGCCTTCGATCTGGTTCCTTTGGCTATCCGTTTTCCTTGGCGATCCTGTTCCTTCAGGGAGTCAAACTCCAAAAATACAAAGAACTGCCTGTCAATAGAAACACCCGGTTGCTGTCGCCGGCCACATCGTACAACGGACCCGCGACCCCTTCGGGTTTGAGGTTGCCGATGTGCTCTCCCGACATGCTGAAAAGGTGGGCGACGCCCCCGGAAAGTACCCAAATGACATTGTCGATGATGCGCACGCGTGAGAGTTCTGGAAACGTACCGATGGCGGCCAGTTTCCTGCCGGTATCCGTGAGCACAATAAGCTTGCCGCTTCCCGGATCGGATATGAAAAGGGATTCGCTATGGTAGACCAGCCGCCCGGGGGTATCCAAGTCGCCAAGCTCCAAATGCTGCAAAAAGGCCCCGTTGGCATTGAAATGGTAGACACGCCGCTGGCCTCCATCCAAAATGAAGAGTTCCCCGAATTCATTTGCGGTTACGTCTGATGGATGGAAATCGGAGGCGCCGGGAGCCCACGAAGGGACCGAGACGCTGCGCATGTACGTCAGATCCTCATCCAGCAGGATCACGTCACCGGATCCCCGGCTGACCACTGCCGTGTACGTGTCCATGACTATTGCCAATCCATCAGGGATCTCGAGACCTGGCACCAGCGCATCCGGAGTTACTGTGGCGCTGTCAACCCGGAAAGTGTAGAGATTGCCGGAACCTGCATCGGTGATGAAGAGGGCTCCATCTGACCGGAAATCGGCCGAGCGGGCATCCTGAAATTCCCACTGGAGCTGCCGTGAAGGCACCAGCAGCGTGTCGAACGCATCCACACGCTCTGCGACTGCAAACGTATCGGCATGTGGCAACGTGTACCGGGAGGATTGCGCTGCTGCTTGCTGACCGTGCAATCCTTTTGCGGATGTGGCCAAAAAATCAGTGGCGGCTGGCGTTAACAAAAACGCGGCCAACAAAATGACGACAAGTCTGATCACTCCCATTCCACATAGACCTGGCCGGTCAGCCCCCGCTCAACCGGCACGTTTCTCTGGATAAAATAGTGGGCCGGCGCCCGGAACGGGTCCACCCTTCCCGGATCCCATTCCCGTGTGCCCTCACGCAGTTCGTACACAATGAGCACATAACGCCCGGAGGGTACTCCCGTGAATTCCGTTTCACCCTGAAAAACCCGATCGCGGATGGTCTCACCCTGCTGGTCGATCAGCCGGGAGCGGTATTGGGTTGTGTCGGTGCGCGGCGATTCCACCAAGACCTCAATGCCACCCAATTCATCCTCGAACAGTATCCGGGGCTGTATGGTCACGTGCTCCATGCGGTTCTCGTCCCACACACGTATTTCGTAATTTTCTCCGCGCTGCCATTCGCCATCCGGGCTTACCAGCAGGAAATTGTCGCGCACCCTGGCGTACGGCCACGGTTCGTGAACCAGCTCACTTTCCACAAGGATAAGCGAATCCAGCACCATCGGGGAATCATCAAGCAGTTTGGCATATCGGATTACAATCGGCTCATCGGGAGCCACGCCGAGATAGCTCTCATTCGAAATGTAGCGCGCCCATGTGGTATCAGGTTCATCGGAGCCGGGAAACGGGTCGATGTCGAATTCGGCAGGATTTCCGGCGGCGTCGGTGATACCGGTCAGCTCCAGATGGTAGACCGCGCCGTCGGGAAGCGGGTCGCGCGCCTCGGCAAAAAGGATGTTGGAATTCTGTGTGTCCACGAACAAGGGCACCGCTTCCGTCGCCCGGGTGCGATCTTCATGGAATACGGTGATGGCGGCATCCTCACCGATCACCACCCCTTCATTGAATCGGAGCCGCAGCCGCACTTCCGAGAGCATGCCGACGGCCTCGAGTACGGGCGCCGTGGTATCGGCCCGGATGATGAACACCCTGCCCAGATCCGCCTCCCCGCCCCTGTCAAGCACCAGGGTATCGGTCGAAAACGGCTGCGCCGCTTCACGTTCACGGTCCCAGCGCCGGTTGCGGTTGCGGTCGTCCAGCCAGAAGGCCTTGTACTTGCCCTCTCGCAGGTACTGGAACTGAACCACACCGGCGGTGTCCGACTCGCCCACGTAATTGGCACCGACGGACAGATCCACCGGATAGCGATACAGCACAATGCGCTCCCCTTCGCGGCCCCTGCCGGTTTTGGCATCACGCACGCGCGCGCTTATGCGCCCTTCGTCGATATCAGGACCTGTGGATACGGCCAGCTGGAATGGCGAGGGGATGCGGTTGTTACGCGTATCGGCCAGATCGGTCCCGAGAGTGAAGATGATGGTGGTGGTATCGGGCAGCGGATCCTCGAAACGGACGGTGGCCGTGCGCCGGCGCCAGCTGATGTCGTAGCGTATGTTCAGGTCGGGCTCCATCTGGAACGCAGTCTGAAAGCTGTTGCGGTTTATGTATTTGGAGAAGTGGAACCGGATTCGGTCCCCGTCGAACATGGTGGTGCCCGTGGCGGGTTCGGTCAGCTCAATCTCCGGGGGGGTGCGGTCGGCCGGTCCGCCGGTCGGCTGCGTGGGCGTAGCGCACTGGTACACCAGGATCATCAGGATCAGCACGGCGGCAAATGGTGCCCAGCGGGAAATATTCGAATGCATCAGCTGCGGACGTTGTATAGCAGATAAATGGTAACGGCAATGGCCCCTGTGATCACGGCCGGCTCGGCAACTCGCCGGATGAAAGAGCGCCGGCCTCTCTCCCTGGTTTGCTGAAACGCGGCCGGCGGCCAGGTGCCACTTGCCTGCGTGACCAGGTCCGAGGGGATCTCGTCTTCACGGGAAAACGAAGAATCCCACGTCTTTTGTATCTCCCTGCCCTCATCCAGCCATGAAAAGTAGAGTTTGGAGGTCAGGGTCCGCCGGCTCACACCACCGCGCAGCTCTTCGAGCACATTTTCGGGTTCCCATTGAATTCGTATCGCATGGCTGCCCTCAGGATCCGCCGCCACCCTGATCCCGCCAGAGATAAGACCCTGGTGGATGCGCGCCCGGACACCCGGCGGCACGGCCATGTCAAGATGCAGCGGTTGGGGGATCGCCTCCGTACCGGGTCCGGCCGGACGCACGGCACCGTCCGCATCCACCCATTCCAGGATAATCCGCACCGTCTCGTCAGCGGCGATCGCCTCGTTGGGGACAACCTCCTGCGCTCCTGCCGATGCGGCTTCCATTACGGATGCGGTTGCCGTCACGCCCTTGCCCGCCGTCTGCACTGCCAGTGCTAAAACCAGTACATATACTTTCAATATCAATGATTTACATATCATGTCACGATTTCTTCGGAATCTTTTCGAAAACTTTTACAATATAGGCCAAGATGTTTTGAATTACGAACGTCCCGGCATATGTTACAGGGGATGAACCGAAACTGCAAAAAAGCTTTCATATGGCCCTGGCGGCATATGAATCATCTGTGACCGGCTCCCATGAGTTTGCATGAAATTCCGACCCCGGCGACCTACACCGACCTGTACCAGCTCACCATGAGCCAGGGGTATTTCCGGACCGGGATGTACGGGAAGCGCGCCAGTTTTGATTTTTTCTTCCGGAAAGCACCATTTTCCGGCCAATTCGTGATTTTTGCAGGTCTGGACGATCTCCTTTCCGTGCTGGAACATTACCGCTTCAACGATGATGAGATTGCCTGGCTGCGGGAAAAGGGATTTGAGGATGCGTTTTGCGATAAGCTCGCCGGTTTTCGCTTTGATGGCAGCATCCGGTCGGTTCGCGAGGGCGAGGTGGTCTTCCCGGGCGAGCCGGTACTCACGGTAACGGGGTCATTGATCTCCTGCCAGCTGGTGGAAACCCTTCTGCTGAACATCCTCAACTTCCAGTCGCTCATCGCCACCAAGGCACGCCGGCTCCGTCTTGTTGCCGGGGAACGCAAACTGGTGGATTTCGGGCTGCGCCGGGCGCAGGGGGCCGGATCCGTGGCCGCCAGCCGAGCCGCCGCCATCGGGGGTTTTGACGCCACATCGAACGTATTGGCCGGTAAACGGTACGGCATTCCCGTGTCCGGCACCATGGCCCACTCGTGGATCCAGTGTTTCGGCGACGAGCTGGAGGCGTTCCGTACCTATGCGAGGCTCTACCCTGATTCCTCCATTCTGCTGGTGGACACCTACGACACGATCGGCTCCGGACTGCCGAATGCCATTACCGTTGCCAGAGAGCTTGAGCAGCAGGGACACCGCCTGGTGGGCATCCGCCTGGACAGCGGCAATCCGCTTACCCTGTCGAGAAAGGCGCGCGCCATGCTAGACGACGCCGACCTGGATTATGTTGCCATCGCCGTATCGGACCAGCTCGACGAAGAGCGAATAGCCGGGCTTCTCGAAAAAAACGCGCCCATTGATGTTTTTGGCGTCGGGACACGGCTTGTGACCGGCTACCCTGACGCGGCGTTGGGCGGCGTCTACAAAATGTGCGACCTGGACGGGCAGCCGTCCATGAAACAAACGGATGAAGAGTCCAAGCGAAGCCTTCCGGGATTGAAAGAGATCTACAGAGAGTCAGGGGAAAACGGCCTTTTTGTAAGGGACGTGATCCGGCTTAACAGCGATGCGGGCGTTTCCAGCTGGCTTGATGCTGCCACCACTGGCTTCGGAGATGCAGCTGCTGAAGGAGCCAAAACCGGCAAAGGGACTTCATATACATGCATCCGTGAGGTTGTGATGGAAAACGGGAAAGCAGGAAAACGGATTGCCGATGTAGCCGGGATAGCCCGGTTCAGCGCTTCCAGGGTCGCCAGCCTCCCAGGTTCCGTCCGGCGTCTTGCGCAGCCGGATGCCTACGAGGTCTTGCTTGACAAGCCCTTGATATCACTTATGGAGCAGCTAAAACCTTGATTCAATAAGAATTCATCTTTACTATGTATCCTTGCCAAAGCGAATAAAGCACTGATGAGCCTGGATAACAGGATCTGAATTACGGAACTAATCGAAAAAGTCATGGATGCATTACTGGTGGTAGACGTTCAAAATGATTTTTGTCCGGGAGGCTCGCTTGCCGTTCCTGACGGCGATCACGTTGTACCCGTGATCAACCGGCTTTCCAGCCTGTTTGAAGTGGTGTTGCACACCCAGGACTGGCATCCGGCGGGACATTTATCCTTCGCCAGCTCTCACAAGGGCAAGAATGCCTACGATGTGGTAGCGCTGGATTACGGCAAGCAGGTGCTCTGGCCGGATCATTGCGTACAGGGAACTGATGGCGCGGCTTTTCACCCTGACCTTGATCTGAAAAGGAGCCAATTGGTGCTACGCAAAGGATTCAGGCGAAAAATCGACTCCTACTCCGCATTTTACGAAAACGACCAGAAGACCGTGACCGGACTGAGAGGCTATCTTGAAAACCGGGGTATCAGTACGCTTTATGTGACTGGATTGGCAGCAGATTTTTGTGTAAAATGGACTGTTTTGGATGCCATGAAGGAAGGCTTTCAGGTCAATGTGGTTGAAGATGCCGTCCGTGGCATCGATTTGGACGGCTCCCTGGAGCAAGCTTGGCAGGAAATGGTCGGAGCAGGTGCCCGGAAGATCTCCTCCGATACCCTGCTGCATCAATTGTAATACCAATCGGGAGCATACGGCGCGCTCCCGATGGATCACCCGGATTTGTAGATGAGATTTCAGGATCTGTAAAAAAAAAGCATGAAAATATTTGATGTCATCATTGCAGGCGGTGGACTGGCCGGACTGGCAACAGCAGCACAACTTGTTGAGAAGAATAAAAACCTTAAGGTTCTGGTGTACGAGGCTAACCAGATAGGCGGAGGTGCTTCCGGAGTTCCAGCGGGCATGGTCAATCCTGCAACCGGCCAGCGCGCTCGCATGGTCTGGAATGCCGAAGCCTGTTTCAGAATGCTGGAAAAACGCCTGGAACAGCTGTCTGGCATATCCAACACCATACTCAGGCTCCAAAACGGTGTACTCCGTCCGGCAGTGGATGAAAACCTCGCAAAAAACTTCAAACAGTCACTTAAAAATACCCGCTGGCCCAAGGGATGGATTGAGTGGCTTGATTCTGACCAGGTCCGGAAACTGATGCCTCACCTGAAAGAAAGTTCCGGTGGCATATTCATCAGCAAGGGGAAGGTAGTTCGGACGCCGGACTATCTTGAAGCATACACCCGCTATCTTAAGGATGCCGGTGTCACATTCCTTTTTGGCGGGCCCTATTCCCTGGAAAACAATGGTGGATGGACCCTTAAAAATCGCAAGGATGCGTTCATTGCCCCCAAGCTGGTCCTTACAGCAGGTTACAAAACCAAGGAAAGTAAGTACTGGTCTGATTTGCCACTGAATTCCGTAAAGGGCCAGCTCGCCATTTATCATTGCGATGAAAAAATCAGGCAACTTCCTGCGGTCTCAGCCTACGGTTATATTGCCCCTGTAGACGACCACCAGCTTGCTGTTGGCAGCACATATGAACACCATTTCCATGACGAAAATCCGGATGTGCAAGGCGCCGGCCAGCTGGACCAGAAACTGCGGGAAATGATACCTGACCTGTATCCAAAATGCCAGCGAATCGGACAGTGGTCGGGTATTCGCGCTACCACACCGGACCGGCTTCCCGTTGCCGGAGAGCATTATGAGAAGAAAGGCCTTTACATCTATGCGGGCCTCGGGTCCAAAGGACTTCTCTATTCGGAGTTCATCGCTTCTTTGCTGGCAACGCATATCACGGAAAAGAAAGACCTTCCATACGAAATATCCCTGTACCGCTTTTCCCGCATGGAAGAACTTCGTGACAAAGCCCGGGAAGATGGTGATACGTCTGACCAGGATTAAAGCTGAAAAGGCCAGCTCTGTCAAAAGCGAAAGACCAGGCCGCTCCACGCCGCAGACAGGTTCATGCCACCTCGGGATGAAGAGGGCGTGGTCATGACCCCCAATGAGAACTCAAAGTTCTTGAAATCAAGCCCGGTCCCGGTGGCAAGGTTGACCCCGGAATGACCACCAGCCCTGATTCCAAATCGCAAGGGCCATGCGCGAAGGACACGATATTCAGTTCCCAATGCGGTGTAAAACCGGCGGCTGCTGACACCCCGGTTATTGATGCCTTTGCCCACATCCAACATTACCCCGAGCCGGCCCATGGTGAGCGACCCGCCGAAATGGAACATGGGAGTGAGTCCAACCCGGTGATTGCGCACATCCCGGGGAGAAAAATTACCATATATATCACTGCCTATACTGTCTTCGAGCACATAGTCCAGGTAACTGGAAACGTCACCGTCAAATTCCTCGTCTATGTACTCGAAATCAACGGTAAGGCCTTCCCAGAAAAAAGTGTCATGCGCGCGGAATTCGCCCGGGTTTTTGCGGAAGTTGATGCCGCCAATATCCGTAATGGCAAGCGAAGCGCGCAGTATCTGCGGACCAGTACCGATGACTGGAATGGATACATCCTGCATATACCATTCGAATGTTGCGCCAAGGTCCAGTCCAAACCCGGCGCCCTTCCTGCTAGCGAGATCGGAAAAAGTGTCATCGTCCAGAAAGTCGTCCAGGACCGCGTCTTTGTTTCCACTGACCCGTCGCTCCTGGTAGAAGGCCGTCAGGTTATCGGTGAAGTTTCCGGTCGTAATGATATAGTACTCAAAATCATGGACCACAGTGGATTCTACACCCCTGCCGGTGACCTGAAGCTGTGATTCCAGACCCATTTTTGCGTAGTCATAGCCAAAGAGGATCTTTGGCGCGGCTCCGGCAAAGACGCGCATCGAGCCGGGGGCATCGGATGTGTTGTTTCGCCACACTTCCATGGCAAACCCAAAAGACAATTCCCATAACCCCAGCATCTCAGTGGAGAAGTTCACCTTTTTGGGATCCTGAAAAACTTCGGTGTTGAGACCGGTCAGAGCCAGTTCAAACATTCCTTTGCTCATACCGACATGGCCCAGGGTACGTACCCTTGCCGCGACACTGAACGCCATGTCATCACGGCGATAGCTTGCTCCAAGCGGGATCACATCCACCCCGAAACCCGCGCGTGAGCCTGACCGGGGGTTTGTGCCGAACCAATCGTCTGATATCTGAAGTGCCCTTTGGGTGTCGATGGTATGGCCTTGGGTGAAATGTTTGTTGTACAGACCAATGTTGACCAGTCTGCCACCAGCTGAGGAGTGGACACCACCGATAACGCCGACATTGATCCTGGTGTTTCTGTCGGATATCATCAGGTTTGCCGGATTCACAAAATTTGCGTGATAGCCGGTTACATAAGCGCTGCCGCCACCGCCAAGCGCAGTGGATACAGACGTATTGTGATGAGCCTGGGCCATCAGGTTGCCAGCCGCTGCAAACACCATCAAAAGTGATATGAAAACAGGGGAAAGGTTAATAGTTTTCGAATAACTCATGAATTCATCATTTGCAACTTAATTCACTTTGAGATCGGTTTTGAAACTCGCATTCACCCTCAGGCCGATATGATCATCGACCCTGACTTTCACTTCCCCGGACATCTGGTCGCGGCTTGTTTCCAGTTCGCCGAGCAGCCGGATGCTGCGCGTTTTATGGATGTTGTCCAGTTGTTTGGAGGTCAACCTGATTTCCAGGACATCACTGATAGGCCTGTCGACGAATCGGGTTTCGGGCTCAACGGCAGCCGCTTTGATCTGAAACGCTACCGGTTCAACCTTTTCTCCCCGTGCCGATGTTATCACCTGGTCGTTGGCGTCCAGAAATGTGAGTGTTGTCGCAGAAGAAAATGGCAGGCCGTTTTCGTAGGAAATGAACAGCATAGCTTCGCTGATCCTCAGATCATCTTCCGGTTCAGGCAGGGCGGAAAGGTCGGCTGAGAAAGTCTCTTCGAAGGACGCCGGCTGCCCCTCTGCCGTCGAGAGATTAATGGGGATATCTATTCCCATGCCGGCATCAAATAGGACCGGATTGACGATAAATCCTTCCTCTCCTCCCGGGTTGGCAATAACATTGCCGATAAAACGGACTTCGACAGGCAGGTTGCTTAAAAAATCTTCGACATTTGAGGTTTTCGAGTCGAAACGCACCACCTGATTGCGAATGGCCTCCCCGATATCCTGTGCAGGTTCCACCTTGAAACTTATCAGGTCCGTGCGTGGAATCGGTGTTCCGCGCATGTAAAGGTTGCCGAAGTCATTGTCCGGATCCACTTCCCGACCGGTTCCGGGTTTCCCGGAAAGAAACACTTCCTCACCCTTATCGTTTATTCCCAGGATGGCTCCGATGATAGTGCTTCTCACCCCGAGATTAGTATCGTATATCAGATCAAACGTTGGGTTGATCAGCCGCAATCCGGAAAGTCTTGTGGATAGTTCTTCCAGATCTTCAATTTTTGTTACTTCCGCTTCATTGTTATTGAAGATATCGACAATCTCGTTGCCAGCTTCATCCTCTGTCAGGAGTTCTACACGCTCTCGGGCTTCCCCGAAAGCCGACCGAACAGTTTGAATCTCAATCTCCAGCGATGCAAGAAAGCTATCATCGGCGCTGATTGTCCGCACTGTATCTGCTCCAATGGCGCTTCTGGTATCTTCTGTGACTGCCCAAACATGGTATATCAGCCGGTTATCCAGCGCGTATATCCGGGCATTTTGCAGGGATGTGCTGAATTGCGGCTGCGGTGCCGGGTCCGAGCTTCTGCGGATGCGATTAGTGCCTGTGAATATGGCCCATAATGAATCTTGTGGCAGATATTGGCCGCTTCCGTCCTGATCCATCAAAATACCGGGAAAGGAGACGATCAGCGTATCGATGTCCAGGTCGATTTCATTTATGACATCATGGAACCGGAGCAGACCACTTTCTATTTCTACATAGTGTTCTTCGCGGGTCATTTGAAAGTCGGTGCCATCCACTTCAATATCTCCTGTTACGGTGAAACGCTGTGGGCCAAGCACCGATGTTACCTGGCTCATCATAGACGACCCGTACACAGTGGTCAGCCGGAAATCCGCTGAGTGTGTGGCGGGCGTCTGCGAGCTATTTGGAGAGGAAGCCGAACCAGAGTTGGAAATCTGGCTGGTGACATCAGCAACTTCCACACCCTGTGCATTCATGATATGTGTCACAGTACTGATTTCACCGTCTTCCGGTTCAATAATGGAATTGAAGTCGCCAATTTCGAGCTGCCCGAGTTTACCTTCCACAACGGTCCGGGAAGTCTGTATTTCAGGAATTATGTCATCTAAAGAACCGATTTCAAAATCCACTGCTGTTGACAGAAACACCATACCATCAGGCGCCACTTGCAAAAGATCTTTGAAATTTTCGTTCGTTGTATCAATTATGGACCCCCTGCCCTCACCAATGAACCGATAGTTGGAGTCTTTTATGATCGGAATATCAAAAGACTGCCGAAGGTTGAAATCCGGGCTGGACGGGCGTTCGCACGATAGAACAGCCAGCAGGAGCGCAACTGTTGCTGCCATCCAATAATTCTTCATACCATGGGGGTGTAGATGAAAAACTGTAAAAAATATCAGCAGGGCAGGCTGGCAATGTGTCATCATCTTCTAAACAGATGATGTCAGAAACCTGATTTCGAATAAAAACTGCCAAAGACTTAACGGGGAGCCGGTCAATTCTCACCCGGGAATTTACATTCTGTAGATAGAATCTATGGGAATGTAATGTTTTTCTTTAAGTAAAAACATTAGAGATTTTAAATATATAATCTAAAATCAAACGGGGGCCCGTAATTATAATATGTTGAGACAGCACGTGTATGGAGCGGAGAGAGAGGGATTCGAACCCTCGGTACCCGGTTAGGGCACACTCGCTTTCCAGGCGAGCCCGTTCGACCACTCCGGCATCTCTCCGTTACGTGTCAGCCCTGGCAAAACAGGGTAGCTAATATATGACAAATCACAGGCCGTAGCAACATGAATCGGCGGTCATTCTTGGTCTGATTACAGGGGGAACCCATAAATGCAATGGATGGAAAAAGCCTTGCAAGTTTATGTTTTATTATTTGGGCATCTCCAGCGCAAAGCATAATATGACAAACTCCTTATTATTGTTTTTTAGCTATTTATAGAAATATTTTTTGCTTTAAACTATCTCATGATTTAGATTGATTCGTGAGTATCCAAATTAGTGATGGCTGTTGCGTGTAAATTATGGAGTGATTTGAAACGTTCACTGCTCAATTTGGTAAGTATTCGTAGCCGGTCAAGAGGCCAGGCGTCAGGGAATAACATCCCCGCTGAAATTCTCAGCACCGAAGGGAGCTTCCGCCTGACACGTCGCGACATGATTACGGCGATGACTTTGATCGGCTCCATTCCCCTGCTACGGTCCTTCGGGACAACCTGGCTCGGCAGCATCCGTCTTGAAAGATCCAAAGGTTGTGCCATTTTCCATTTCAGGGGAAAGGAAAGATGGGTGATAGACGAGAAGAGGTTTGCCGGAAGGCCAAAGCTTGATATCGTGCACAATAAAAAGGAAATCGAGATTCGTTTGCGCGACGCACTATACCCCGGCACGCTCGTTCCAGCCGGTTTTACATGCCTGCTCAGACCTACTTTAAGCGGCTGGCGGATGAGTATGACCACCGAAACGGGGATCAATACCACCGTTTCTTTTGAACAGTGGCTGCTGGGTTTGAGCCGGTTGTCAGGAACACTTCCCAAAAATATTGATGTTACCCATCCGGCAAACTCCTTCCAGGCCAGCATCCCGGCCGGGTCTGTCCACTCACTTTCTGCCGGATGGCTGCACACATTCGGAAATGGCATCAAACTCTCCATTGTCCTGGCTGGATTCGGCCTCGTCTCCAACGGCATAACCATCAGGCCGCCGCCGGACGGAGCACTCTCTTTTTTCCTCCATCCGCCCACCCGCCGCTCCGTCATAACTTTCAACAACGCCGAAGCGCTCCTTCGCATCGCCACCAATCCGTCAAGAGAACGTCAGGGATTCTCCATTCCTGAAACCGGATTCCGCCAAATAACCGTTGAACTGGGAGAAAGCACGCGCAAAACCCAAAGAACGGCATTTCTGGCCAAAGCGGACCTCAGTGACAACCCGGTGCCTGTCCGCCCGTCCCCCGACCTAAGGGACGCCTCCGGCGACACGCTGAAATTTTCGGCCAGCAAACTCTCTTATGCCGCCGAATTCAATGGTGCGGGAAGTCACGAAGTGGTGTTGGCGACAGCATCCGAGCAGATTCACTGGACCTACTGCGGAGAAGAGGGAATGATGCTGGGTTGCAGCGGATACGGCGATGACATGGAATTTGAGATCCGGGACAGACAGCTGGTGCGCACAAGTTGCAAGGCCATGCTGCTGGGAACCATGCTGCCTCCGGCCGGAACCCGGGTCATCACCCAGCCGGTGCTGCTCCCTGAACCCGTTCCGATCACCGTTTCCCTTGAGCACACAGAAAAACCAAGACGTGGTGCAACACGTGGAAATGAGATCCGAATGGCGGCCCGAGGCGAGAATCCGCCCGTGCTGCGGCTGGACAATCCCTCCGTTGAACTGATCCGTCCCGACGACCTTGTTGTCCAGAGATTTGAATTTGTGAACATGGCGTTCCGCGGGGAGGGGCCGGACCGCGTCATGACAACCACTACCGGCACGCCCTACATGATCGTCTGGCATCAGCCGCAGAACATCGGCGAAGAGGCCTTTTACGAGCATGCCCCCAACCTGGATTTGAGCGATGCCAACCCCGAAGATCCGGACCTTTCCAACAATGTCGACAAAACCCTGCCCTATCCGCCCCCCGTCAAGGCGCGTTATTCCGGCCCCAGCCGCGTGGTATACAAGGTACCGCCTGGCACCACCATCCCCTACCGGCTTGAGGATCTGCTGGAAGCCTGCCGCACATTTGAGATGAACGTGGCGCCCACGGCGCTGCCGCCTCCCGTCCAGGCGGCCGGATTTCATTTCATCGGTGAGATCGCACCTTCCGTGGCGGTTCCGGTGATCGATCAGATGCGGGATGCCCGCCGTGCTCCACGACAGCCGAGAGAGTCCAACTTTGATTTTGTGTCACGACTAATGGAGAGTCCGGCGCTCAGGGGTGCCGTCAGCGCCACGGAAGGCATCAAAACCGTACCGCCACCGGGTGAGCGGCGTATGGAGGCGGCGCAGCTTATCCGGGCGCAGCGGGATATAACCGTGTCCCGAAACTCCATGATCACGTCCGCAGCGGTGCAGCCGTTATCCGAGATCGGCCAGATCACAACCCTACTGGCCCCTAAACCCGCCCCGCCCGGGCCGCACGATACGGCCATCGAAGCACCCTACCGTCTGATCGTTTCCCCCAACCGCCTGAATGGATGGGCGCATCGCATGGATCCCGGGCAATCGGACAAGACCGGACGCATCGAGCTCTGGCACTCCCGGCTGGGGATGCGGAGGCAGGACGGCACCGTCGATGAAAATCAGCGTTGGGGAAGGACCATCCGCGCCATCTGGTACACCGATCCGAAGACGGACGATTTCAAAAGCAACTCCCAGAGCCAGCTGGCCCACGAGCACGACCCGTTCCGGATGTCACTTGACTGGTTCGACCGCCATAACCTGGTGCACCTGACCTCCAACTTCCAGCTCAGCAACCCGAACGGTGGCAATTACGTACCGCGTCCGGTGGATGTAAACCAGTTCATGCTAAGCTCCCTCGGCGCATGGATGAACGTGCGCGGTGCATGGGATGTGCTGCCGTCAAACCTCACGGTCGAGGAGTGGCTGCACCGGGGCACGCTGGGGCGCGACCACTACGTCAAGGTGGTATACGCCGGTCACCTTTTCCCCTTCGGACACCGGGCCTCACTGATCAAAGTAACAGAGCGCAAGTTTGAACCCATGCCGGGACGGCCCTCTGTAAAGGTGGCCTATCTGCGGCAGCGCATGTTCATAATCGTCCGCGAACCCGTAATTGTACAGGCACTGGGCAACTCCCCCGATGACCGGAAAATGCCCTTCAAGAGCATCCGGATCACCACCCGGGCCACACCCATCCTCGACGATCCCGGCGGCAGCGACTACGACGGCAAAAAGCAGTCCCTGTTCTGGCCAATGGTGAGCACCAAAGATTTCCATTTCAATCTGGTCATGGAGGATGTGGAAGGCGGCCTTCATGAAGTGAGCATGCCCCTGGCGTTTGTCGGAAAGGAGATCCTCGATGCCGAAGAAAACCAGGCCCAGTCGCCGTTGCCCGAACTAATCGCCGACTTCAATCAAGGTGATAACAAATCCCGCCGTGAACGTCCGTTCGGCGGACAAATGGTGGCGTTTGCCCCGGCAACGACCCCCGGCGACACCGCCTTTGAAACGGCGATGGTGGAATTCCATGCCGTTAAAAAGACCGCACACCCCTACTTTGTGCCTGTTCTGAATTCGGCCAGCATCGACGCCCCGGCCGTTTCACAGCTCACGGGAAGCGAGCTCACAAATGTGAAGATCAGTGACTACTACCTGTCGAACGGATTCACTTCCGGTGGCGCCAATGCCGGCGAGATATTTCTGGACCTGGTTTCGGCCCGGGATTTCAACGTGGAGGGCGAAGGCGACAAATCCGGGGCTCTGGTGCAGCCGAACATGAGCATCACCGCCTTTTCACGCAAGTCGGGAACCGTGGGCGGCGATCCGGACACCTTCGCAGGTGGAAATTTCGACCCTGTGAAATATTTCGGCGGCGACGATGACACACCGATAGACCTCAAAAGCGCGTTCTCCCCGAAACTCTTCGGAGTGATCGATCTCTGGAACATCATTGTTGCGGCCGGGGTGGACTTGCCCGGCAAATCGCCCCGCTTTGTCACGGAAGCCCTGAATGTCATTGAAAAGCTGATCAATGAAACCGGCAGACTCAACCAGCTCGCACAAACCATACCGGCCGGTTCCATTGCCGCCCTGAACGACCTGCAAAACACAACCGATCAGCTTCTCGCCACGTTTCAGTCCGCCATCAACAACCCGGCAACTTTTTCGGCGGCAACTCTGCAAAACCAGCTTCAGTCGGCCGCGTCGATTCTGGACAGCGTTGAATCACAGCTTGCCACCGCCACTGCCCTGAACGAAAGTCTCCGTCGCGAAGCAGGCTTCGCCGTTTCCGCCGTTAAACAGCTGCTCGACGTCCCGGCCAAGATATCCACCATCCTTGAAGAGTTTCAGAACTTCATCCAGGCCATTGAAATGGCCAGGGAGATGCGGGTCCGGCTGGAATGGAAACCAGACATCACACATTGGCCCCAGACCAACCCGGTCTTCATCCCGTCCATTCAGGATGTCGGAGACGGCTCTTTCGTGCTGGCCGTGGAACTGAATGCCAACCAGGGCAGCAGCAATGGCTCCGGGGGACAATCCTTCGAAGTGCTGTGCTGTCTTGACAATTTCACCATCAACCTGATCGGCAGCAAGACATTTGTCAAGGTCTACTTCAACAAAATGGCCTTCTCGGTCCGCACGGGCAAGAAACCCGCCATCGATATCGATTTCCGCGGACTCGAATTCGGCGGACCTCTGGCCTTCGTGGAGCGGCTCAGGGCCTTGATCCCCCTGGATGGCTTCAGTGATCCACCTTATGTGAACGTGGATGCCGGAGGTATTGAAGCCGGCTTTACTTTTGAGATTCCCACCGTGGGCCTTGGTATCATCACCTTGCAGAACGTAGTCCTCGGGGCAAAAACCAACATCCCGTTCATAGGGGAACCGCTGAGTATCGGGTTCCACTTCAACACGCGCGAGACGCCGTGCACCATCACGGTCTATGGCATCGGCGGTGGTGCATTCGTAGGCGTGGCTGTGAACATGAACGGCCTTCAGATTGTGGAGGCGGCCCTCGAATTCGGCGGATCGGTGGCCTTCAACGTGGCGGTAGCCAGCGGCAGTGTGCACATCATGGCCGGCATCTATTTCAAGATGGAGCTGACCGGCGGGGTCACCGAGGTCACGCTCACCGGCTATCTGCGCATTGGCGGCAAGGTCACGGTGATCGCCCTCATTGGAATCTCCATAGAGCTGAGAATGGAGCTCTCCTATATCACTACTGGTGACTTTGGCAAAGTGCGGGGCAAGGCGTCGCTCGAAGTCAAAGTGAAAGTCGTCTTTTTCTCCATTGGTGTGACCATCACTGTTGAAAGGCAGTTTGCCGCAACCAACAACGATCCGACCTTCCTTGACGCCATGGGTCATCCGTACGTCGACCCCTTCCTGCTTGAGGAAGTGGATCCCTGGGAACAATACTGCATCGCCTACTCGGAATAAACCAGCCCGGAGTGCCTCTTGCCATCGCAACGATTCTTACTGACTGCACTGCCGAAGACACCGGAAAACTGGATCGCCGGTGACGGCCTCCATGTGTCCGCCCATTTCGCCCCCCGGCTAAGCAATGGAACGCAACTGGGGCAGTTTGCCGGATTCACCGCCGGAGGAATATCCTGGCCCGAAACGGTTTCCGGCCTGTCATTCACGGTGGACCTCAACGGAACCGCCTATCCCGCCGAAGTGGTCTCCGACCCCGATCCGTCCTTGTGGAACCATCTTTTCCGCGACACCACCCCGGTGCACTCCCATGACTTCCCCGACAGAAAGGAACTGCGCATACGCTCTTTCCCCATTATCCAACTGTACGACCAGCTCAAGGAACTCTACGAATTTGCGGCGGAGGAATCGCCCGAGTCCTTCATCCCGGTCCGCCACCACCACTTCCCCCGAAAAGAATTCGACACGCGCTCATCCACCCTGCTCGACAACCTGGTAAACAGTGCCGGCGTCCTGGCCGATGACACCACCTACCGTCGGCTGGATGGAATTGTAACCGAGCTGATGTCCGGCACAGAACCATACATCACACCGCAAAAAATAAACCAGATCGCCCAGGCGGCAGCCGTTAGCCCGATCGCCGTCCAGTTCCACATGCTCCAGCGGTTCTACAAGCGTCCGCACCTGCAGATATCCCCGCCGCCGCAACTGCCCGAAATCGATTTCCACACCATGCTGGGCATACTCGAAGACTACCCGGTGCTTATGCGCAGGCTAGGAATCGTGGTGGATTTGAGGATCGACCCCGGCGCCCATCCACCCTCTGACGGCGCGGTGTCGGTAAGTGTCGCCGGGGATCCGGGCGGACCCGTAACCTCTCTGCAGACACGGTACGAATATGACGCATCCGCATCCATTTTCATAAGCCGGGGCAAGGACGGCAATGTCGCGGACGTGCGCGCCGGACGGCTTCGACTGGACAACCCCGAGCGCTACCGCCTGGTCCAGGTTGATGCCGACAGCATGGCCCTTAAAACCGTGCACCTTCTGGGCAACCTCTGGCTGCGGAACAGCCATCACGTGGGAAGAAACTACGCCTCCCCGCAGTCCGAGAGCCTACCTGCCCTCCGGACCGCAGGACTTGCCGTGATCAAGCCCATGAACGTAATGGCGATCCACCAGTCATTCCTGACGGCTTTCAACATGAACACGATGTACCTGGCCAACCAGCCTCCGGAGGCATTCCAGCACCTGCGCTTCGAGGATGTGCTGCAAGGGTATATTGTGGATGTATTCGATGAAGATCGCCAGACCTGGTATTCGCTGTGCCGTCGACAGGGCCGGTACCGGCTCGGGGCGCCGCCGGTTGACGTTGTGGAAGAGGACGAGGGTTTCGTTGCCGATTCTGTTATCGCCAAGAATGCCGACGGACTCGAAGACGATCTCTATGTGCATGATGCGGTTTTTCAGTGGGATGGATGGAGCCTGGTAGCCGAAAAACCGGGCAATACCATCATCCCCGAGGAGGTGGCCGGCGACGCTGAGCCAGGATCGCTGTCGCACGGATACGAGCGGTCGGGAAGGGTGCAGCAGAAGCCGCCGGACGATTTTCCGCTGGAGGCGCATTTCCTCCCGCAAAGGGGGTCGCTGCCCAAACTGCGGTATGGACGGCGCTACCGCATCCGTGCGCGCGCGGTGGATATTGCCGGAAACGCCATCCCGCTCCGGCCGGATTCCGGCGAAATGTCGCATGCATCCAATCTGGTACGGTTCGGGCGCTTCGAGCCCGTGCTGCCCCCTGCCATTCTGTTGCGCACCCGGGTCACGGAGGGCGAATCGGTCGAGCGCATGGTCATACGCAGCAATTACAACATGACCGCGCAGGAGTACGGCAGCGATCCGGACGTGCAGCAGGCCATTTCCGCTTACGGACACGCCTACCTGCCCGACAACCAGCGCCACATCGCACCGGCAAAAACGGCCCAGATCACCGCCGAGATGCACGGTGAGTTTGACGAGGCCATCGGCGGCGGCCAGAACATCCAGGCATGGTTCCGGATAGCCGTCAAGGAGCGCGGCACCTTCCACGATACCATGATCGTGGATACCAGCACGGGGCAGGCCACCATCCCGGCCGAGGGGCTGGAGCTGATCACCCCGGACAACCTCCCGCCGGATATCGAACCGGTGCAGAGCCTGGAGGATCTGAACCCGGGTGACTCGCTGGCCACGGGGCAATACGTGCTCCACAATACCAACCAGGTGCGCCTGCCCTACCTGCCCGATCCGCTGGCCGGCACCGCGGCCTTCCGGGGCCTTCCGGGCGCCGGCGACGACTCCTTTTTTGTCTCTTTCAACCTGGAATTCCCGGAGGCTGAGCCGTTCCGCGTCGTTGTCATGGAAGGTGAAGGTCCGCCGCAATTCCAGGCCAGCGACCCCGATTTCGGCCCCAGAGTGCTCCGGGTCTACCTGAAAAAAGCCGAGATCGTCACGGTGCGGTTGAGCGTATCGCTGAGGGAGGAGGATCTGGAAAAATTGGGGATCTGGCATTGGCTCATTGATAAAGGCCTGCCCGCCAATACATTGAATCAACTGCGGAGCCTGATCCTGCGTGGCCGCCACTGGATGTTCACCCCTTCACGGGAGCTGGTACTGGTCCATGCCGTGCAGCAGCCGCTTGAAACGGCCGGGTACAATTCGATCACGGCATCGAAACAGCAGATCGGTGACACCCTTGCCCGGCTTTCCGGCAGTTTCAACTTCCATTGCAAAAGCACCGGGCGTGTCGACTTCCTGGCCGAGTGGGACGAGCCGTTCGACGACCCGACCCGACCCCTGCCGCAAGACGGCGTCGACGGCAGGGAGATCATCCACAAGGAAGGCCGCGTCCTTGAAATGCCCATTGAGCCGTTTTACGAGGATCTCGACACCATCAATTTCCCGGTGAACCTGAACGCCGTTCCAAACTACCCCTACCCGAAGCAGGCTCAGTCCGCTTTCTACGAGCATGATTTCGGGGACACCAAACACCGACGTGTACGCTATCTGCTCAATGCAACCACCCGGTTCCGGGATTACTTCCCGCCGGAGATCTATGAAAAATCCGAGCTGATCAGCCGCAGAGGACCCCACAGAGAAATCAGCGTGCCCAACTCCGCCCGTCCCGACGCCCCCAGGGTGCTCTACGTGATCCCGACATTCGGCTGGGAACGCGAGCATGTGGCCGGTGGAAACGTGAGCCGGCGCTGCGGCGGCGGACTGCGCGTGTATCTGGACCGGCCCTGGTACTCATCCGGAGAAGGCGAACTACTTGGCGTGGTCATGGCCGGTTCGGCGCCATCGCCGGGTCCGAGTCTCGCAGCGCCAACGATTCCAACGGTGCCCCAACCCGCGAGGCTTCAGTTTACCGCTCCGGGCTTCACCCCAGACAACCCGCTTCGGCTGCTCACCACCCAGTGCGGCGTTGATCCCATCTGGAAAAGCGAGGATACACCCGCCAACCTGACCCCGATCCATTTTCCGGAAGCGGCCGCGACCCGTAACGGCCTGACGTTCGAGGAAGTGGACGGCCTGTACGCCTCGGTGGCCGGTCATGAGGTCCATTTTGACACGGAGCGCGGACTCTGGTACAGCGATATCGTGGTCGACCTCGGCCAGACCTACTACCCGTTCATCCGGCTGGCACTGGCCCGCTATCAGCCCGAGTCCATCGCCAACGCGCATCTCTCGCGGGTCGTCCTGGCGGACTTCATCCAGCCCGCACCCGACCGCACCGCTGCCGTCATGCGTCCGACCAAGTCCGAAATCCGCGTCATGGTCTCGGGTGGATTCGGGCTGAACACCATATCCACAAGTATCGGCCAGAACCCGATCGGACAGCAGGGCCAGGACCCGATCCGGTTCACCCACCGGGTGGTGGCGACCCTGGAACAGCGTAACCTCGGCTCCTCGGATGCCTGGCTTCCGGCCGCCGATCAGTTCACGGAGGTGGAACTGCCGCCCGTCCAGCAGTATGGTGGAAGGATGCTGTGGATGACCACGTTCACGCTTGACGAACCTGACAAGGAAGACACCATCATCGCGGCACCGGTTACCGAAAAAGAGTACCGGGTGGTGGTCAAAGAGTACGAAATGCTCCCGGTGGATCAGCCGCAGCACTCGCTGACAGCAACCACCATCGGCGCCAACATTGGCAAACGGATCGTCTATGCCGATGCCCTGGAAGTTCCGCCGGCCCAGCAACCCTGATCGCCAAAACTGATTAACAAGCCTGACCTGCAAAGATGATGAATAGATCTGATCAAAAGACCTGATCAACCAGCCCTGACATGGCTCGCAAGTCCACATATCGGCAACACATCCAAACCGCTCTTCTTGCGGCCGGCAGCCCGTCTATGGCAGGCTGCATACTCATGGCCGGTTTCCTGATCCTGGCCGGGTCAGCCCATGCCCAGCCGGACCAGCGCGCAACCCGCCCCGTGCAACTGATCTATGGCGGTTACCACAAGATGCACTTCGAGACGGCGAACCGACAGCATTTCGGTTCCGAACACCCGCTCACACTGTTTCGCTGGGAGCTCCAGCCAACCGTAAGCGCCTACGGCATACCCTTATCCATGAGCCTGTTCTACACCACCGAAGACAACAATCCGGGCGGGAACGCCAGCCGGTTCCAGTTCGGGCTCAGCCTCAGCAGCGACCAGCTTGAGCAAACCCTCCGCGACCGCCTGCAGAACGAAATGCACCAATCCACACGGGAACTGATGGATCTGGAACCGTCATTGGCAACGGAGGCAGATCGCTCACAGATAACCGACCGTGTGGACCAGCTGGCCGACCTCCAGCACAACCTGGATGTATCGTCGCGGCGCCTGGACCAGATGCAAAGTCTTGGTTTGCTCAGTTCCACCGAAAGATTGGCCATGCGTTTCCCGATGCTGGGCATCGGTGCGGCCTATCCCCACTACTCCCGGTTTGTGATGCAAGGTATCACGGTGAGCGGGTTTCACCTTGAAGTGCTGCCCGGAAGGGCGTTCCTCGGGACCAATATCGGCAATGTGAGGAATCCCGCCGGAACACCGGGGTTTTCCCGGTTCGGCGTCTTTGAAAACGACCGGAGGATCTATGCCGGTCGGGTTGGATACGGACGTCCCTTTGGAAGGCATGTGCACCTCATGGGGGTGTACGTGGATGAGTCCCCCGATGATCCGCTGCGTGACAATATGGAGGGGCCTGGGCCGCATCCACAAATGAAAAATTTCATCACCGGCCTGAAATTCCGGATGGGTGCCATCCGCGACCAGCTTGACCTGCAGGGCGAACTGGCGGCGTCATTCCTGACCAGGGATGCCGGTGCGCCGGATATCGCCAACGACGACCTTGCGAGCATTCCCGTTATTTCACCACTGATCGATCCCAACCTGAGCAGCTCGGCGGATGTTTCCGGCATGGTGGATGCGGCCCTGCGCCTGCCGGGTCCGGGCACAAGACTGCGAGCCGGAATGCAGTACGTGGGTCCCGGCTACATCAACCTGGCATCCCCTGCCCTTCGCAACGACCTGATCGAGCATATGGGTGGAATTGAGCAATCGTTTGTTCGCCGGCAGGTAACCATCAGCGCAAACTACAGGGCCGAACGCAACAACATCGACAATCTTAAAAATTTCACTCGGACATCCACCCGGTACGACCTGCAGCTGGCCTTGAATTTCCGTGAACTGCCCTGGGTCAGGTTTCAGTACATACCCGTCATCCAGAAAAACAGGGCTCGGGATCTGCCTGCCGGAACGCCCGGCGAATACACCTACAATACCAGGGTCGTGAATGTCATAAGCGGGTACTCGGTGCCGATCGGGACAGTGGTGAGCACTACCACGGTCAACGTATCCGGACAGTTCGTCAGCACCGACCTTACGAATGCGGATGCCACATCCTTGCTGATTGGCCTGAACCAGCATGTGGCGTTTGGCAATGCCACGGTTCACGGCGGATACCAGCGGTTGTCCTTTACCCGGATGCAATCGACCTCGGTTCGGAATGACTTCACCCTGGGGGGATCCCTGCGCATCCTGGGCATGTGGATGCATGAAGCCGGCTTTCGGAACTCATCCGGGCAAGACCAGGTGCGTGTAACCGGTCTTTGGTACCGGAGTTCTGTTCCAATCAGGTACCTGGGGGTATTTGAAGTCATGGTTGACCAAAGCTGGTTCTCAGGCTCTTTTTTCACTGAGGGCACCTTCAACCAGACACAATTCTCGGCCTCGCTAACCCGGTCATGGTGACCAACTCCTGGAAAATGAAAAAGTACCATACACATAGTAGAGCCGGGCTTCCATTGAATGTGGAGCCATGGATGATTCTGTGCCTTATCTCCGTGATGCTGCTGCTACCTGCCGCGATGGTAAAATCGCAGGATGTTGTGGTAGTGCGGATAACGCCGCCTCCCCACAGTCAGCTTAGTGTAGCGGATCTCTGGCGGATTGAGCTGACCAACCTATCACGTCAGCCCCTGAATATTTACATGATTGGAACTGTGGAGCGCGAAGGCTCGGGGCTGATACTTGAGGCGCGTTCGGCCGCTTTTCAGATAATGACGGGGCTGAATCGTTTGACCGGCAGTGAAGTGCAGCCGGTGAGGGTGAGTTATGCCGATAATCGGTACCGTGATGCGATTTTTCGCACAGGAAACGTGCCCGCAGGAGATTACTTGCTTTGCGTCACTGCTTTTGATGTCAACGACGGGCGGGAATTGGGGCGTGATTGCCTGATGCACTCCGTGCAGCCCTTCTCACCACCCAGTCTTGTGGCGCCTGTCGGCGATATGGTCATTCATCAGCCCTATCCGGTGTTTACCTGGACTCCCCTTGCGCCTATGCCACGGGACGGACTCGTCAGGTATCGGCTCAGGGTGGTGAAGCTGCATCGTGGACAGCCGCCGGAAGTGGGCCTTCAAACCAACATATCATGGTTCGAAGATCCACAGGTGCTGCAAACATCCTATCCCTATCCGGTCGAAGCCCGACCCTTTGAAGCGGGCAGCTACGCATGGTTCGTGGAAGCGGTGGATCCGCGAACCGGAAACCTTCTTGCAAGAAGCGAAGCAGACGTATTTCGGTGGGAGCCTTTCCAGGTGCCATCCATTGCGGATATTACCGCCATCATCACTCCACATGGCATCCCATCCGACCTGTTCGAGGCAATTATGAGGCCCTGTTATGGGACTCCGGATCCTTTCATGCCGGGCACGGTCCTGGAGTCCTGGCACGAATAAGTCCGGGGGTGCTTGCTGCGGGCGATATGCTTCAGGGCGTCCGGGGCTAACCCAGATTCAATGGGCATTCTTTTCAAATTTTGCCGGAAAGGACCATCAGCTTCCGAATGTAAATCTGTGACGCGCCGTGGAACGCACGGCCTGTCCCTGATGCTCGGCGGGATGGAAAAGCCACTGCCTCGCAGCTTCCAGAGTGATCTCCCGGAACCCGTATCCGGCATCGGAGACCACTTCAAATTGTCCGGTTTGCTGGTTGAACAACCGGATTTCGTCAATTTCGGCTTCTTCGACCTCACCGCGCTCGGAAACCACATAACGGACCACCACTTCCACACGTACTCCGTCCCGACGTGCCTGCTGCGGGGTGACCGGCTCCACAATGCGCCGCACGTTGGGTGGACGGTCCGGCTGTTCCACAATTTCGCCGGGACCTTCCGGCATTGGTATGGGGCCCAACTCCGCATCCTCGTCTATACCTGCAATCTCAAGGTCGTATTCCACATCCACCACTTCCTCATCAGGAATCACAAGCTGGGGACGTGGAACGAGGGGCGCCACTCGTTCGACTGCTGCCTGCTGTCTTGTTTCGATAAAATCCGGCATGAACAGCGGATCTTCATCGAATCGACCATCAAGCGGCCGGTCCACACCCGTACCAGCCGGCCAAAGCCGGAACAGCGCAATGAACAGCAGCAGACTACAGATGACAGCGATCTGCATCCTTTTTAAATAGGCGCTGTTCTTACCGTCAATTACGTGCAATTGCCTCACATCCACCAAAACTGATTTGAGCCGGAGGCCAACTATTCACGATCAGCGCCCGACGGGTTTATTTCTTTTCGTAGGATTGCAGCGCGGCGCGGATGAAACCGTTATGTGCTTCCAGTTGCTTTTCGGCTTCTTCACGACTGATATTTGCCAGTCCCATCAGCAGCGCAACTTTGACTTTCCCGCCGGATTCCATCATGAGCTTTGATGCTTCGTCATAGTCGACATCGGTGAACATGCTTATTATCCGCCGGGAGCGTTCCACCAGCTTCTTGTTGGTCAGCATCAGGTCCACCATCACATTTTCGTACACCTTGCCGAGGCGGACCATGGCTCCGGTGGAGATCATGTTGCAGACCATTTTCTGAGCCGTGGCGCTTTTGAGCCGGGTGCTGCCCATGATTACTTCGGGTCCCACCGGGACATCGATCATCACGTCGGGCTGCTGCTCAAGTTTTACGCGCTCGGCCGATACGCAGCAGACCATAATGGTGCGAGCGCCGCGGCGCTTGGCTTCGTCAAGTGTTCCAAGAACGTACGGTGTTCTTCCGCTGGCTGCCAATCCGCAAACGACATCCTTTTCACTAACGTTCAGATGGGCGATATCTTTTTCACCGTCTTCTGGCAGGTCTTCCGACCCCTCCTGGGCAACGAACATGGCCTCGCGCCCGCCGGCAATAAGACCTATGACCTGGTCGGGGCGGGTGCCGAACGTAGGCGGGCACTCGGCGGCATCCAGCACCCCGAGGCGGCCGCTGGTACCGGCGCCAGTGTAAATAAGCCTGCCACCCTGTGCCAGCGCTTCATGGGCGTAGGCCACAGCCTGGGCAATTTGCTCCTTCCTGCTGCTCACATATTCGGCCACCAGCTTATCCTGCTCGTTCATCAGCCGCACTATCTCAAGCGGATCCGCCAGGTCGATGTGCATGGTGTCGGGGTTCCTCTGCTCGGTCTCCAGCTTCTTGAGCTGGTTGTAGAGTTCTTGCTTGTCAGACAAAATGAATACTCCTTTTTTCGTGATTTTTCAGTAACAGATAATATTTATGTCCCAAGTATTCAATATACGCAAGTTGTATGAAGGCGTTTTAAAAAATCCGGCAACATTTGCTTTCCCCACCCCGGAATGTTACGGCTGCTTCAGGTGTAGTGCCTGAGCATTTCAGCGGGCGTTACCAGAGGGTTGCGAGTTCGTGCCGCCAGAGGGTTGCGGCAGGCGGCGGCGATGGGTTAGAGGCGTTACGGCACGTGCCTCTGGAGGATATCTCCGCGGATCTTCCAGGGATTATCCCCTGTTTCGATCCAGTAATCGAATATGTGTTCAATTGCTTTGGATCGCAAAATGTCACTGAGCATGTAATTCAGCTCCAGATTGGGATCATCGGGGGTAACTGCCAGGCGGATGTCGGTGCTCTTGATATCATCCAGCAGGCGCACATCATCAAGATTGGGAAGGTACTCCACCGGGTTGCAGTAGTATACATTGTCATCAAAGTAATCATCCATGAATGGACGAATCTGGAATAATCCGCCAATGGAAATGGCTTTCTGAATCCTGCCGGGATGCTTGAGAAGGAGATTGACGGCGTGATATCCACCCAACCCCACTCCTGCTGTCATAACAAAAAGTTCGTCAGACGATTTTGCGATGAAAGGCAGCACTTCTTCAATGATGTAGTGTTCGAACTGCCGGTGGCGGTTGATCCTCACCCTGGGTGCGACATCCTTGTTGAGCAAGCTTTCCCTGTCATACGAGTCGATGCAGTAAACGCGGTTGTGACCATTTTCCAGCTGAAATGCAAGCGAGTCGATGAGCCCGTTTTTCTCCCATTCGGTGCGCGTGCCGCCATTATCCGGGAAGGCGATGATTGGCGTGCCCTCGGCACCGTATACCGTAATGGTTGTCTTTCTTCCTAAACTGGGACTTTGCCAGCTGTGATTCTTTTTTTCCATCGCAGAGGGATTTGGGATAGAACGGAGTTCGCGAAAAAGCGGATGCTCAGTTATTCACACCGCTTATGGAAAGCTAAAGGATAGCCGGATATTTTAAAAGCTTTTTCCCACTAGTTTTCGGGTGGCCCTGACAGGCTTCAGGACCATCTGGTGTGCCACCATACCCTTGGCAGGATAGCCATTTTCTGTGTAAATGAGAGGTAGGCGCGGCGTGTGTAAACCTGGTAACCGTTGGATTCGATCTGGTCCAGGATGCGGGCATAATTGTGGCGGGCAAGGCGAACCGGTACCTGGCTGTCCGGTGAAAGCATCGGAATGCCCTTGTCAGCACTGTCGTAATATCTGCGGGCGCGGTCAATCTGAAACTTCATCAGTTCACGGAACGAATCCGTGAGGCGGTGCTCAAAAAGATCTTCCTCAGTAACGTTAAAAGTTCTGAGATCCTCGGCCGGAAGGTAGATGCGGTCGCGACCAAGGTCCTCCCCCACATCCCTGAGAATATTCGTCAACTGCATTGCTATCCCCAAATCCACGGCATGCTGCAGTGCCGATTCATCCTCATAGCCAAAAACCTCACTGATCATGAGCCCAACCACTGACGCCACCTTGTACGAATATTCATAAAGCTCATCAAAAGTCTCGTACCGGTTTTTCGTGAGGTCCATGGCAACCCCGTCGATAAGTTCGAAGGGCAACGTTATGGATATGTGGTGGCGCCGAAGCACATCGGAGAAGGCATAGAGGATCGGGTTGTCACTCGGATTGCCGGCATAGGTTTTCTGGAGTTTTTCCTTCCAGTCCATGAGCGTTTGCTCCACCTCGGACATCTGAAGCTGATTGCCGGCAACCAGCTCTTCGGCCTCATCGACGACATTGTCCAGGAAGCGGCAGAGTCCATAGATCGCAAAAATGCTTCGCTGTTTGTCGTGGGGCAAAAACCGGGTGGCCAGATAGAACGTCTTGGCATATTCGCGGGTGATATTGCGGCAATGCACATATGCGCTGCGCAGTTCGGGCTCCGCAATCTCCTCTGTGACACTCCTGTGCAAAGAGGTTCGCTCGTAAACGGATCTGAAGGACCAGGATGCCAAGGCCTTTGTCATTTTGTTCCAGATTGGGTTTCAAAAATAACAAAAGATGATTTTGCCGGATTTCGTTCCCCCGCAATGGATTTGTTATTTACAGCTGCCAGCTGACAGAAAAACCTTGTTGGCAGAATGAACTCACCTGGCTGGATTTGATCCAGCCCCTGTCTGTCAGCCAGAGACTGCAATGTTCGTTTCATGGATATATGAACAAGTTGCATATAATTTTTCAGTAAAAATCACTATTATTCACAATTAAGTTGAACTTTATTTTGTTGCATATTTAATAAGGGAGGGTGTTGTACGGTCAGCACAATGAATGGGTGAACCGGTGACCTCCCGATATTGTTGCTAAATGCACGACCGACCTGCGATCCATAAATAAATATCGGTTCCTAACATTTACTGATTATTATTACAATCAGTCACTCAAGTCAAAAACTTACACATGGCAAAAAAGCACACCATCTATGATGTTGCCCGGGTTGCAAACGTGGCTATTTCAACCGTTTCCCGAGTTCTCAACGGCTCTCCTTACGTATCCGAAGAGACTAAAAAAAGGGTTCAAAATGCCATAAATGAACTGGATTTCCGTCCGCAGGTGAACGCCAGGAAACTGGCGCGCCGTGAAGCACAGATCATTGCCGTGGCACTGCCCAGTTTCACAACGCCTTTTTTCAATGAAGTCCTCAAGGGAATCAAGGACCGGCTGAAGGACACTGACCTCGACTTCATCATTTACAATACCGGTTCTGCCAATCCCGAAGAAACTCTTAAAACATTTCTGGATCGCGGCATACCTGACGCACTGCTCATTCTCTCAATTGCCCTGGACGATGAGATCAGCAAGCGACTCAAAAGTGCCGGCATACCGGTTGTGCTTGTCGGCGCCAAGCATGATGACTTCAATTATTTTTTCTGGAACAACTACAAGGGCGGATACCTCGCCGGGGAACACCTGATCAAACGGGGATACAAGAAGATCGGCATGGTCCGTTCACACAGCAGATCACTTGTTGCCGATCAGCGGGAAAAAGGATTCCGGGATGTCCTTGAAACCTACAACCTTCCCATGGAGGACAAGTTTTTTGTCAAGGGGATCACTCGCAAGCACTCGGGTTACAGCGAGGAAGCCGGCTACGAAGCCATACAGATCATGAAAGAACGCGGGGACCTCCCCGAGGCCATTTTCTGCACGAATGACGCCCAGGCCATTGGGGTGATGCACGCCCTCCGCGAGGAAAAAATGCGCATCCCGGAAGATATCGGCCTGATGGGATACGACAACATCAAATTCGCCCACTACATGGGACTTTCCACCATCGATCAGAAAATGTACGATGTGGGCATGATGTCCATCGACCGCCTTACCACCATGATCAAGGAGAAGGACACATCCATCATCCAGAAAGAGATAGAACCCAAACTTGTATTCCGTAACACCACCAGGCGCCCGTGAAATCCAAGGCCGACCGTTCGAAGCTGCTCGAACATAGCATCACCGAAACATCCGTGCCCGGACGACCCGCCGATTACAGGGGCAAGGTGCGGGACATCTATTTCCTGGACGACGACCGCATGGCCATCGTGGCCACCGACCGCATCTCCGCCTTTGACCATATCTTCAACGAACCCATACCCTACAAGGGACAGCTTCTCAACCAGCTTGCCTGGTATGGGTTCCGGAACGTGGACGACCTGTGCACCCACCACGTTATTGATGTCCCCCACCCCAATATCACCATTGCACGCAGATGCCGGGCGCTTCCTGTTGAGGTGGTTGTAAGGGGGTACCTGGCGGGACACGCCTGGCGTGTCTATAAGGAAGGCGGCCGGGTTCTCTGCGGAGCGGCCATGCCAGACGGCCTTCGGCAGAACGAGGCTTTTCCCCAGCCGCTGCTCACACCCACAACCAAGGCAACAGAAGGCCACGACGAGGATATCCCGGAAGCGGAAATCCTATCACAAGGCATTGTTGCAGAACCGCTTTGGAACCAGATCCGCCAGACGGCCATGAATCTCTACCGGCGCGGACACGAAGTTGCCCGGCGCAAAGGCCTGATACTGGTCGACACCAAATACGAATTCGGACTCTCCGGCGACGAATTGGTGCTCATCGATGAAGTGCACACCGCCGACTCTTCCCGTTATTTCTATGCGGATGGATACGGGGAGCGCCTCTCCCGCGGCGAACCCCAGAAACAACTCTCAAAGGAGTTCCTGCGTGAGTGGCTGATCGAAAGCGGCCATCACGCCACGCTGGATCAGAAATTGCCGGTGTTACCGGATGAGGTGCGCATCGCCATCTACGAGCGGTACCGGGAGCTGTACGAAAAACTGACAGGCGAGCCGTTCCAGCCCGTGTCAACCGGGGGCTTCAATCAGGAGCTGGAAACGCTTCTGAAAAAACTCTCCGCATCCTGATGCACGTGCCGGCTTCATAGCAGCGTACCAATTCCATATCTGACACTAGCCCTCCCGACACCGCCTCATGGCTCCTCTTCCGTGCGTATCTTAAGGAAAGGCACGGTCAAACGGAATTAGTCAGCCCGAGCCACCGAGGCAGCTGTGCTTCAAGGCACATTCAGGTACTTGTGAGTCTGCAGGCTGATCGTCCACACGGGATGCGCCTTGACATGCTCCACGATCAGGGGTATGGATTCGGGCGTGTCCCACTCCGGCTGCAGCATTTTGCGGGTGCCATCCGGACAGCGCGCTGCGTTCTTTTCGGCATACTGCAGATCCTTGCGGGTGAGGACTACTACCTTGAGCTCATCCACCAGCGGAAAAATCTGATCCAGTGGCTCCTTGAACCGTTTCGGCGACAGCGTGACCCAGTCAATGTCACCACTCATGGGCGAGGAACCGCTTGTTTCCAGGTGGATGCACAATCCTGCTTCATGCAGACCCTCGCAAAGGGCGGTCAAATCGTGCAGAAGCGGCTCGCCACCGGTGATCACCGCAAACGCGGCACCGGAATCCGCAGCCGCCCGCACCAGCTCTTCCGTGGCGATTCTCGGGTGGATGGATTCGTCCCAGCTCTCCTTCACGTCGCACCACCAGCACCCCACATCACATCCCGCCAACCGGATGAAGTAGGCTGCCTGACCGGTATGCACCCCTTCTCCCTGGATGGTGTAAAAATGCTCCATCACGGGATAATCCGTCTCTTTCCAGTGCGGCTGCTGTTTGGAGCGGCCGCCTCTTTGGGCACGGCCCGGTGGCACGGATGCGGGTGACGCGGACCCGGGGTTCAGAGATTTTCGGTCTGTTTCGGCCAATGTGTTATTTGATGCTGGTTTGCTCATGTTAATTGATTTGCGCTTACAGAACGAAGCGGCAGTCATTTCTGGTTCCAAAGATACGAATATTTGCCTCTAGTGCCGACTGCAGCTGCCAACTCACTGTCAGGGACTTTCGTACTACAGGCTGCTTAATCCGTTTTCTGTGACTCTCGTACCACGAACTGCCCAATTCGTTTTCAGGGACTCTCGTACCACGAACTGCCCCAATCCATTTTCAGGGACTCTCGTACCACGAACTGCCCCAATCCATTTTCAGAGACTCTCGTACCACGAACTGCCCCAATCCATTTTCAGGGCTCCCAAAGGTGCACCGACATCTTCACGCGGCCTTGCTTGTCGAATGTTACGCCCTCAGAGCGCAGGAGCTGTTCCATGATGTCACCACCGAACCATGCCTTGCCCGTCAATTCACCATTACGGTTGACCACACGGTGGCATGGCAGCAGGGATCTGTCACCGGCAAGTGTTTTGTTAAGCGCCCACCCAACCAACCTGGCACTTCCCCCGGTTCCCAGATGGCGGGCAATGGCACCATAGGTGGTCACCCTGCCTTCCGGAATGCGGGCCACAATGTCATAAACTCGTTCAAAAAAGTCTCGTTCTTCGCGTTTTTTGGAAGTTTTCAGGTTATTCGCCATGGTGTCAGACAAAAATTTACGATTGTGCAGCAATCCGGTCACTCCGTATCAGAGAACCTTTTTAACATTTCATCATCGTTGGATTGGTCCCTCGTTTCCAGTGTCCGGGCGAGTTCCAGCGTGGCCTTGCCGAGCATGCGGTATAGCGGAAGCAAGTCGGGCGAGTCCGCAAGCACCTCCAAATGCCGGTCGATGGTGCCGGTATCACCTCTGACGACAGGTCCGGTAAGCACTTCCGCAGGTGGATGGCTGAGCAGCCCTTCCATGGCCTGCCTGACCATCGGACCGAAAATATCCCGCGCACGCACCTCCATACCGTTGTTCCGCAACAGATTCTGTGATGCGGAAAACAATGGAGCCATATAGTTGCACACATAGACCGCAGCCAGATGTATCGCCGTTTTCTGCCGGCTGTCCACTAGCAGCGGCCTGGCTCCGATAGCCTCTACCATTTTCTTCAGCTTGCCGCACAGCTCCGGGTCGCCCTGCAGAGTCACAAAACACTGGTTGAAAGCCGTATCCCGGTTTTTGATGGTGAACGTCTGCACGGGGTGCATGGCCGCGATGCCCGTCCCGGACGGAGACAGAGGCAGCAGCACTTCGGCCGGTGTGGCCCCGGATGTGTGGACCCAGGCTGGGCCATCTTTCACCGGTCCCATTTTGTTCACAAAAGCACCGATTTGATCGTCCGGCAAGCAAAGGAAAACCACATCCCCCAAATCCTCCGGGCGCGCGGGAAACGTACCGTGAATGTCCGTTCCCGTGAGAGATGCCATACGCACGCAGGATTCAAGCGTGCGGTTGTAGAGACTTCTGACGTGATAGCCTTTGCTGTGAAGCCTCAGCGCCAGCGACGAACCCAGCCGACCTGTCCCTATAATGGTGAACCCGCGCGGAAACTGCTGCCTGCTCGACTCGGAAGGTGTCATGAGATCCGGGATTTGGAGGTTTTGGGGATATTGGGTGGATGATTCCTGAATGTTGCAGCGGGGCCGTTTTACACGTGTGGAGTGCGTGTGAAAAAGGGTGAAGAAAGCCGGTCATCGGTCCGGGAAGCCCGCGTGGGCGGCAAGCAGATTATCGTCCGGATCCAATTTCCCGGATACCTGATCGCGATAGTAGCGGATTTCGCGTTCCCTGTCCCGGGCCGTCATCAGGCCGGCAAGAAATATGCCAGCGCCTTTTATGAGTGACTCACCACTGTAAATGAGGTTCAAAAGACGGGTATCGTTACCCTCACGGATCAGTTGCTGCAATGTCAGGAACAACTCATGGTGCCTTGCCGGAAGCTCGCAGCAGAAAATGGCCACGGCATTCTTGAACGGGAGGATCTCTTTCAGTACGTAAATCAGCTCATTGACCAGCGACGGCGATTCCTCAAGCAACTGAAGCCCGATGACTTCAATGTCATTGTGGAATAGCTGCAGCATGGAAACATGGTCAAAAAAACCAAGATGACTGAAATCATCTTTATCACGTATGAAAAAATCATCCTCCTCATCGCAAAAATCGTCCCGAAGCCTTTCTTCCATGCGTAATGTCCCGAATTCTGTTTTCACTGAGTTGCCGGGAAGTATCGGGATCTTCCGGACCGACTCGAAACTGTCCTGCTCAACGATCACGGCAACGTCATAACCAGTGTCCTGGATCTGCCTGTAGACGTAGGCAAACTGATCCACGTTGTCAGATGTAAGCCTGGGTGGCAGGAACATCATTCGGATCCCATCTTGCCCGGCATATAGTTGCTCGTTGATCTTTTCAAGCAAATCCTCCCTGCTGAATGGCAAAGACCGGGTGCAGTGAAGTTCTTCCTGTATCATGTGCGGCATAGTTTGTTTTTTGTCATTTTGTAGCAACGGCGATCCAGTGCCGCCGGAATGGAAACGATGCAATGGCAATGCGCTCTGTGTCAGTGTAGGCGAGGAACTGATGCTCACCGGTCATCTCTAGCCGGATCCTGTTCATGGCCATGCGCAGCCCCGTACCCTTGTACTTGAGCGCGGCCTCCTTGATGGTCCACATGCGGATGCAGCACAGGTCCTCTGGCAGTGCAGATTGTTCTTCGGGATGGCATATGCGCTCCAATAGGCGCGGATGCACTTTGCGCTTGTCCGGCTCCACATCGATCCCTATCTCTCCTGCCACATGGAGCCCGCATACCAGCAGACTCCGGCAGTGTGAAATGCTGACACCCACGGTACGGTCCCCGATCACCCCGAACGGTTTTCCGGTTTCCTCTTTCCGCAGCTCGAAAAGGTCCGCATCCAGCCCCTGGTTTGCCACCAGCTTCCTGAGCATAGGCAACGCGGCGGCCTGTTCCACCTGCTCATCAGCAAGCAGCGAGCAGCCTTCCGGGAGCACAGCGGGAACATATGTATCCAGCATCCAATGCAATGTGGCACCTTGACTTTATCAGAGACATTTCACTTCCAATCCTGAATATACAAAAACTGTGGCCCGCATGTCACCGAAGCGCGCATCCGGCCTTTCCAGAGGACGAATTAATCCCTATATCTTTCCCGTCAATTCCTTAATTTTATCGATTGTCTGAAACCTGGACGGCCACGTCCATATGCATCACGAATCAATTGTACACTGCACATGAATGAACCCGAACTCAGCCTTTCCGAACAGGCGCGTTTTCGCCGCGAGAAGCTCGAGGAAATCCGCCGGATGGGCGTGAACCCCTATCCATACGACTTTGATACCGACCACCACGCCGCAGAGATCCGCAATAAACCGGAACTGCTCGAAGGCGAGGAGGCGAAGCGGAAACGGGTGCGCCTGGCCGGACGTGTCATGACCCGGCGCATCATGGGCAAGGCTGCTTTTTTCAATCTGCAGGACCAGTCCGGCACTATCCAGATCTATATCCGCCGTGATGATGTAGGCGTCGATACCTACAACACGCTCTTCAAAAAGCTCATTGACCTGGGCGATATCGTCGGCATCAGCGGGTTCGTCTTCACAACCCGCACCGGTGAGCTGACCGTACACGCCGAGGAGTTCGTGCTGCTCACCAAGACACTGCGGCCCCTACCGGTTGCCAAGGAGGTCGAGGACGAGCACGGCAACAAGGTCACCTACGACGCCTTCGCCGACAAGGAGCAGCGCTACCGCCAGCGATACCTGGACCTGATCGTCAATCCCGAGGTGCGCGAGGTGTTCGTAAAGCGCAGCCGCATGATCCAGACCATGCGCGACTACATGACCGGGATGGGCTACCTCGAGGTCGAAACCCCCATCCTCCAGCCCATTTACGGTGGGGCCGCGGCGCGGCCGTTCGAGACGCATCACAACACGCTGGACATGAAACTCTACCTGCGCATCGCCAACGAGCTCTACCTCAAACGGCTCATCATCGGCGGTTACGAAGGTGTTTTCGAATTCGCCAAGGATTTCCGCAACGAAGGCATGAGCCGCTTCCACAATCCCGAGTTCACGCAAGTCGAGCTGTACGTGGCCTACAAGGACTACAACTGGATGATGGCATTCGTCGAACAGATGATCGAGCACGTCGTCACCACGCTCCACGGCACCACCAAAATCAAGGTCGGCAAGCACGAAATCGACTTCAAGACGCCCTGGCGCCGTGTGCCGATGCTCGAAGCCATCGCCGAAGAAACCGGCAAGGACCTTTCGGGCATGAGCGAAGACCAGATCCTCCAGACCGCCCGCGAGCTGGGCGTGCCGGTGGACAAGACCATGGGCAAGGGCAAGCTCATCGACGAGATCTTCGGCGAGTGCGTCGAGGACAAGCTCATCCAGCCCACCTTCATCACCGATTACCCGGTCGAGATGAGTCCGCTCGCCAAGAAACACCGCTCCAAAGAGGGGCTGGTCGAGCGGTTCGAGCTGATCTGCAACGGCAAGGAGCTGTGCAACGCCTTCTCCGAGCTCAACGACCCGGTGGACCAGCGCCAGCGGCTCGAGGAGCAGGCCCGGCTGCGCTCTGCCGGCGACGAGGAGG
>SLNO01000098.1 GCA_007132975.1 Balneolales bacterium
GCATCCAACCGCATCCAACCGCATCCAACCGCATCCAACCGAAACATAATCAATTTTTACCATGACCGATCCCTTCAAGCGCATAGCCATCATCACAGGAGCGACATCCGGCATCGGGGAAGCTACCGCCAGGGCTTTCCTTGAAGATGGCTTCGGAATCATCGGAAACGGGCGCAATAAATCACGGCTCAAAGAGCTGGAAAAGGAGTTCGGCAAGGCGTTCCGCGGAGTGGCCGGTGATGCCGGTGACGAGGCGGTCATTGACAGCCTTTTCGATGCGGCTGAGCAGCATTTTGGGCGGCCGGCCGACACCGTGATCGTGAATGCGGGCCGCGGACTGGGCGGCACGGTGACCACCGTGGATATGGAGCAGTTCCGGGATGTGCTGAACATCAACGTCACCGGGACACTGTACCTGCTCAAGAAGGCGGCGCAGCATCTGGTGGCCCTGCAGGATGGGTCCTATCCCGATACTCCCGCCGACATCGTAATCCTCGGGTCCACCGTGGGGCGCCATGTCTCCCCGTTCAGCACGGCCTACGGAGCTACGAAGTTTGCCGTCCATGGCATGGCCGAGGGTCTGCGCCGGGAGATCGGCCCCAAAGGGGTGCGGGTCACGCTGGTTGAGCCCGGTATCGTCATCAGCAAATTCCAGGAGTCAGCCGGGTACACCGATGATCTGGTCAAGAATTTCCACATGAAATTCGGTCCCCTTATCTACGGGTACGATGTCGCCGACGCAATCCACTATGTGGTGTCGCGTCCGCCCCATGTGCACATTGGCGATTTCGTGATCCGTGCCACCCGCCAGGATTATCCCTGAGATCGGGTGCCAAATCATCAGCTGTCGGCAATGCCGAAATTAAAGAGGGTAGCGATGTCACAAGCGGCACAGATCCGTGAGAAAAGACCCTCACCAATCGGGGTTCAGGTACGACGGATCACCGATGACGAACTGCCAGTTCCCCCGAAACATGCCCAGCCGGCCGATGAAACGGACCTCCTCACCGGTGCCACCCAGATGTGACAAATGGTCCCTTAGCTGCCGGTCATGGGAGAAAAGGTCGTAAAATTGGCCGTTCACCTCTATCTGCCGGGCGCCCGTGATTGTCCCGGTCACGTAGAACAGCCTGTCGAAAAATTCTTCTGAACGCAGTTCCCTGCCGGCATACTGATCCGGCAAGAGCACATATTCCCGGGCAGGGATCTCATAGGACACCGGTATCGGATCCCACTGCTCGTCATCGTTAACACCCGGATCCACCAGGGTCAATTTCGTTTCGGGATCATCATCATCCACCACCGTGAACTTCATGCTGATGGGCAGGTGGTCCGAGTAACCGCCACCATCCCCGAAAAAGTACCACCTCGCCGGGGCGCCGCTGTTGACGTACACATTCTTACCGGGAAAGCGTCCGACATCGAATGAATTATCCACATACTGCACGCCCTGAAAGTCGTACATGCCGGAACTTATCATGATCTGCATAAGCGTCCCCCAGTATCCCCGGAAGGTATCGGATCCACGCCGGTTGATATCATATTCGTACCACAGGTTATACACCGCGTCGGTATTGCCCCGCTTTACTTTGCGCTCGTCCCCGACCGAGCGAAGAACGTCATTGACCGCCGTTTTTTTCATATAAGGATAGCGGTGGGACTGATTGTAGTCACTGTTGAAATCACCTCCCAGGATAAAGTCGACCGCCGGGTTTTCCGCTCTAAGCGCATCCAGCCGATCCTTTAAAACCTGCGCATTCTGGATGCGGATCCGCTCCATCTCCCGGTCCGACGCACGTGACCGCCAGTGATTGGCGAACACGGCCAGACCGTGCCCGTCGACATCCAACCATACTTCCAGGATTGGCCGGGCGCCTTCCACGGGGTGGATTCTCGTCTTTTCATGCATTATGGGCAGCCGGGAAAAGATCACATTCTTTTGCACGTGGGTCGGACGATGGTTCTCGTCCCTTTCATAGGCCACGGCAAGGTCATACCCCGTCAAACCGTGGTCTTCAAACCCCTTCAGGAGCAGTATTTCCGAGGGGAGGTCGGCAATTTCCTCATCAAAAAGCTCACCCAGCATCTCTGCCAGCGTAACATCGGCATACCGCTGCAGGACTGCAAAATGATCGTGGCGCGCTCCGTCCGGCAACGGAGTGAAATCACTCTCGATCTCCGAGAATACGATGACATCCGGACCAGACCCATCATTATACCGTGCCATAAGCCGGGCGTGGTTCTGAATCTTGGTCAGTAGATGTGCCGGGGTGTACTGCGGGTTACCATCCGCATCCACCGGACGGTAATCCTGGAACACGGCATAACCGTCGGCATCAAAGAGGTTTTCGATGTTGTGGACCACCAGCTTGTAGGGCCGGGCATTCACGTATTCCGCGTATGCCGTTACCTGGAGAATGAGCAATGCTGCCACAACAAGCAAATAAACCGGCAGATATCTTCTGGACTTTCTCACGACAGTGTCACCTCATCGCTTTTTTTCCTGTTTCCTGCGGCATCCACGGACCTGACTGCGAACGAGCCGGCCGGATCGTCCAGTCTGTGATGGAACGGCTCATCTAGCGACGCTTGCGGTGAATGCGGTATGGTTGCCACCACGGCCCCGTTACGCAGCACCTCGTAACTTTCAATTGGCTCGCTGCCGGCATAGGCGGTATCCCAGACCAGTGTTATACGGTTGCTGGCATCGCGGCCCGGACGCAGGTTCCTGGGCGGGGTCAGCCCCTGATCAGCCAGTTGGAAATAGTTGGTCTGGCCATCGTGCGAGCGGTCGCCCAGCTTTTCCAGCTCACGGCGCCGGCGGTCGGACAACGCACCGGGAGCAATCTGTGAGGCATAAAAGTTCTGTACAAGCTGGCATTTCAGCGGATCTTCATCAATATGGCCGATTCCGATGATGAGCGTATCCACCCCCGGTGTGGTAAGGACATATTCGATAAGCGGCTTGCTTGGAAGGTGGTCTGTGCCCACCCGCCGGACCACATCTTCAGGTGCGCGGGACCAGCGCGCCTCTTTGTCGTACATCGCCCCGTCGGCGAACACCTTCATCCCCACCACGCCGATATCCTTCGCCTTTGCCACGGGTATGACGTTGTGCTGCATGTTCAGGTATTTCCGGTCGTTGACATTGATCGATACCAGCATACCGTCCAGCAGCCCGTATTTGTCGCGCTGGATCATCTCCATCATGGCCGGGGCGGAGTAGTGTCCCGAAAAGCCGATGTGCCTTATCAATTTCTCATTCCCGGGATTGAGTCCTGTGATGTTGGTACCGTCCCGGAAATCCCGCAGGGCAATAAGCGCCCCGAAGTTGCCGTCTTTATCCAAATCACCCTCCAGTCCCCGGTAGACCACATCCACCTCTTCGAAGCTGGTCAGGTTGTGTATCATGACCATGTCCAGATACGCCCCATCGGGATACCCGCCCTTTCCGTCGCCGAACATCTGGGTCAGTGCGCGCTTGACATCGCCGACCGCGCCCTCCTCCGGATCACCATTAGTGCCATTCCGAACACCATCCACCCTGGGAAATCCGCCTTTGGCCCACCGGATCATGGTCTTGGTGGTCAGAAAGATGGATGAACGCAGCGTTTCATCGTACCCGTCGCGACCAGGGACCAGGTTCAGTTTGCGGAACGCCTGGCCGAAATTGACCTGGCTGGGACCGTAGACGTTAGACGTATCGAAATAATTGACTTTCAGTTCGAAGGCCTTCAGGATGATGGCCACCGGATCCACATCGTCCGGAGTCCACTGAATGGATCCCTGCCCGCCAAGCCCGAGTGTGGTCACCTCAAAACCGGTACGTCCAAAACGCCGTTTCATGGGTGCTGGAAAAGCGACGTTGCCACTTGCCACCCCCGGCATGACCGCTACGCCCGCGGCGGCGGCGGCCGAAAGTTTCATGAATTCACGGCGTGTCAGTAACCTTGACTTATTATCTCTTTTTTCCATGGTCGTTTGACTCTTCAATAGTAATTGGGGAGGAATTCAACTGTGCCTGCAATTGTCATAATACGAAATTGTCCCTTTTTTTCATTGCCATCTGCATCCCGGACAATGGTGCGAGCGGCAGTGAAACCAACCTTTCCTGCAAGCGTATAATATGGTGTTGGCCCCACTCCAATCCACAAAACCATTACGCCAATGTACATTCTGACAGCCGCAATTATTCTGCTTCTTGTTGCCCTCACCGCCGTCCTCCTATACCTCGCTCGGGGCGGACTTTTTTCAAAAATCACGGTAGATGAGCGGGAGGATGGCCCGTTCCTGCTTGTCTACAAAATGCACACCGGTGACTACAAGAACATCGGTCCGGTTATGGACAAGGTCTATTATATGCTGCGGGATGAGTACCAACTGGAAACAACCCGCGGGTTCGGGCTCTATTTCGACAATCCAAAGGAAACGGACAAGTCTCAGCTGCGCAGCCTTGGCGGGTGTATTGTGGATGGAATGACACAGGAGCAACTCGAAAACCGGTGTCCGGGCATCAAGGAGTCCCTGGCCGTAGCGCACTTCCCAAAATCACTCAGCGTGGCGGCTGAGCACCCCTACAAGGGCATGGTTTCCATAATACTGGGGGTATTTCGTGTCTATCCACGGCTAGAAGCCTGGATGAGGAAATACAACCGTCGGTCGGTGCCGGTTATGGAGATCTACGACACACCGGGCCGGACCATCACCTACCTTGCGGCCGTCGATGTGCCCGATGCAATCTTTGAAAACCTGTTGAATCAGGGCGCGTGACGTGAACTAAGGTTGCATGTCTTGAATCAGAGTGCATGACGTGAACCTTGGCAGGTGACACGGCTCGCCGGCCCCCTCACCGGAGGCCGGGTATGTTTTTTCCGGTTTTATCCCTGAGTCAGCGTGTGGACAATTTCTCCGTCCGGGCGCGCAAGCTCAATTTTGAGCGGCATTTTGCCGGCGGCGTGTGTCGAGCAGCTCAGACAGGGGTCGAAAGCCCTGATCACCGCTTCCACGCGGTTCAGCATTCCTTCCTCGATCTTTTCACCTTTCACAAAATGACGGGCAACCTGCATGATGCCGTAGTTCATGGCCATGTTGTTGTGTCCGGATGCAATGATCAGGTTGGCCCATTGCATTACACCGTGCTCGTTCACCTTGTAATGGTGGATAAGGGTGCCTCGCGGCGCTTCGGCCATGCCGACGCCTTCCAGGTTGTTGGGACCGGCAGTGGCCCTTGTCTTGGTGCTCGTAAATGCGGGCTCGGCCAAAAGCTGCTCCAGCTTTTCAAGCGAATAGAGGATTTCGATCAGGCGTGCATGATGGTAGTAGAACGAGCTCAACACGGCACCGCTGGAGAGTCCGCGGAATTCCGAAAGCTCCAGGTCCGCCTGCGGGGTGCCGCAGCGGTCGATGACGTTCAGGCGCGCAAGCGGCCCTACACGGTACATACCCTTGGGATACCCCATGGGCTTGTAGTACGGGAACTTGAGATAGGTCCACTTTTCCACGTGCTCTGCGATATAGTTCTGGTAGTCGGCCGGTTCCAGTTTGTCGGCAACGATCTTGCGCGATGAATCGACGAAACGGATCTTTCCGTCATAGAAGTCAAGTTCGCCATCGTCGTTCACCAGCCCCATGAACAAGGATTTCATGTTGGCAAACGAGCGGATCTCCTCGACGAACGGCGACACGCGCAGGGAAGATGATCCATTCTGGTTCAGCTTCTGCTTGTACCAGTCGAGGTTGCGCTGCACGATGCGCATCATTTCCGGGATATCGGCAAGGATCTTGTCGCGCACTTCACTGCTGCACGGATCCGAGACACCGCCGGCGATAATAGCTGCGGGATGAACACGTCTTCCTGCAAGCAGCTCGATGATCGACTGCCCGAATTTCCTCAGCCTGATGCCGTCGCTTGCCATCTGCGGGTTCTTTTTCAGCACACCCAGGATGTTCCGGTCCATGGGGTTGGCATCGAAGCCCACCACCATGTCGGGCACCGAGAGATAGAAAAAGCTCAGCGCATGTGACTGTATGATCTGGCCCAGGTTGATGGCCTGCCTGATCAGCAGCCCGGTCTCAGGAACCTTCACCGCCAGGATCTCGTCGCACGCCTTGGCGCCGGCCAGCAGGTGGGCTACCGGACAGATGCCGCAGACACGTGCCATGAGAGAGGGCATTTCGCGAAACCGGCGTCCTTCACTTAGTTTTTCAAAACCCCGGAACTGAGTTACCTGAAACAGCGCATTGTCAATCTTGCCGTTATCATCCAGCATCAGGGTAATCTTGCCGTGACCCTCTATACGGGTAATGGGCTCAATAGTTATGGTCTTAGACATGAAATAATTCTCCTATCCAAATCGTGCTCGTTTCGATAACTCGGGGGTCCTTCCTTCCGCGATTTCCACCAAGGTGTAGAAAATATTATCGGCAGATGGCGGGCATCCTTGCAAAAACACATCCACATGTACAAAATGATGGACCGGGTAGGCCTTCTCCAGCAATTTCGGAATCCGCTCGTCCGGAATGATGGTGTTGCCAGGTGTGGTTTCCAGATAACCGCGCTTGAAGACATCCTCAACCTTGAAGTGATTCCGCATGGAGGGTACATTGGAGGTCACCGCACAGTCCCCGAATGCGATCAGGGTTTTTGTGCTCCTGCGGACCCGCTTCACCATTTCCACATCCTCGTCGGTGCTAATGGCCCCTTCCAGGAGCGTAACATCCACCTTTTCGGGGAATTCCTTCACATCCACAAGCGGACTGAAGACAATGTCATAGATTCCGGCAACATCGATAAGGCGCTCGTCCACATCCACCAGGGACATGTGGCAGCCGGAGCATCCGTCCAGCCAGAGCGTTGCAAGGGTCAGTTTCTTTTTCATTTGTGTGCCTCCCGCATCTTTGTCAAATAGGGTAGTAACTGTTTGCGCTTTGACATTTCGCCAACCGACTTTCCTCTTTCGATCAGGGCACCGGTGGGACATACGTGTACGCACTTGCCGCACTGCGTACATGTATCCGATTCGCCCCAGGGCTGGTCAAGGTCGGTGATGATCCTGACGTTGATGCCGCGGTCCTTGATGTCGAGGGTATGGGCGCCTTCGATCTCGTCGCACACCCTGACGCAGCGCGTGCAAGCGATGCATCGGTTGTGGTCCAGTACGAAGCGTTCGTGGGTGGCGTCAACTTCCAGATGCGGGTACATGTAGGGGAAATGCACGTGGGTCATTTCCACTTTCTGAGCCATGCTCTGCAACTCGCAGTATCCGTTCGTGGCACACACGGAGCAGACGTGGTTTCGCTCTGAAAAATAGAGTTCAAGCAGGCTTTTCCGGTACTTTTTGATCTTTTCCGTCTGGGTGGATACGACCATCCCCTCCTCCACGGCCGTCATGCAGGACGGCAGCAGTTTGTTGGATCCGGCAACTTCCACAATACACATGCGGCAGCCGCCATAGGGGGAAAGTCCTTTTAGATAGCAGAGGGTCGGGATCTTGATCCCGTTTTCACGGGCAACTTCCAGTATGGTCTGGTCTTCACGCGCGCCGACCTGTCTGTCATCGATCGTAAGGGTTTTGATTTTTACTGTTGAACTCATGATACAGCTACCTCCTTATGTTCAATGGTACAAACTCCGGCCGGACATTTTTTGTCGTTGATGTGAGCCAGGTACTCATCCCTGAAGAAGCGGATGGTACTTAGCACGGGATTCGCGGCCGTCTGGCCGAGTCCGCACAAACTGGTATTTTTGACCACATCGCAAAGCTCTTCCAGCAGTTCCATGTCGTGCATGGTTGCCTTGCCTTGCGAAATCATGTTCAGCAGATTGTACATCTGGGCGGTGCCAACGCGGCACGGGGCACACTTCCCACACGACTCCGACTGGCAGAAATCCATGAAGTATTTCGCAACATCGACCATGCAAGAGGTCTCGTCCATTACGATCATACCTCCGGATCCCATGATGGAACCAACCTGCGCCAGCGATTCGTAGTCCACTTTCATGTCCAGGTACTCATCCGGGATACATCCGCCGGAAGGGCCGCCGGTCTGCACCGCCTTGAATTTCCTGCCTCCAAGGATGCCGCCGCCGATGTCGAAGACGATGTCGCGCAGCGTGATGCCCATCGGCACCTCGATCAGGCCGGTGTTCACGATGCTGCCAGCCAGGGCGAACACCTTGGTGCCCTTGCTGCGCTCGGTCCCGATGCTGGCGTAATAATCGGCGCCTTTGCGCACGATCGGGCTGATGTTGGCGAAGGTCTCCACATTATTGATCAGCGTGGGGTGTCCCCAGAGTCCGAACTGTGCCGGATAGGGTGGACGCGGTCTTGGCGTGCCGCGACGGCCTTCGATGGAAGCGATGAGGGCTGTTTCTTCCCCGCATACAAAAGCACCCGCTCCGAGCCGGATCTCGATGTCAAAGCTGAAGGGCGTCTCACAAATATTTTTGCCCAGGAAACCTTGGCGCTCTGCCTGGCGGATGGCGGCCTTGAGCCGTTTGATGGCCAGCGGATACTCCCCGCGGATATAGACATATCCATGGGAAGCGCCCACGGCGTAACCGGCAATGGCCATGCCTTCGATGATGCTGTGCGGATCGCTTTCCAGCATGCTTCGGTCCATGAAGGCACCGGGGTCGCCTTCGTCGGCGTTGCATATGACATATTTTTTGGCGCCAACGGCTTTATGGACTGTACTCCATTTGAGTCCGACCGGATAACCGCCGCCACCGCGTCCGCGCAACCCGCTCTTGACCATCATATCGATCACTTCCACGGGTTCCATGGTGGTAAGGCAATTGTAGAGGGCCTCATAGCCTTCCATGGCCAGATAGTCGCCGATGACCTCGGGATCGGTTTTGCCACAGTGCTCCAGGGCAATTTTGGTCTGCCTGGCAAAGAACGGCATGTCGGCCGGTATCTCAAGGCGCTTGATCGGCTTCTTCTCTATGTTCTTTACAATGTCGGAGGCATCTTCGGGCTTCACACCGCCGTAAAGTGCCTGCTCGTTGTTGACGGTTACCAGTGGTCCGGAGGCACAAAGACCCAGGCAGCCGGTTCCGCTGACCCGGCACACATCTTTTTTGCCTTGTTCCTTGACCTGGCTGGTCAGCTCATCCTTAACCTTTTCACTTTGCAGGGAAACACACGCTGCAGCAGTACAGACATTGATGACATACGGAAATGCCTCGCGCTTTTTGCGGTGCGTATCACCAATTTTTTTAAAATCTTCAGGCGTCATGTATCATTCTCCCAATTCTGTCTACGACAATTTCAGGTGTTATCTGTCCGGCAATCTCCCCATCCAGGACTATGGCCGGTGCCAGTCCGCACGATCCTATGCAGCGCGCGGTCAGCAGGGACAGTTTGTTGTCTTCCGTTGTTTCTCCGTCTTCAATGGAAAAACTCTTTTTAATGGCTGCAAGGATGCCCGGTACCCCTTTGATATAGCAGGCCGTGCCGGTGCATAGCACCGCCGTGTGGTCGCCTTGCGGCTTAAGTGTGAAAAAGTGGTAGAATGTTGCCACACCATAGATCTTGCTCAACGGCACCCGCAATGCCTCGGAGACGTACCTCAGATTCTCGTCATCAAGGTATCCATATGCTTCCTGCACAGTGTGCAGTGTCTCGATTAAGGCATAGGGAGAGTGACCGGATCTGCGCATGGTGGCATCGACAAGCTTCCGACGCTTGTCTTTACTCGCTGCGTCATTCATGGAGTGTACCCCTGTGGTTGTTTCTTTTAATTAAATAATGTCAATAATAGATAGTGACGTCATCAATAATTGATGCCATATAATACACAAAAAAATGTGAATTCCTAATGAATATTCCTTGGGGAAAA
>SLNO01000013.1 GCA_007132975.1 Balneolales bacterium
CGAGCCAGAAAACCCCGCCATTGCCAAGCGCTTCAGCCGTACCGGACAGTTCCGGCAGGAAAGCCACCGAAACGCGGTTTTCGCCGGCCAGGAGCGTTGAAGCCGAAAGCATTATCGCAAATGCAAGGATGGCAGACAGCATATAGATGGACCGCGGCTTGATCCGTACGGAGCCGTTCTGGCTTCCGGTCCTTATGGTGCCGGGTAGAGCCAGTGGTAAAAACTCGTTTTTTTTTGAATATGGCAGCGTGTGCATAGTAAAAACATCATTTTCTGTCTCATTACATTACTCATAATGGAGGTTAGCGGCAACGCGTTCCGTGTAAAAAAATGCAAAGGATAAAAATTATTTGTCAAACCTGGTCCGGTTTCGGTAAAATGGATCGATATGTCAGGACCTTTCAACATCAAACAAAGCGGAAAACGGAACCGGCTGCTTTTCTGGGTGGCTGCGGTTGGGACCGGTTGCGTCCTGTTGCTGTTTCCGCTCGTCCGGTCGTTTCATGTGGATTCGGCCGTTCTTGCCGGCACCATCGGGGCGTTTGCGGGGGCGTGGCTGGCCGCGTGTCCGGCCGCCCGGGACCGCGACGCCCTGCTTGCAGCCGGCTTTGTTTATATCTCCTCGATTCCGTTGATAGCACGTGATGCCCTGACCGGCTGCCTGAGTGCCGACGGGGCGGCCTTCTGGCTGTTCATACCTATGTTCAGCATACTCTTCGGCTTTTCGGCGGGACGCGCCATCCGTCGTTTCGGATTCCCGCTGCCGCGTGTCGTTTCGCTCGTCTTTGTATTTGCCGTGGCCGCCGGCAGCGTGCTTGTTTCCATGTACTTTTTCCCGCAGCTATATTTCTTCAACCATGTTTTCGGCTACTGGCCCGGCGCCATTTATGATCAGGTTGTGCCATTCCCGGACCGGATGATCCTGTTCCGGTTTATCACCCTCGGATGGATTGCCGTTTTCTGGATCCTACCGCACCTTCGCGGATCCGACCTGCTTCTGAAGGGCATATTTGCCCTGGTCCTGTGCTCCATTCTGCTGAATTATCTCATGGCGCCACAGCACGGCTTGATTTCGCCGGAGTCACGCATCCAAAAAGAACTCGGAGGCATCCACCAGACAAAACACTTTACGCTTTATTATTCAGAAGAAGACTACGAACCCCACGAATTGGACCTTCTGGGACGCCTTCACGAATTCCATTTCCGCGAACTCACGGACACCCTCAAAGTGGAATGGCCGGACGGAAAACGGATCCACAGCTATCTATACGGCAACGAATGGCAGATGCAGCGGCTCACCGGCGCCAAGGGTGTGAGCTATGTGCCGGTCTGGAACCGCCGGCCGCAGATGCACATGCGCAAAACGGCCATTGACGGCACGCTCCGGCACGAAATGGTGCATGTGATCGCCCGGCAGTTCGGCAACCGGCTGCTGAATGCGTCGTGGAGCATCGGCATGGTGGAAGGGCTGGCCGTGGCGCTGGCACCGGCCTCATCCACCCGGCTCACTTTTGACCAGATGGTGGTCTCAAACGATGCGTTTTACACTCTGGAGGAGATTGAGGAGCTGTTTTCGCTCACCGGGTTCTACCGACGGCCGGGCTCTGCCGCCTATGCCGTATCGGGCTCTTTCACGGCCACGCTTCTCCAGGAATTCCCCGTGGAGCTGTTCAAGAAGGCCTATCGCCGCTCATCGCTGCGGAGAGGGTACGGGTACGGGCTGGCGGATGCGGTTAAAATCTGGCATGCGCGCGTGGCGGGGATGGAGGTGACCGAAGAGGAGGGCGCACTGGCCGAAGCCCTGTTCACCGCACCTTCGCTGTTTGACGAGCGATGTCCTCGAGCATGGACCCCCGTGCACCGCAAGCGGGATGCCTACCGGTTTGCGCTGGCCACGGGCGACACGGTTCGGGCCTTGACCCTGCTCACGGAGGTCCTGGAGGCCGAGCCGGCCTGGCAGGGTGGATGGGTGGCGTGGCTGCAGCTCCGGCTGGAGTCGGAGACGCGCGGGGCCGGGGACCTGGCTGCCGTGGCGGAAGAGGCCGCCGCGGCGTTTGCCCGCCATACGGAACTCTCGGGGCACCCGCTGCTGCAGGTCCGCCTGGCGGATGCGTTCATGACGGCGGGGGACCGGAACAGGGCGCTGGAGATCAGGGATCGGCAAAAAGGATCAGTGAATGACCTGGAGATCGGAGCCGGGCATGACGCCAATGACAGAGCCGGTGATGACAGCAATTACGATCCTGATGAATACCTCGAAGTCGGGCCCGATAGTGATCTCAGTCCAGGACCGCCAGATGATCTGAAATACGGGCACGATGATGACCTTGAATACACGCCCGCAGATCGTGCATCGCCGGTCTGGAGACAGGCCGAGTCGGCCTGGCAGCGGCGATCGGACCCCGACCGCTGGGAGAAACTGGTCCGCATCCTCTATAAACCGGACCTCTCACCGGCTCAGCCACCCGGTTTTCTGGTGGATACGGATGACCCGCTGCTCGTCCGGGTGTTTTTTGGCGAGTGGTTCCGCAGGAATCCGGTCCCCGCCGCAGAATCACTGTCCCCGGACCATATCGCCACCGAAATCGCCATCGAACTGATCCGCCGCGCACTGGAGCCCCCGCTCGATCCCCACTTTTTTGAGACCTGTCGCAGCCTGATCTACCTGGCGTCGCCGGTACTGCCCGCCGCGTTTTTTGAGGAGAGATTGGGTGGATGGATGCGGCCCGGCACTGGCGAGCCGGAGGGACTGATGCTGGAAGGCCATGACAGGCATGGAGATGAACCGGACCTGGAGCGGCTGGTCCCGGAGCTGCGGAGTCCCGAGGGGCGGCAACCGGAGTTACAGCGACCAGCCGGGCAAGACGGGTTGACGCTTCGGCCGATCCGTCAGGCGCGGCTTGAAGAGGCGCTTCGTTTCGCCGGATCGTAAGCCAGGTTGGGCCCCAGCCACTTCTCCATGTCCTCAAGAGGCATCCCCTTCCGGCGCGCGTAATCGGCGACCTGGTCCTCCCGGATTTTTCCCACCGAAAAGTAGGACGATTCGGGATGGGCGAAGTAGAGTCCGCAGACCGAGGCCGCGGGCGACATGGCAAAGTTTTCGGTCAGGGTGATTCCGGTGGCTTCCGTGGCATCGATGAGGTCGAAAAGCAGCGGTTTTTCGGTGTGGTCGGGGTTGGCGGGATAGCCCGGGGCGGGACGGATGCCGCGGTAGGCCTCGCGTATCAGCGCGTCGTTGCCCAGGTCCTCGTCCGGCGCATACGCCCAGATCTCCCGGCGCACCTTCTCATGGAGCCACTCGGCGGCTGCTTCGGCCAGGCGGTCGGCCAGCGCCTTGAGCATGATGGCGGAGTAGTCGTCGTGGTCCGCCTCGAATCGGGCCAGCGGGGAGTCGATGCCGTGTCCCGCGGTGACGGCAAACGCGCCGATATGGTCCGGCAGGCCGGTCTCTTTCGGGGCGATGTAGTCGGCCAGGCACCGGTTGGGCTGTCCCTGGCGTTTCTGGGTCTGCTGACGAAGCATCCGCAGGACGGCGCGAACCTCCTGGCGGCCGGCGTCAGTGTAGATCTCGATGTCGTCCCCGGTGCTGTTGGCGGGAAAAATGCCGCAGCAGATCCGCACATCCACCCACTTTTCGGCGATGATGCGCTCCAGCATCTCCTGCGCGTCCTGGTACAGTTTGCGTGCCTGTTCGCCAACCGTCTCATCGTCCAAAATGGCGGGGAATTTGCCGGCCATCTGCCATGTGATGAAGAAGGGGGTCCAGTCGATGTAGGATTTCAGCTCCTCGAGGGTAGGCGGCTCCAGGTGGATGATCCCGGTCTGCGCCGGATGGCTTACATCATCGGGCCGCCAGGATATCGGCGTGCTGTTCCGGCGCGCTCGCTCCAGCGGGATGTGGCTTTTGGCATGGGTGCGCTGCTCGTGGCGCTCACGGACAACCGCATACTCCTCACGTATTTCCTTCACGAGCGGCTCGCGCTGGGTGTCGGAGAGCAGGCGGCTCACAACGGGCACGCTTTTGGAGGCATCCAGCACATGGATCACCGGTCCGCTGTATGCCGGGGCTATTTTTACGGCGGTATGTACCCGCGACGTTGTGGCCCCGCCGATCAGCAGCGGCAGCTTAAGGCCCCGCGCCTCCATCTCGCGCGCCAGATCCACCATCTCGTCCAGCGATGGCGTGATGAGTCCGCTCGCCCCGATGACATCCACTTTGTGTTCGGAAGCCGCATCCAGGATTTTCTGCGCAGGCACCATCACGCCCAGGTCGATCACCTCATAGTTGTTGCAGCCCAGCACCACGCCGACAATGTTCTTGCCGATGTCGTGCACATCGCCCTTGACGGTGGCAAGGAGCACCTTGCCTTTCGGACGATCGTCCTTCAGAAGCTTTTTCTCCTCCTCAATATAGGGGATGAGCCAGGCGACGGACTTCTTCATCACCCGCGCGCTCTTGACCACTTGCGGAAGGAACATCTTGCCCTGGCCGAACAGGTCGCCGACCACGTTCATGCCGTCCATGAGCGGACCCTCAATCACATCCAGGGCCTGGTCGAATTTCTGCCGCGCCTCCTCGGTATCCTCGTCGATGTGATCGACAATTCCCTTCAATAGCGCATATTCGAGCCTTTTTTCAACGGGGCGGCTCCGCCATTCATCAGCTTTCGCGGACTCTTTCCCACCTTTCTGGCGGATGGTCTCGGCGAAATCCACCAGCCGCTCGGTGGCATCGGGGCGACGGTTGAACAGCACATCCTCCACCCGGTCGCGGAGCGCCAGCGGGATCTCCTCATATACCTCGAGCTGCCCGGCGTTCACGATGCCCATATCCAGCCCGGCGCGGATGGCGTGGTACATGAAAGCGGCGTGCATGGCTTCGCGCACCGGATTGTTGCCGCGGAACGAGAAGGAGATGTTGCTGATGCCGCCGCTGACCTTGGCAAGCGGCAGGTTTTCCTTGATCCAGCGGGTGGCCTGGATGAAATCGACGGCGTAGTTGTTGTGCTCCTCGATCCCGGTGGCCACGGTGAGGATGTTCGGATCGAAGATGATGTCCTGGGGCGGGAATCCGATATGATCCACAAGAAGATGGTAGGCCCGCTCGCAGATGGCGATGCGCCGCTCAAACGTATCGGCCTGACCCTCTTCGTCGAAGGCCATCACAATAACAGCGGCGCCATAGTCTCGCACCTTTCGCGCCTGTTCCAGGAACGTATGCTCGCCCTCCTTCAGGCTTAGAGAGTTTACTATTGCTTTGCCCTGCAAGCACTTGAGTCCCGCCTCCAGCACCGTCCACTTGGAGGAATCGACCATTACAGGCACACGCGCGATATCGGGCTCGGCCATGATCAGGTTCAGGAAAGTGGTCATGACCTTCTCGGAATCGAGCAGGCCCTCGTCCATGTTCACGTCGATGATCTGGGCGCCGTTTTCGATCTGCTCGCGGGCAACCGCAAGGGCCTCTTCGAACGTTTCTTCCCGCACAAGGCGCGCGAACTTGCGCGATCCGGACACATTGGTGCGCTCGCCGACATTGACAAAGTTGGTTTCCGGCCGGACCACCAGCGGCTCGAGGCCGCTGAGTCGAAGCCACGGCTCGGTGTCCGGGATGGTGCGCGGCCGGTGCCTTGCCGCCACTTCCGCGAACTGCGCGATGTGCTCCGGGGTGGTGCCGCAGCATCCACCCACCATGTTCAGCCATCCCTCTGAGGCATATATCTCAAGCTGTTCCGCCATGAACTGCGGCGATTCGTCGTAATTGCCGAATTCATTGGGCAGGCCGGCGTTGGGATAGAGCGTGACCGGGGCGGTCGCAATGCGTGACAGCTCGCGGATGAATGGACGCATTTGCTCTGAGCCAAGCGCGCAGTTCAGTCCCACGCTCAGCAGGTTCGTCATGTGCGAGATGGAGATCCAGAACGCCTCGGTGGTCTGGCCGGACAGCGTGCGGCCACTCTGGTCTACGATGGTGCCAGAGATCATCACCGGGACGTTGTTGGCGGACTCGCGCCGGTATTCCTGGATGGCGAAGAGCGCGGCCTTGCAGTTGAGCGTGTCGAAAACCGTCTCCACAAGAAGTACGTCGGCCCCGCCATCCATAAGTCCGGGAATCTGCGCGGCGTAGCAGGCAACCATCTCGTCAAAGGTCACGGCCCGGAATCCGGGATCGTTCACATCCGGCGACAGCGAAAGGGTGCGATTGGTGGGACCCATGGCTCCGGCCACAAATCGCGGTTTCTCCGGGCTCTTTTCCGTGAACTTGTCGGCTGCCTCGCGTGCCAGCCGCGCCGACGCCAGGTTCATCTCGTAGACGTGGTCTTCAAGGCCGTAATCAAGCTGTGATATCGGGTTGGAGCTGAAGGTGTTGGTCTCGACGATATCCGCCCCCGCCTCCAGGAACGCCTCGTGGATGTCGCGGATCACCCCGGGCTGCGTGATGCTGAGCAGATCGTTGTTGCCCTTGAGCTCGTGCGAGTGTCCCGTAAACCGGTCGCCGCGGAAATGCTCTTCATTCAGTTTATACTGCTGGATCATGGTGCCCATGGCACCGTCCAGGACCAAAATGCGTTGTTTCAGGGCGTTATGTAGCGCGTGTTTCAAATCAAGCGGTTTGTAAATAAAAGTGGCGATTCCAGATTTGTGGATAGATGGTGGACAAATATACGGAAAAGTACCGTGAGCCGTGATACCATATGGGGCAGGTCGCGGAACGACCTGGTTTAAACCCGGTATTTCGTTAATAAATGACTTATTATTGCACTATAACCCTGTTTTACGATCAGATTCATGAAGCACCCTGTTTTATCCCTTTTTTTCACGGTTCTACTGCCTGTTTTGTGCATAACCACCGTAAGCGCCCGGCCCGCACTTGTCATCAACGAGTTCATGTCCTCCAATAACGAGACCATTGCGGACGAGGACGGTGATTTTGAAGACTGGATTGAAATCCTCAACACCGGCAATGAGCAGGTTCGTCTGGCAGGGTTTGGCCTGACGGACCGTGAAGGGGATTTCTACCGCTGGGTATTTCCTGACACCACCATCGCCCCCGGCGAATTCATGCTCGTCTGGGCATCCGGCAAGAATCGCCGCATACCCGGGCAGCCATTGCACACCAGCTTCAGCATTGCTTCTGATGGGGAGCCGCTTCGTTTGACGGATATCAACGGGAACCGGCTGGATACGGTTCCCCCAGTGCGACTACCCACGGATTATTCCTACGGGCGCAAACCCGACGGGACGGACAGCTGGGTGTTCTTCAGTGAGCCGACACCCGGTTTCTCCAACACAACCAGCGGTGTCTCGCGCCTGCTCGATCCACCCATTTTTTCGCATCAGGGTGGTTATCATCCGGGTGGATTCGACCTTGCGATCACTATGCCCGATCACCAGCAGGACGCGCACATCTATTACACACTCGACGGGAGCACACCCGGTCCGGAAAATGGCCGCCGCCTTTTTAATGGGCAGGCCATTCGCATCGAAGATCGCACGTATGAGCCAAACGACATCTCCATGATCCGGACCAACGACATCAGCGAGGAAGATCCGCTGAATGACGGATGGAAACCGCCCATCGGGCAGGTGTTCAAAGGCACGGTGGTACGAGCCGTCGCCTGGGCGCCCGACGCGGAGCCCGAGAGTGTGGCCACCCGCAGCTTTTTTGTGGGACCGGACCTGGCCGACCGCTACCGGCTGCCGATTGTTTCGCTGTCCACGGACCGGAGTCATTTTTTTTCGGGGTCAAACGGCATTTACGTCCATCCAAATTTTTGGGAAAGGGGTGAAGAGTGGGAGCGGCCGGTGCATTTCGAGTTTTTCGAGGCTGGCGGGGAACCGGCCCTGGCCCAGGATGCCGGAGTGCGCATCCATGGCGGAACGTCGCGCGCCCGTCCCATCAAATCGCTGCGCATGTACGCCCGGCGCTCCTACGGCGAATCATGGTTCGAATATCCGCTGATTCCGGAGGCACCCGTAGACCGCTACAAGCGATTCCTGCTGCGAAACTCCGGAAACGATTGGGATAAAGCCTACTTCCGCGATGCCCTGATGCAGCGTCTGGTTGAACATACACCTGTCGAGACCCAGTACTACCGGCCCGTCATCGTGTTTCTCAATGGCGAATACTGGGGCATCCATAATATCCGCATGCGCTACGACCATCGCTATTTCGAGTCGATGTACGGCATTGACCGCGACGATCTCATCCACCTGGAAGGCGATGCCGAAATCAAGGAGGGTACTTCGGGCGACCGGCGTGCCTACCGGCAGCTCAGGGAGTTGCTGGATACAGACCAGGCCAACCATCCACAGATCTGGCAAATGGTGCGCGACCGCGTGGATCTGGACAATCTTCGCGATTACAATATTGCCAATATCTACTTCCGGAACACCGACTGGCCCGGCAACAACATCGATTTCTGGAGGAAGCGAACCAATGGCCCGCAAGACGATGCCCCGCCCGGCCACGACGGACGCTGGCGCTGGCTGCTCTACGATACCGATTTCGGTTTCAATCTCGACTACCGTTACGTTCAGGGATATGATATCCGCGAGCAGCACAACACGCTCGGTTTCGCCATCAACGGCGCGAACACATCATGGCCCAATCCCAACTGGTCGGTGCAGATGCTGCGCGGCGCCCTTCGGAACAACTCGTTCCGCCACAGCTTCATCAACCGGTTTGCCGACCTGCTCAACACGGCCTTCCATCCGGATCGCGTTGTTGCCGAGATCGATGCCATGTACGAGGTTCTCGAGCCCCACATGCCTGAACACGTCAACCGCTGGCGTGGACCTGAAACAATGCAGGAATGGGAGGATGAGGTCGCCTCCATGCGCGATTTTGCCAGAAAACGGCCGGAAGCGCAACGCCAGCATATTACATCGCACTTCAATCTTCCCGGCCTTACGGAACTCACCCTTGATGTCAGCCAGCCCGAAGGCGGATATATCCGAATCAATTCCATTGACATCAAACCAGGCCAGACGGGCATACCGGACCAACCATGGCCGTGGACAGGCATCTACTTCCGTGATGTCCCAATAACGTTCACGGCGGTCCCGGCGGAAGGGTACGAGTTTTCAAGATGGGTTGGGGCAGCCAACCTCACGGAAACCATGACATTCCGGATTTTTGAGCCGGAACGCTCGATCACGGCCGTTTTTGAGCCAACGGATGTTTCAGGTGAAACAGCGGGGCCCGATCCGGAACGGCCGGCGGAGTTCCGGCTCCATCCACCCAGGCCAAATCCTTTCAACAACCATGCCCGGGTTGCCGTGGAGGTCCCTGATCCCGGCCAGCTTCGGGTGGCGATATATGCCGTGGATGGCCGCAGGGTGGCAGTGCTGAAGGATGAGGCCGTCTCGAGCGGATATCACGAATTGTCCATTGACGCATCAATGTGGGCAAGCGGGATATATGTGGTGGTAGCTGAGTCGGGAGGGAGGAGGATGACAGTGCCGGTTACGCTCATAAAGTGAATGTGTAACAGAAGGGACGGTATCAGGGGGATTGCTTCTGCAGACAGACAGGTACGTGAAACCCGGCAACCCATATCTAAAAGTCAGTAACCCACGCCTATAAAAAATCAAAGCCAGTCCGATCAGGGACTGGCTTTTGAGGGGAGGGTATGGTATGGATTAAAAAAACTCGGAAGTTCACATTTTATTGTGTATAGTTGTTACCAAAATCATTTTTTACTTCTGGAAACAATGTTTTACACTATTCTTCTGTGCTTCCTGCACCAACATAACGTGAAAGCCACTCATTAAATTCCCAAAACCAGTGAATAGAATTTTGCGGCGTCAGCATCCAATGGTTCTCATCGGGATAGTAGACCAGGCGGGCGTCCAGGCCCTTGCCTTTATAGACACCGTAGACTTCCAAACCGTTTGTTACGGGCACGCGATAATCCAGTTCGCCGTGCAGGATGAGCATGGGTGTGGAGAAGTTTTCCGCATACATGGCGGGATTCCAGCGCAGCAGCTCGTCCAGACCGTCCCATGGCGCTCCGCTGTAGGCCGCGACCCGATGGTATGTGACGTCGGAGGCGAACTGTGACATGATGTTGTATACACCGGCATGGTTGATAAGTGCCTGATAGCGATCGGTGTGTCCGGCAATCCAGCTTATCATGTAGCCACCGTAGCTTGCACCAGCGGCTGCCGTGCGGTTTTCGTCGATATAGGGCTTCTCCACCATGAAGTCGGTTGCCTTCATGATGTCGCGATAGGGCAGTTCGGAGTGGGCGCCGTGAATGGACTCGGCGAACTCCTGGCCAAAGCTGGTGGATCCGTGGAAGTTGGGCATGGCCACAACGTATCCGGGGGCGGCAAAGAGCTGCGCGTTCCAGCGGAAATGGAAATCGTCGCCAAAGATGCCGTGGGGACCGCCATGGATCAGCATCAGCAGCGGCCACTCCTCGTTTTCGTCGAAGTCCGGCGGATAGATGACAAACATCTGCACATCCACCCCGTTGGCGCCTTTGTAGGTGACGTTATCCACCCGTCCGAGGCCGATCTCCGACAAAATGCCGCCATTGAAGCCGGTGATTTTGGCCAGATTGCGGCCGTTTGTTCCGATGCGGTAGAGTTCCGGTGCGTGGGTCAGCGACCGGTGCAGGAAGACGAGGTTGTCGCCGGCTTTGACGATTCCGGAGTTGGTGCCGCCGCGGTGGATCTCGCGCAGGCGGTCGCGCCGCACGTCATAGGCGAAGAGGGAGGTTTTTCCGCGATCCTGAGCGCTGAAATAGATCTCGCGGCTGTTGGCGGACCAGACGGCGCTTCCGGGTGAAAGATCGATGTCCCCGTGCATCACCTTGTCGATGACGGTACGTTCGCCGCTTGCACAATCAAAAAAGACGAGACGCGCACGGTCGGCGTAGAAGTCGGTGCGGGTCTGTTTGCGGTAGAAAAGCGTTCTGCCGTCGGGGCTGTAGGCGGGACTCAGATCATTGGCGGGATTGTGTTCCGTGATGTTAACAAGCTCTCCGCTGCCATCCGCCGGCACCAGGAAAATGTCGTAGTTGAGGTACTCATAAGGCGGCGGGTTGCTGTTGGCGGATACGGCTATCTCATTGCCATCCGGTGATATATCGTACTCTGCCGCGCCCATCATGGCAAAATAACGGCGGGACCCGGGCATCAGGTCGGTGACCTCCCCGTTCTCCACATTTACCTTGAAAATGCGTGGATAACGGCCATCCGTGAGCCAGCGGTCCCAGTGGCGGTAGATGCGGTTTTCGGTCACTTTGGCACTGACCTTGCTGTTATCCTGTTCGCGGATCATCTCACCGAGCTTGTGGAAATCGCCGCCGTACCCTGGCAGCACCGTTGCCACAAAGGCGATGTGCCTTCCGTCCGGAAACCATTTTGGGGCCGACACGGCAACGGGCATTTCGGTGACGCGCTCAGCCTCGCCGCCGCCAACAGGAATGACATAGAGCTGGGCGGGGGATCCGTCCCGGCCCGAGACGAATGCGATCCGCGTGCCGTCAGGACTCCAGGCTGGCTGGCGATCGGAGTCTTGCGAGGTGAATTTGCGCATGCCGCTGCCGTCAAGGGATGAGATATAGAGGTTCGTGAAGGAGCGGTTTTCATCAATATCGTAGTGGGTCACCGGAAAAATGAGCCTGTTTCCGTCTGGCGAGGCCGCGGCAGTGCCGGCGCGTTTCATGTTCCAGAGGTCTTCGGGGGTCAGGAGGCGCTTGTCATCGGCCTGAACGCCCGTGACCATGCCGGCTGCCATCACAAAAAGCATGCAGGAGATGAACATCCGGACTGACCGGGCGGCATTGCGCCGGGTGAATGGCTGCAAAGTTCTGATTTGTTTAATAAAAATATTCATGGATTTATGACTTTTTGTTATAAAGTAAGGTTTTTCATCACCGGGATGCGATAAATTGAACCTGTGGCGCAGGTTGCGGCCGTCGCCAGGAAAGGGTGCAGTGCCGGCGATCCGGAGACGAAGAAACCGCAGGGTTACAATGGCAATCGGCCATAATACAAGCAGCCGACTTGGCAACCAGCAAAAATGGCAATCAGCCGAACCTGTCCGCCAGGCGGTTGATCATATAGCTGCTTTCGGTGAGGGCCTGTTCGGCGAACGCACCGAAAAAGTCGTTGATTTTGCTAAATTCGCGGATGAATCCTTCGCGATCGTTGTTCATCACGAGCACGGCCAGTTTCTTGTGGTGCTCGAGGAATTCAATGAGCAGCGTGCGCCGTTCAAATGTGGAAAACACAATGTCGGCGTACAGCTCGGCGTCCTGGGCGAAGATCCGCCCTGTCATCATCAGCTCCGCCCGGTAGATAGGGCTTGAAAAATCGGCCATATCCTCCGGTTTGAGGTCAAATTCGCGCATAAAGGAACCGTGGAGCAGGGCGACAAAGTGGCGCAGGCCCTGGATCAGGTGCATGGCACGGTCGTGCTGTTCGGGATCTACGAATTTGATGCGCAGCCCCCAGAGCTGGAACTGTTCCAGAAGCCACTCACAGGCCGCATCGTCACGTCCGTGACAAACCATCATCAGCTGTCGCGATACGTTGGTCACGTCGGGACCGTGCATCGGGTGGAGGGCGACCACCGGACCCTTGTGCGCGTTCATCATGGCGTCCAGAATGTGCGCTTTGTTACTGGTAAAATCGGCCAGTATGGTGTCCGGATCAAGATGGGGCCCGATCCGCTCTATCGTATCCTGGGTCACTTTGATGGGTACCGTGATAATGACAAGGTCCTGCCCGCGGGTGAGTTCCTCCACACGGTCCCAGTCGTCGCGGTCAAGAACGGAAACCTTGTGGCCGGAGAGCTCGGCGATGCGCGAGTAGAGCGAGCCCATGCCGCCTCGTCCACCCACCATCAGTATCTTTTTGCTTCCCGCACTTGTCTGCGGAAAGGTCTTGCCCGATTGGTAGGCGCGCGAGGAACTCATGATCATGCGCAGGAAGTCCTCCGCCCAATCCGCGTCCAGGCCCCGTTCTGACGCCATTTCCCGGAAACCGGCAATTTTCTCATCCTCCCGGTCCGGCACGAATATGGGCAGGTTATTTTGTATTTTTGTGGATATGACCTGCTTGACGGTTTCGTTTCTTTCCTTCAGGAGACGAAGGATCTCGCCGTCTATGTCATCGATGCGTTCCCGGAACGCATTCAGGCTGTTCTGGTTTTGGTTCATTTGTAAGGTTACGTTCCGTTGCAGCGTTACTGATTGATCTTGCCGGCCGTGCCGGACTGTACTGCCGCCAGCGCACAAACCGGTGGCAAATTTCCGGCAGATCCTGTAATGAAACGACCGCGAGCGTGTCTGATAAGTATGCCGGCCAGAAGCGCCGCACGGAAGGATCCCGGAATCCGGGATGTAAAATGCAAGGATTTATTGAATAGAAAAAGAACGGATGTCCGATTTTAAGCTTGTTTCTCCCTTTCAACCTGCAGGCGATCAGCCCAGGGCAATCGCCGAACTCCTGGAGGGAATCCGGAGGGGGGATACGTTCCAGACCCTTCTGGGGATCACGGGCTCGGGGAAAACGCGCACCATGGCCTCGGTCATTGAGCAAATTGGCCGGCCCACGCTTGTGATGAGCCACAACAAGACCCTGGCGGCCCAGCTTTACCGGGAGCTCAGCGACTTTTTTCCGCATAACTGCGTCGAGTTCTTCATCTCCTATTACGACTACTACCAGCCCGAGGCGTACATCGTCTCGCAGGACAAGTACATCGAAAAGGATCTCTCCATCAACGACGAGATCCAGCGGCTCCGCCTCCGCGCAACCAGCTCGCTGCTGTCAGGACGCAGCGACGTTATCATCGTCTCCTCCGTGAGCTGCATCTACGGCATAGGTTCGCCCAGCGAATACGAGCAGCTCATCATACGGCTCAAAACCGGCGAGGAAATCCCCCGGAACAAGCTGCTTTACGATCTTGTGGACCTGCATTACAGCCGCAACGACCATCAGTTCGAGCGGGCGAAATTCCGGGTCCGAGGTGACGTGGTGGACCTCTATCCCGCATACTCCGAACATGCGTTGCGCATTTCGTTCTGGGGGGATGAGATCGAGACCCTGACACTGTTCGACCCCGATACGGGAGAGCTCCTGGAGGAAGTAGACCAGTTTTTCATCTATCCGGCGTCCCACTATGTGACCACGAAAGGCCGTCTCAAGACCGCCATCGACCAGATACGCGACGAGCTGCACCTCCGGCTGGATGTGCTGCGCTCGGAGGAGAAGTATCTGGAGGCGCAGCGGCTAGAACAGCGGACCATGTTCGATATCGAAATGATGCAGGAGATCGGCTTCTGTCCCGGTATTGAAAACTACTCGCGCTATTTGGCCGGACGCAAGCCCGGTGAGCGGCCATACTGCCTGTTCGATTACTTCCCGAAGGATTTCTTGCTCATTGTGGATGAGTCCCACCAGACCGTGCCGCAGATTGGGGCCATGTACGGAGGGGACCGGTCGCGTAAGGTCAGCCTGGTGGAGCACGGATTCCGGCTGCCGTCGGCGCTCGACAACAGGCCGCTTACGTTTGAGGAGTGGGAGACCATGGTGAACCAGTGCGTTTTTGTCAGCGCCACGCCCTCCGACTACGAACTGGAAAAGAGCGAAGGGGTGTTCGTGGAGCAGATCATCCGTCCAACCGGGCTCATGGAGCCGAAAATCGAAGTGCGGCCGCTTGCCTACCAGATCGACGATATCGTTGGAGAGGTGCAGAAGGCGGTCAGTAAAAACCAGCGGGTTTTGTGCCTTACGCTTACCAAGCGCATGAGTGAGGAATTGTCGCAGTATTTGAAGGATCTGGGCATCAAGGCGGCGTATATGCACAGTGAGCTGGATGCGCTGGAACGCGTCGAGGTTCTGTATTTCTATCGGCGCGGCGATTACGATGTGCTTGTGGGCATCAACCTGCTCCGCGAGGGCATCGACATACCCGAGTTGGGCCTGGTTGCCATTCTGGATGCCGATAAAGAGGGCTTCCTGCGTTCGGAGACCTCGCTTTTCCAGATATCGGGACGGGCGGCTCGCAATGTGGACGGGCGCGTCATCATGTACGCCGACAAGATCACGGAAAGCATGCGTCGTGTCATTGATGAAACAGAGCGCAGGCGGAGCGTACAGAAGGAGTACAATGAGCGGCATAACATAACGCCCGCCACTGTGACCAAAGAGCTCAAGCCGCTTGTGGACCCCAATCTGATCGGCGCCAAGTCATTTGAGATTCAGGCCGGCGATGAAAAAACCGACGCGTTGGAGCAGATCAAGGTCGCTGACGAAGGTATACGCTACAAGGCTTCCCCGGCAATGAAAGAAGTTGTCTTTGAAGATAAAAGCGCCTTTTTGGCGTATCTAAAGGAGGCCATGCGCACTGCTGCAAAAAACATGGAGTTCGAGGAAGCGGCACGCATTCGGGATCAGATCGCGCAGGTTGAAAAGGAATTGAATTAGCGGGCTGATGCATCGTTTAAAAAGATTCCTTATTCTGTGTTTCCATCGGATGGATCACAGGATTTCTCCCGCAATTATTCAGGCAGCATGGGAACACTCACCTATATCAGAAACTTCTTAAAAGACAGGCAGGTTGCCTCTATCACCCCGACATCGCGTTTCACCATTGAAAGGGTGTGCCGGCACATCGATTTCTCCAGGGATCTTCGCATCATTGAATTCGGACCTGCCGATGGTGTTTTCACCAAGGTTATCCTTGAAAAACTGACACCCGCCTCCCAGATCATTGCAATCGAGACAAACAGCGATTTCGCAAGGCTGCTGAGGCAGCACCGGGACGAACGGCTCACCGTGGTCAACAGAAGCGCCGAGGATGTGCGCGAAATTGCCTCCAACAAAAATTGGGACAGGGCGGATTATGTTATTTCGGGCATTCCCTTTTCCTTCCTGAATAAGGATGTAAAACACCGGATATTACAGGATGTCTCAAAGCTGCTGGGCGATGATGGTCTTTTCCTTGGATATCAGACCTCGTCACATTTACGTTCCCACCTGAGAAAGTACTTCCCTGAAGTGGAAACGGAGATGGAATACATGAATATCCCGCCGATGTGTGTCTACAGGGCCGGCAAGCAAACAGGTTAGCTTCTGCATCGGGAAGCAGCCCGGCGGGCGGGAGTTACCTGAAAATGAGCTTCCCGAACTTGCGCTTGCCCACCTTCAGGACGAATTCGCCTGTTTTCCCGGTCTCGAAGCTGTAGCGAGGATCTGTAATCTTTTCACCGTCCAGGGTGACGCCTCCCTGCGCTACCAGGCGGCGCGCCTCGCTGCTGCTGGGAACAAACCCCGTTTCGCGGATCACATCCAGGATTCCGGATCCGGAACCTGACGCGAAGACGAACTCGGGCATTTCGTCCGGCACATCCTTCCGGACCACGGTTTTCTCAAAATGATCACGGGCCTGGTCGGCTTTTTCGGCACCGTGGTACATCCGGGTAATGGTCCAGGCCAGTTTGTGCTTGGTGTTGCGCGGATCGCTTTCTGCCTGCTGCTTCAATTCGGGAAGGCGGTCCTGCTCCACATCCGTGACAAGCTCAAAATAGGGGTAGATCAGTTCGTCGGGAATAGACAGGGCCTTGCCGTACATGTCCTCCGGTTTTTCATCTATACCGATGTAGTTGTCGTATGACTTCGACATCTTCATAGTGCCGTCGGTGCCCACCAGGAGCGGCATCATGAGGCAGATTTGCTGTGACTGCCCGAACTCCTTCTGAAGGTGCCTGCCGACCAGCAGGTTGAATTTCTGGTCAATACCACCCAGCTCGATATCAGATCTGAGATGGACCGAGTCCTGGCCCTGGGCAAGCGGATACAGGAACTCGTGCAGAGAAATAGTGTCGTTATTCTGATATCTTTTTGTGAAATCATCCCGTTCGATCATGCGCGCCACCGTGTAATGGGAGGCCAGGCGGATCACATCCTCAAAACTCATTGGGGCGAGCCACTCTGAATTGTAAACGATCTCCGTTCTCTCAGGATCGAGGATTTTTGAGGCCTGCTCAAAGTAGGACCGGCCGTTTTCGACCACATCTTCACGTGTCAGGGCCGGACGCGTCTTGTTGGCGCCGGAAGGGTCTCCGATCATGGCGGTGAAGTCACCAATGATGAGGATGGTATGATGTCCAAGATCCTGGAACTGCCTCATTTTGCGCAGTATAACGGAATGGCCGAGATGCAGGTCGGGACGTGTGGGGTCACAGCCCAGCTTGACACGAAGCGGTGTCTGCGTTTTGTGGGACTGTTCCAGTTTCTGGATCAGCTCCTCGCGGGGGAGGATTTCAACCGTTCCCCTTTCAATGACGTCAAGTTGTTCTTTTACTGGCGGGATACTCATTTTAATCATCGGTTACTGCGGGTACGGAAAGATAGCGTTCAACGGATTCACGATAGGGTTTGACCCCGGGAAGCACCCTTGCCACAATATCGTAGGATGCCGGGGCAACAAGCAGCATAGGTTTGTAGAGAAAAGACTCCTTTCGGATATCGTTGCCGGGGAATCCAAAACCGGCTAAAAATATCAGAAGGATACTCACGACAAGGCTGCTCTTGAGCACGCCGAAAAGCGACCCGAAAAAACGATTGGGAATGCTGAGAAGAAGCAGCTGAATTAGCTTGTCCAGGAACAGGATGGTGGCATGGACGCCAATCTGGGCCAAAATAAAAAGAATGGCAAAACCAACGTAAGGGAGATAAAACTCGGGGATATTTATGAGAGCTCCGATGATGTTGCCGGCGACATTGGCGTATTTGAATGCCAGGAATACCGCTACAACGAGACCCACGATGCGAAACACCTCTTTGACAAGGCCATTACGGAATCCTTTCCAGGCGAACAGTGAGATAAAAAGGATAATAATGGCGTCAAGAAGGTTCATAGGGATTCGAGGAGTTCGCGGACAAACCGGTTGACAACGGCGCCGTCCGCCTTTCCTTTCACCTTCGGCATCAGGACGCCCATGACTTTGCCCATATCCGACGAAGATGACGCTCCGGTTTTTTCGATCGCTTCGCTTGCAAGATCTCGAATTTCATCATCCGACATCATTTCCGGCAGATAGGACTCGATCACGCCCAGTTCATACTCCTCTGTTTTTGCCAGGTCGCTTCTTCCCGCATCCTTGTACTGTGCCAGGGAGTCCTTGCGCTGTTTCGCGGACTTCATGAGCACATCACGGACCTGGTCGTCTGTCAGTGTCACATCCCTGCCTTTTCGTTCACTGATCTCTTTCTCAAGGACTTTCGCCTTTAGTGAACGGAGCACCTGAAGGCGTGGTGCATCTTTGGCGCGCATGGCTTCCTTAAGATCGTGGATTATTTTTTCGTACGTGGCACTCATTGTCAAGCTCAATTCGGTTGGAGGCGGCATTGGGGTCGATCTGATTCGTTCCCGTCCATATTTTTATGTCGATGCAAATTATGCAGTTTGCCCAAACAAAAAAAGGTTATACAACGGGTGCATAACCTTTCTGAAAATCTGCTGGGAGAAGAGATCAGGATTTTTGCCGCGAAATGAAATCCTTGACCTGATCTTGCTCCATCGTGGATTCATGGAATACCACTTTGCCTTTGTCAGACTTTTTGGAGAGAATGACCTTGGCCATTTTTCTCTGAGAAGCCTTTGCTGCGAGGACCTGTTCCCCGAAAACCTGTTTCTTGGCCATAATGCTGTTCCTTATTTAATCTCTTTATGGAGGGTATGCTTGCGCAGCTTGGCATTGAATTTCTTCAATTCAAGCCGGTTAGTGGTCGTTCTTCTGTTTTTCGTAGTCACATAGCGGGATGTTCCCGGTGCCTCGGTGCACTCCAGGATTACCTGGATGCGATTTCCTTTTGCCTTCGCCATAACCGATGTTAAATATCTTTGTTAAGAGTGCCTTTTTCACGGGCTTCTTTCAGTACCGCACTGATTCCCTTGCGGTTGATCGTCCGCACCGTCTTAGCCGTTACGCGCAGGGTGATCCAGCGGTCTTCCTCAGGGATGTAGAACCGTCTCTTCTGGAGATTCAGCTTGAAGAGATGCTTGGTCTTGTTGTTCGCCTTGGAGGAGCGGTACCCGTTCAGGGCTTTTGTTCCGAAAATATCGTCTCGCAATGACATGATTCGCTTCAATCAAGTGGATTAATTACAGACAGACACCAAATATAGCCTAAAAAATTCCAAAACACAAACATCGTTGTATATAAAATGGCCGGAAACCCGGCCGGGCCCATGCGTAAACGATGGAACGTCCGAGACGTGAAATCTCCGCAGGAGCCATTTTGTGAGAAAAGACGATATTTATCATAAGTTGTTTTGAAATTGCGCGATTAAGGCCTATTTTCACTAATTAAATTGGAAGAAAAAAGTGGTAGTCCTTCCGGCCAGGCGCCACTTGGACAGCTAACCCTAACCATTTGCAATGAGCACACAAAAATCACCGGAATATAAAGCGTCCAATATTCAGGTTCTGGAAGGTTTGGAGGCGGTCAGAAAGCGCCCTTCAATGTACATCGGTGATACAGGTCAGCGCGGCCTTCACCACTTGATCAACGAGGTAGTAGACAATTCGATTGACGAAGCCCTCGCTGGTTATTGCAATTACATCGGTCTCAGGATAAATCAGGACAACTCTATCACGATCGAAGACAACGGTCGCGGGATCCCGGTGGATATGCACAGTAAATTCGGAATGCCTGCCGTAGAGCTGGTCCTCACAAAACTCCACGCCGGTGGAAAATTCGACAAGGACTCATATAAGGTCTCCGGCGGTCTCCACGGTGTTGGCGTTAGTTGTGTAAACGCACTTTCAAAGGTATTTGATGTGGAAATCCACCGCGATGGCGAAGTGCACGTCATGGGCTTTGAATTTGGCAAGACGGTGCGGCCGCTAAAAAAAGTCGGCACAACCGATAAAACCGGCACCATTGTCACCTTCACGCCGGATGATACCATCTTCACCCAGATCAATGAATTCCGCTTTGAGATCATTGCAGAGAGGATGAGGGAGCTGGCGTTCCTGAACCCGGAAGTCACCATTGAACTGACCGATCTCCGCGAGGAGGAACCGCTCAAGGAAGTGTTCCATTACGAAGGGGGAATCAGGGACTTTGTGCGTTATCTGGACGAAGGGCGCGACCCGCTTGTTCCGGAAGTAATGTATTTTTCCGGTGAAATAGAAGACGTTCCAGTGGAAGTGGCCATGCAATACACCAGCTCCTACTCAGAAAATGTCCATTCCTATGTAAACAACATCAACACCCATGAGGGTGGAACGCATATTTCCGGCTTTCGCAGGGCGCTCACCCGGGCGCTAAAGAACTACGGCGAGAGGAACAAGCTTATCAAGGGCAAATTCAGCGTCAGTGGTGAAGATTTTCGTGAAGGTCTGACGGCTGTCGTCAGCATCAAGGTTCAGGAACCACAGTTTGAGGGGCAGACGAAAACAAAACTCGGAAACTCCGAAGTTCAAAGTGCCGTGGAAATCGTTGTTTACGAGAAACTTAATGATTACCTCGAGCAGAACCCCAAGATAGCGCGAGCCGTTATAGATAAAGTGATGAGAGCCGCGGAAGCCCGTGAAGCCGCCCGCAAGGCCCGCCAGCTTGTGCAGCGCAAGAGCGCCATGGCCGGCATGGGACTGCCGGGCAAGCTCGCCGACTGTTCCATCAACGATCCGGCCCATTGCGAGATCTACCTGGTTGAGGGTGATTCCGCCGGTGGATCGGCAAAATCAGGCCGGAATAGGAGTTTCCAGGCCATCCTGCCGCTTCGTGGGAAAATCCTGAATGTTGAAAAAGCACGGGTCGGTAAAATACTTGAAAACAATGAAATCAAGGCGATAATCACAGCCCTTGGCGTAGGTGTCGGTTTTATTGAGGATTTCGATATCACCAACCTGAGATACCACAAGATCATCGTCATGACTGACGCCGATGTGGACGGCTCCCATATCCGCACACTGCTCCTTACTTTTTTCTATCGCTACATGCAGCCGCTTATCGAAGGCGGACATGTTTATATCGCTACCCCGCCGCTGTACAAGATTACCCAGGGAAGCAAAATCGAATATGCCTGGGACGATGACAGCAGGGACAAAATCCTCAAGACGCTCAAAAAGAGCACCAGGAAAGTGGACGTGTCACGGTACAAGGGTCTCGGCGAAATGAATCCAGACCAGCTATGGGAAACCACGATGAACCCCGAAACTCGTACGTTGCAACAGGTTACAGTCGAAAGCGCCGCCGCAGCCGACAAGCTGTTCACTGTACTCATGGGTGATATGGTGGAACCGCGCCGCGCTTTCATTGAAAGAAATGCCAAATACGCAAAACTCGATATCTAAAGATCTTTAATCCTGATGTCAGATAAGATTATAAAAATCAATCTCGAAGATGAGATGAAGTCATCCTACATCGATTATTCGATGTCGGTTATCGTATCCAGAGCCCTCCCGGATGTCCGTGACGGACTCAAGCCGGTGCACCGAAGAGTGCTTTACGGCATGAGCGAACTGGGAATGCTGCACAACCGTGCCTATAAGAAAAGCGCGCGTATCGTCGGTGAAGTACTTGGTAAGTATCACCCCCATGGTGACTCGGCCGTTTATGACTCCATAGTCAGGATGGCCCAGGATTTCTCGATGCGCTATACGCTGGTCGATGGCCAGGGCAACTTCGGGTCGGTCGACGGTGATTCGGCCGCGGCCATGCGATACACTGAGGTTCGCATGGAGCGCCTGGCAGAGGAGATCTTGTCAGACATCAACAAAAATACGGTCGATTTCCAGCCAAACTTTGACGACACGCTGACCGAACCATCGGTTATGCCGTCCATGGTTCCCAATCTGCTGATCAACGGAGCGTCCGGAATCGCTGTGGGGATGGCAACAAATATGCCGCCTCACAATCTTACAGAGGTCGTGAACGGGATCAAGGCCTACATTCAGCATCCGGAAATTGAGATTGCCGACCTGATGAAACACATTACGGCTCCTGATTTTCCGACAGGCGGTATCATTTACGGGTATGACGGGGTAAGGGAAGCCTACGAAACGGGGCGCGGACGTGTTGTACTCCGTGCGCTTGCTTCCGTGGAAGAGCTTCGCGGCAACCGTGAGCAGATCGTTGTTACGGAGATACCTTATCAGGTGAACAAGGCCAGCCTGATCGAAAAAATTGCATTCCTGGTACAGACAGAGAAGATTACGGACATCACAGATGTCCGCGATGAGTCCGATCGCGAAGGAATGCGCATCGTGATTATGCTCAAAAGGGGAGCTGTTCCCAGCGTTGTGCTGAACCAGCTGTACAAGTACACGCAGATGCAGCACACCTTCGGCATCATCAACCTGGCGCTCGTGAAAGGTCGCCCCAAGGTGATGAACCTCAAAAAGATCATCAAGCACTTCGTAGATCACCGTATAGAAGTGATCATCCGTCGCACGCTGTATGATCTGGAGCAGGCCGAAGCGCGCGCACATATCCTTGAAGGACTTAAAATCGGCGTTGACAACCTTGACGAGGTTATCCAGACCATCCGGTCATCCAGTAATGTTCCAGTTGCCAATGACAGGCTCCGCAGAAGGTTCGGGTTGAGTGACCTGCAGGCTAAGGCTATCCTGGACATGAGGTTACAGAAGCTAACGGCGCTTGAACGGGATAAAATCGAACTGGAATACAAGGACATACTTGAGCAGATCCGGGAGTACAGGAGAATCCTCACCAGCCGTGACGTTCAGAACAGGATCATTGTGGACGAACTGGAAGAGCTCAATCAACGCTATGGCGATGAGCGTCGCACCCAGATCGTATACTCCGCAGAGGACTTCAACATTGAGGATATGATTGCCGATGAGGATGTGGTGGTCACCATATCCAATACAGGTTTTATCAAAAGAACGGCGGTCAGTGGTTATCGAAGGCAAAAAAGAGGCGGATCGGGCATGAAGGGAGCCACGACCAAGGACGATGAGTACGTAGAACATCTATTTGTCGCGACCAACCACAATTACATCCTCTTTTTCACAAAGAATGGTAAGTGTTACTGGCTCAAGGTTTATGAAATCCCGGAAGGAACCAGGCTTAGCCGTGGAAGGGCGATTGTCAACCTGATAGAGATCGAGAAGGACGACAAGGTTCAGGCATTTGTGCCGGTTAAAACGCTGGATGATGAAAAGTACACGAAAAGCCACAACATCATCATGGCCACCGAGAACGGAATCGTCAAAAAGACCAGCCTTGACGCGTACAGCCGTCCGAGAAGGAACGGTATCCTTGCTATTAGTGTGGACGATGACGACTGTCTGCTTAGCGCAAGCCTGACCGACGGTAAAAGCACCATTCTGCTGGGGGCCAAAAATGGCCGGGCCATCCGCTTCCGAGAAACCGATGTCCGCTTGATGGGAAGGAACACCAGGGGTGTCCGCGGCATCAACCTTTCTGATAAAAACGACAAGGTAGTGGACATGGTGGTGATCAAAAGCACAAATGACGCCACGGTTCTTGCTCTTTCGGAGCAGGGTTACGGCAAGCGCAGTCTCGTTGAAGATTACCGCGAACAGACACGTGGTGGCAAGGGTGTCATCACGCTGAAAATAACGCCAAAAACCGGCAAACTCATTGCGCTAAAAGAGGTTAGCGACAATGATGACCTGATGATCATCACTGAAAAAGGAAAGATTATCAGGATGCACAGCAAGGATATACGTTCGATGGGAAGAAACACCCAGGGTGTGAGGATGATGCGTCTGGGCGTAAGTGACAAGATATCTGGAATCACACGTGTAGTCAGCGACGATGATGCTGATACGGCAAAGAAAGTTGGAGAAAACGGTGAAGATGTTGAACTGACGGGTAACGGCAACGGACCCGAGGGCACCAATGATCCCAACGCTCCTGACAACGGGGACAGCAAAGGACTGGATGGCCAAACAGGTCAACTCGGCTTTGACGAGGATGAAGATTAGCGAGAAGAGTTTGAGAAGATGCTCAGGTGTTTTTGAGTAGCTCCTTTAGGTATTTCTTCCTGCGTTCCAACAACTCGACAGGCCTCCTTACCTCCACATGATGGCCATACCTGATCAGCCATTCGTTGATAAAGTCAAGATCATCGATAAGGAAGGTGACGACTAGCAGTCCACCCTCAATTTCTTGGGATTCGATCCTTCCGGGAAGCTGGGTCAGAAAAGAAAATGATCTCTCCTGTGTCACGGATACCGTCACACTGTGATTGTGCTCGGATCGTCCGTAAAGGAGTTCCATATCCCCATATTTCTGCTTTCTCAGGAATGGCCTGTCCCGAAGCATTATGTTTTGCATGCGGGAGAGCATAAAATTCCGCAGTGCCTTTCTGTCATGACAAAAACCGATGACATTCCAATGATCGGTATAGTGGACGAGCAGGTGAGGATCGATGGTGCGGCGGGTGGACTTTCCTTTTCGGTCCCGATAGTCGAATGAAACAGGTTTTTCTTCAACAAAAGCGGAACACAGGGCAAACCAATCGCCACCGGAAGACCTGCCATCAATGTTTCTGATGTAGGGGGAGACCCGGGTATTGTTTTCCAGAATATTCATCTGTGCCTGGAGAGCAGGGGGTACGGCGCTCCTGATTTTCAGAGAGACGTTTTCCGCGTCATTGACCATCTCCTGATCAACTTGTGACTTGACAAAAGAGAGTCCCATCATGATAACGGATAGCTCCCTGAATGTGAACATTATCGCAGGGATCATACCGTCACGCATAACTCCATAACCGGTTTCAGGATAGTGAGTAACAGGAACACCCAGTTTCTGGATAACCTGAAGATCCCGGAATACGGTTCGCTTGCTGATGCCGAATTCATCCATGAGGGTCCTGCTGGTCACACGTTTGCCCGACTGAAGCATGTAAAGAATTTTAAGCCTTCGCTCGTTACTGTTCATTATTCGCGCCCTGCTGTTTTCCTGTGCACTAGAAGCACTCCCCGGTTATCAAAAAAAGGATCCCCAAAATTATTAAAACGATGAAATGAAATAACGTACGATTCCATTAACACACGGTCGGTCTCGGATAAGACATTATCTCCCTTCAACATCGCGATCTCTGTCCAGTTTTTCCCAGCTGCGGCTTTCAAGATGGTCTTTACAGGAAATGCGTGTTTTGATACGATTCGAAAAGGAGAACGGACATCTGCATCAGCCAGGTCCGAGTGCAGCGCCCGGACATTTGGGAGGTCCAGTGCGCGAACGATATCACGAATAACGAGGCACTTCTTCTGGACCTTGTCAACAAGAAGAAAATTCTTGTCTCTGCGAATGATCGCAAGAGGGAGCCCTGGCAATCCACCGCCGGTTCCAGCATCCAGAATCAGATTGCAATCGCGCCTTTTCGTTATTCCATTCAGAAGCAGGCTGTGTACGATGTGTTTTTCAAGGTCAGAGCGTTTCGTTTTTTTACTGAACAGGTTAACGGTCTTGTTCCATCGATTCCAACAGTCCACCAAGCGGGAAAACGAATCGTGATTCTGCTCAAAAAGTGCTTCTGCAACGGCCAATGTTTCACGTGAAACATCGGAAATCAGGATTGTATTCTCTCTGTCAGGCATTGCGTTGGCGGTCCGGTTTTTATGGACAGGGCACCGATGTTTCACGTGAAACATCGGGAGATCAATTGTTCAAATATACCATCAAAACAGCTACGTCACTAGCAGAAACGCCGCTGATGCGGCTGGCCTGGCCAATGGTTTCGGGACGGACGCGCATCAGTTTTTGCCTGCCCTCACTGGAAAGGCTTTGCAGGTTGTTGTAGTTGATCTTTTCCGGAATGCGCATTTGCTCCCGGTTGTGGATATTGCGAACCATCTCGTGTTCCTTTTCGATATACCCCTCATACTTGAGCTGGATTTCAACCTGTTCAATTACAAGGCTGTTGCCGGTTATTTCTTCAACACCTGCCCGCAGTTCCGGGTCATTTGCGATGAGATCGAAAAGTGAGAGATGAGGCCGGGTTATGAGCTTTGGAATTTTCATGGATTGGCGTAACGGTGCCTGCCCAATGGATTCCAGGAAATGGTTAAACTTTTCGGGACGGGCTCTGTATTCCACCAAATAATCGAAAAGGCGATTGATTTCATGATCTTTAATATCAAACCGTTCTTTTCGTTCCTGGGTTGCCAATCCAATTTCATAGCCAAGCGGGGTTAGCCTTAGGTCGGCATTGTCCTGGCGAAGGAGGATCCGGTGTTCTGCCCTTGATGTAAACATTCGGTAAGGCTCTTCGGTACCCTTGTTCACAAGGTCATCAATCAATACACCTATATATGCTTCAGAGCGTTGCAGAACTACTTCCTGCCTTCCCTGAACTTTGCGTGCAGCGTTGATGCCTGCCATGAGTCCCTGGCTGGCCGCTTCTTCGTACCCCGTTGTTCCGTTGATCTGACCAGCAAAAAACAGTCCATCAACCAGCTTGGTCTCCATGCTTCTCCGGATCTGGTGCGGGGGGAAATAGTCGTATTCAATGGCGTATCCCGGACGGATCATGATGACCTTTTCAAAACCAGGAATCGTCCGCAGTGCCTCGTACTGCGTGTCCTCGGGGAGGCTTGTTGAGAAACCGTTCAGGTACATCTCATACGTATTGCGCCCCTCAGGTTCCAGGAAAAGCTGATGTCTGTCCCGCTCGGCGAAACGGTGGATCTTGTCTTCAATGGATGGACAGTAGCGCGGGCCTACGGATTTTATCCTTCCGTTGAACATCGGGCTGCGGTCAAAACCGGATCGAAGCACTTCGTGTACCTCCGGGGTGGTGTAGGCTATCCAGCACGTCATCTGCTCTTCTATACCCGGCAAGCGGTCCGTGAGAAATGAAAACGAAGTAGGTTTCTCATCGCCGTACTGGATTTCGAGCTTGTCATAGTCAACGGTCCGGCCGTCAAGACGCGGAGGGGTTCCTGTTTTGAGACGCCCCGATTCAAATCCAAGTTTCTCGAGGCAGGCAGTGATGCCGGTGGATGCACGTTCTCCGGACCTGCCTCCCCCAAAGTTTTTTTCACCAATGTGAATAAGTCCGTTAAGGAAGGTGCCGTTGGTCAGGATAACGGACTTGGCTTTGATTATCTGGCCGCTTTGTGTTTCAATGCCAGTCACTTTGTTATTATGTGTGACGATCCCCGTGACGCTGTCCTGGCGAAGGTGAAGGCTAGGAATCTGCTCCAGCTGCTCTCTGACATGCTGTGCGTAGAGCATCCGGTCGCTCTGGGCCCTGGGGCTCCACATGGCCGGACCCTTGCTGCGGTTGAGCATTCGGAATTGCACGCCGGAAGAATCTGCTACAAGCCCCATTATCCCACCGAGGGCATCTATCTCCCGGACAAGCTGGCCCTTCGCAACGCCACCAATGGCTGGGTTGCAGGACATTTGTGCGATAGCATTCAGGTTCATTGAAATCAGAAGGGTACGGGACCCCATCCGGGCCGCCGCCGCCGCCGCCTCGCTTCCGGCATGACCGCCACCCACAACGATAACATCATATTCAGGATGCAAATGGGAAGAATTCATTTTTTTTCAAAAAGTCACATGCGAATCCCGCACATACACTTGTATTTGTTACACTTGTGGCATTTTGTTTTTGTCATTGAAGCCAGAGCAGCCCGGCCTGCTGCAGCAGATTGTTGTGAGCTGAAGCACCACACTGCCCTTGCCATACACAAACAAAAAAAGCGTAACCAATTGACGTGCAACTGATTACGCTCTTGCGATCCGGATGGGACTCGAACCCACGACCTCCTGCGTGACAGGCAGGCGTTCTAACCAACTGAACTACCGGACCGTAGATTGCAAATATAAGCAGTAATTTTGCAAAGAGTCAAGAATCTCGCACAAATATGTTACCGTAGTCCATGAATGATAACGTCCGAACAATACTTTCAGGTACTTTTCAGTACCAGGAAGCCTACTCTTGGAGCAAATCCCTGACAGCGGTTTGAATGGGTTCGCCCATCGGGTTTTCGCGGGTACGGAAACGATGCTGCAAATTACCGTTGCGGTCGACCAGAAACTTCTCAAAGTTCCAGTTTATACCGCCTGTAAAGTCGGGGTTTTCTGCCTGCGTGAGGAAGGCGAACAGTGGATGCTGTTGCGATCCGGCGACATCCACCTTTGAAAACATGGGGAATGTGATGTTGAAATTGACCTCGCAGAACTCCTGAATCTCTTCGTCCGTACCAGGTTCCTGGTTTCCGAAGTTATTGGCCGGGAATCCGAGCATCATGAAACCGTCATCCCGATATGTGTCGTAAAGTTTCTGCAAATCACTGTACTGTTTGGTAAACCCGCACAATGACGCTGTGTTGACAACCATTATTACTTTACCTTTGAAGTCATTCATGGAGACTTCCTGACCCCGTATGTTCGTTACCGTAAAATCATAGAATGAAGTTTTGACTTCCTGTGTTCCCATAAGCAGTATCAGAGTGAGTAGAAGAGCAAGTTTGGAGACCATAATTTGCCTCAATTAGTTACATGTATCAACAATACTGGCTAAAAGCCCTTATTCGAAAAATAGTTCCCCATGAGAATTTACAAGGTAGAAAAAATCTGCCGGATTGACGCGGCATTATCCCTGATCCTTTTACTGGTTCTTCCAGGCATCCTCCAGGCTCAGATGTTTTCGATAGAAGAACCGGAGCGGAGGACCAGGACGGCCAGTAATTTTGTTACTGCCGGCCCGGAATTTCTGACAATGAGTCTTCGTGAAGGCGATCCGTTCACTGGTCGTGTTTACAACTTCAGCGAGCCGGTCTACCGCATCCGGCTTGAGCTCCCGAGTATTGAGGCATATGCAGGTTTTCGGCCAGGGATAGGTGAAGCGGATTCCCTGAACTACTTTAATCTCGGTGCTAATATTTCAGGTGCGCTGCCCCTGACGCGAAACAGGGAGTTCGGCATTCTTTTACCGCTATGGCTTTCCACAGACTATACAAGCGTGAGGGACCGGGGCAGCCAGCAGCCGGAATCGGAACAGTTTCGACAAAGTTCAGCTTCCATAGGTCTGGGCGCGGGTGCATTTCTTCAACCGGTCAGCTACATCCGGTTTCGGGCTGAGTTTGTACCGCAAATAGGCTTTACGATGAGCTCCATGGGCAGCGATGCCGGTCAGCTAGTTTCACTCAATGGTCGGGCTCGAATGCATATCGACCAGATTCTTGGACGATTTGGGCTCGTCCTGGCATACAACTACACCTGGAGAAGGTACTCCGGAACCGGAGACCGGTTCGACTACGACCTGAGCGGACATAATCTGGGCCTTGGTGTATCCTTTTGATTCACTTCCGGAATTGCTGTTCAATATATTGGCGGAACTTGACACAGGCATCAAAAAGTGCCAGAATCCGGTACTTTCTGGCAAGGTCGCAATACACCCCCGAGAACACCAGGCCTCCAGGATAAGCGGAACTTTTTTCCTTGGAGAATGCTATTTTCGACCAAGGTCAGGTTAAAAAAAGCATTCTGTCATGCCCCGGCACCTCCCGGACACACAGAAGCATTACAAAATCGCATTGGGCATTCAACGTGACCTGGTGAATCAAAAAATTTATGCACGTGAAAACAGAAAGGTTTTTATCAGAACTTGAAAAGATTGTTGAAGAACTCGGATACACACTGCGCCGGGAAAAAGGAAATTTCAAAGGTGATTTTTGTGTACTGGAGGGGGACAAAATTGTGATGGTCAACAAAATGCATCCAGCAGAGGTCCACGCGGGACAGATCGTAAGGTTCCTGAAAAAACAAAACCTTGAAGACCGGTATATCAAGCCCGCAGTCCGAAAGGAGCTGGATTCCTGGTTCGACCGGATATCCAAACAGGAGCAGGCTGCCCAATGAAACTGACCTTTTTAGGAACCGGCACTTCCATGGGGGTACCTGTAGCGGGTGGATTCGGCCCGCGATTTGCCGAGCGCGACCCTAGAAACCAGCGTTACCGCTGTTCCGCATGGATTCAGACAGCCGAGCGCTCGCTGGTCATCGATACCGGACCAGAATTTCGGCTTCAAACACTGCGGGCTGGAATTCGAAGGATAGACGCATTAATGATCACGCATGAACACACAGACCATATTGCGGGTCTAGATGACCTTCGGGCATACAACTATGCCCAGAAAAACCCCATTCCGGTCTATACAAGTAAAAGGACGGAAGAAGCTATCAGGCATCGGTTTTCCTACATGTTTCCACCAAACAAGACCCCCGGTTCGGTCGACATTGACTTTCTTCCGTTTAAGGATGCCGTCTCAGAGGGGGACTGCACCATTGTGCCGCTGCCAGTAATGCACGGCAAGATGGAGGTGTTGGGTTTTCGCATCAACGACATCTCCTACATCACCGATGTAAACCACATCCCGGATGAAACAGCTGAAAAAATCCGTGGCTCAAAAATCCTGATCATGAGCGGTCTGCGCTGGACGCCGCCGCATCCAACGCACTTCACCATTCCGGAAGCTGTTGCAATATCTGAACAACTGGGTGTGGACCAGACCTATCTTATCCACATGTCGCCGTTTGTGGACCACGCTGAAGTGGCGAAAAGGCTCCCATCACGCGTGAAGCTGGCTTTCGACCAGCTTGAGGTAACTGTGTAAACCTGGAGAGATACGCATCAGCAGATGGGCGCATGCCGCACCCACATTTATCAAAAGCAACTGGTATAAAAGAAGCAAGTAGTTTTTTCGCTGTAACTTAGCGATATTTCTCAAACTCCCCCCTCAGCTGGTCGTACACCTCCTTGACGTGCTGGGAGTCGTCGAGCTTGCAAATGAGCATGGCATCCCCGGTGTCAACAACACCGACCCCCTGGAGCCCCACAAGAGCTACAGGTTTCGTGCTTTCAGAGGCAAAATAACAGTTTTGAGACCTTACCATCAGGGCGTTTCCCGAGTCAATGACATTCCCCTCCTGATCAGCCTCGTCACTTTGACGCTCATAGATGGCCATCCAGCTGCCAAGGTCGCTCCAGTCAAAATGGGAAGGAACAACAATGACGTTTTCTGATTTCTCCATGATACCATAGTCAATGGATACTGAAAAACAAGCCGTGTAAACCGCCTCCAGAACATCCTCCCGGATCATTCCGTCGTTATCGGCCAAATCCCGGGAAAGGATTTCAACCTGATGGTACAGAACGGGAAGGTGCCGGTTGATTTCGTTGAGCACAGCCCTGGCTTTCCATATGAACATGCCGCTGTTCCAGAGAAAGTCACCCGACTGTAGAAACTTGAGCGCCGTCTGCACATCCGGCTTCTCGGCAAAAGTCTTGACTGGATAAGCGACATCATCACCGGCAATCAGCTGCTTTTCATCGTTGTACTGGATGTAACCGTAGCCGGTTTCGGGCCGCGTCGGGGTAATTCCGATGGTGACCAGCTTGCCGTCTTTTTCGGTGAGGCGCACACAGGTTTCAAGGTCCTGAAGAAATGCAGAATCATTGCGAATGTAGTGATCTGAAGGCAGCACGATCATGGTGGCTTTGGGGTCGCGATGGTGCAGCAGGGCGGCGGCAAAACCGATACAGGGCGCCGTGTTCCTGGCAACCGGCTCACCGATGATATTCTCGACCGGCAGGTCAGGAACCTGTTCCTTTACCAGCGCTACATAATCTGCATTGGTGCTCACGAGTATGCGTTCCGGCGGGATCATGGGTCGAATGCGATCGATGGTAGTCTGAAGCAGAGATTTCTCCTGGAAAAAAGTTAAAAACTGCTTGGGTTTGGCAATCCGGCTTTGCGGCCAGAAACGCGATCCAATGCCGCCTGCCATGATCAGTGCATACACCATTATGATGCCTCCCGGAATATTTTTGGTTACTGTGGATGTGCGCCAATTTACCAATTTCCGGAGCTAAGCTGAAATCAGATCTGAGTGATGGTCGGCGCTCTTAAGCTCAAACCGGAATACTGAGCCCTGCCCGGGCTTGCTTTCGATCTCCAGTTGTTCCTTATGTGACTCGAGAATGTGCTTGACGATGGACAGCCCGAGCCCGGTTCCGCCCTGTTCGCGTGACCGCGACTTGTCCACACGGAAAAACCGCTCTGTTACTCGTTTTAAGTCATCCTGCGAAATACCAATGCCGGTGTCGCGAATGCTGATGATGATCTTCTTACGGTCCGGTAACGAAAAACGGCTACTGACATAAATACGGCCATCGGGCATGTTGTACTTGATGGCATTGTCAATCAGGTTGACCATCACCTGCCGAATCTGATTCCGATCCGCCAGAGCAAAGCTGTTTGTCTCTTTCTCTTCAAAAACGATGCGGACATTGCGCTGCTGTGCCTTGTATTGCAACGAATCGATGACATCGTTGATAAGGTTGTTCAGCGGAATGACGGTCAGCTCCGGCTTGAGCTCTCCGGTTTCCAGCCGGGATATCTCCATGAGATCATTGGTCAGGATGATCAGCCGATTCACATTTTTCATGGCTTTGGAGAGGAAGAGCTCATTCACTTCCGGATCCTTCAGCGCCCCGTCCAGCAGCGTCTCAAGATAGCCCTGCACAGAGAAAATCGGCGTTTTCAGCTCATGGGAAATGTCACCGATAAACTCCTTGCGGTAGTTTTCCGCCTCGTCCATCTTGCGGAATTCGCGTGAAATCATCTCCCGGCTCCATTGTGTATCGTGGAGAACGGCTTCGAGCTCATCCGTGTGCTTTTTTTCGGGTGGATGGGCACTGTTGTTGATACGAAAAGGAACGCCCCTGATGAGGGACCTGAGATGATCCAGCCGTTTCTGTAATATTTGGCGCGCAGTGAAATAGACAGTCACGAAGACCAGTCCGCCGCCAGCGCCACCAATGGCAAGAGCGCCCCAGCCATGCCCAAACCAAACCAGTCCAATCACGCCAAAGAGCAGGCCGGAGACGAGAGCAGGCGCAATGGATAGCCGGTAACCGGTTTTGAAGTAAGTTTCGGGATCTGGACTCATGGCTTCCTGAACCTGTAGCCAACACCCTTCACGGTTTCGATATAACTGTCACCCAGTTTTTCACGGATCTTACGGATATGCACATCCACCGTCCGGTCTATGACATATATGTTGGCACCCCAGACCTCGTTGAGCAGGTGCTGCCGGCTGAGGACTTTGCCGGCCTGGCTGGCCAGCAAATAAAGCACCTCAAATTCCTTCCTGGGAAGACGGATCTCATGGTTTTCCTTTAATACCACATACCGATCCCGGTCGATTGTCAGATGATCAAAAACAAGATTGTTTTTTGGAGCATCAACGGAATCTCGCACACGGCGCAGGACCGCTTTTATACGCGACATGAGTTTGGAAATGCTGATCGGCTTGGCGAGGTAGTCGTCAGCACCCTCATCCAGTCCGCGCACCTCTGACTGCTCGTCGCTCCTGGCTGTGAGAAAAATGACGGGAATATCCTTTAGATCATTGTCCTGCTTCAGATTGCGGCAAACCTCGTGCCCATCCATCTTCGGCATCATAATGTCAAGCAGGATGAGGCTGGGACGGTGCTTTTTTGTCAGTTGGATGCCGTCCCGGCCATTGTTAGATGTGAGCACCTCATATCCCTGCTTGATAAGGTTGTATTCCAAAAGATCAAGGATATCTTGCTCGTCGTCTACAACAAGTATGACAGGCTTGGTCAAATTGCTCCCAAAGTGGTTATTTTGTGGTCCTTTGAAATTTACGCAGTCACAAAACCGAATAAAAACGCAACAGGTTAAGAAATTGTTACCAATCAGAGATGCTTAAGGGCCTTTTTTAACAGTTCGGAAACATTGCCGGCATCACCATCGGAACCAAGAACAGTCTGTACGGCCTTCTGTGCCTGACCGCGCTGATACCCAAGCGCCTCCAGCGCCGAGATGGTTTCATTCTGCATTGTGCCCGTTGCCGCACCCGATTCATCGGGAGTGACAATGTCGCCCAGCTTGTCGCGCAGCTCCAGCACAATGCGTTCAGCTGACTTTTTGCCGATGCCGGGACTCCGTGCAATGAGCGCGGAATCCTGGTTCACTATGGCGCTTACGATCTGCCGCGGGGGCATGGAGGACAACAGGGCCAGGGCCAGCCGGGGCCCGATTCCCTTCACCGTGACCAGCATCTCGAACAGGTTGCGCTCCTCTGTGGCGGCAAAACCGAAAAGCTGCTGGTCGCTATCCGAAATGTGGTGGTGGATGTGCAGGGTGCATGTCTGTCCGGCCGCAGGCACGCGTTCAAGCGTGTGGTTCGATATCCTGACCAGATATCCGACACCGCCGACATCCATGATAACGGACCCCTGCTGCTTGCTGAAGATGGTACCTTTGAGATAAGCGATCATGGAATTTTTCGGATTACAATGTTGAAATGGCCCAAAACAGCGCAGCCGGACACCGTTCAGCGTTTAATGATGCGTTCCGGATTGTTGGCCACGAACGCGCTCCACGTGTTTTTTCTGTTTCGGGTGGATGAGGATCCCGTCCCGCTCCGCCCCTGATCACCTTCACGGCCGGCGCCGGGATCCTGCAGCTTCTGAAAGTGGCACCAGGCAACAGCGAGGGCATCGGTGGCATCGGCAGGCAGGGCATCGTCGGGCATCTGCACCAGCTTGTGAAGCATATAGGCGACCTGGTTCTTGCTCGCATTTCCAGTACCGGTAATGGCCTTTTTGACAGCTTTTGGATAGTACTCGAAAAGGGGGACATCATGGTGCAGCACGGACATGATAACGGCGGCCTGGGCGCGGCCAAGTTTCAGCATGGCTGACGGATCCTTTCCGTATACGGGCGTTTCAATTGCGCAAAAGTCAGGTCGATACTCCGCAATCAGGGCGCTGGTTTCCGAATAGAGCTGCCTCAGACGGTCAAAAGCATCCTCTGTACCCGTAAGGCGGATTACATCGCAACACAGGGCTTCAAAGCGCCGGTCCTTGTGCTCCAGAACAGCAAAACCGGTCACCCGGGAACCAGGGTCTATACCCAGAATCCTTGTCTTCATCACAATGCTCGCCAGTAGTTGAAAGAGGGTCTTGCCTGGATAGTTCCGCCACCGCCCGGTCGTTGGGATGGGTAGCGGGAACACAGACGCTGAACCGAAATATCGTCACTCCTCTTTAGAGGCACTCAGTTCTGCCAGGTCAAAGATCAGTTGTTCACTGATGCCATTGGTGGAAAACCCTCCGTCGTGGAACAGGTTCTGCATGGTTACCTTGCGGGTAAGGTCTGAAAAAAGTGTTACACAGTAGTCAGCGCATTCATCCGCTGTTGGGTTGCCAAGCGGGGAGAGCTTCTCCGCAAAGTCATACATGGCATCGAATCCGCGGATACCCGATCCCGCGGAGGTCTTGGTGGGGCCCTGGGAGACGGAGTTGACTCGTATACCCTTGCCGCCCAGACGGCTGCCGAAGTTTCTTGCAATACTTTCCAACAGCGCCTTGGCATCGTTCATGTCTGCATACTTGGAAAAAACCCGCTGGGCTCCGATATAGGAAAGCGCGATAACGCTGGCACCGTTGTTGAGAGCGTCTTTTTCCACACAGGCCTGAAGCACTTTGTGCAGGGAGATAGCCGATATTTCAAGTGTGTGCTGCAGCAGTTTGTAGTTGAGCCGGGTGTAGTCATTACCCTTGCGTATGTTGGGCGACATACCCACGGCATGAAGGATGAAGTCAAGCTTGCCATGCTTATCAACCGCGGTATCTATCAGGTCCTGTACCTGCTTGTAGTCCGTTACGTCACATGGTACGACCTGGGAGCCTGTTTCCTCCGCCAGCTTGTCCAACGCACCAAAACGCAATGCGATTGGGGCATTGGTAAGCGTAAAAGAGGCTCCTTCGCGATCGCATGCCAAAGCAACGCGCCATGCAATACTGCGTTCATCCAGTGCCCCGAATATCAGGCCTTTTTTCCCTTTCAGGAGATTGTGGCTTGTCGTCTGAGTCATTCGTTATTCCTTTTTATACAAGTCGATACGGATTTAGTTGGACATAAAGTAGCTAAAATGATCACCTGTAACAAACACCATCAGCAAGATTGGGCCGCCACCACTTTCAGATCACGTACAGCCGGGGTAAAACAAGGAAATATTATGTTGATTCCCTTCATTATTTTGCATAATTTTCCTGACTTTGCAAACCAATTGTCTCAAGCAGCCATCACTGCGATGGCCCCTCTGATCTATCTCTTCGACCATGTTTGAAGATCTTTCTACCAGGCTGGAGTCGGCATTCCGTTCCGTGACCGGACAAGCGCGTTTGAGCGACGTCAATGTTGCTGAAACGGTGAGAGAGATACGCCGTGCACTGCTGGATGCAGACGTGAACTATGACGTCGCACGGTCCATCACGGCCGCAGTCAAGGAAAAAGCCCTCGGACAGGGTGTCTTTGCCACGGTGACGCCCGGACAGCAGTTCACGAAAATCGTTTATGATGAGCTGGTTCGCGTACTGGGCGAGGAACGGGAGGAGATCACCTTCAGTCAAACGCCGCCCAGCGTCATCCTGATTGCGGGCCTTCAGGGATCGGGTAAAACGACGTTTTCAGCCAAACTGGCAAAGATGCTGCGTGAGCAGGGCAGGTCCCCCATGCTGGCCGCCGCCGATGTCTACAGGCCGGCCGCCGTCGACCAGCTCAGGACCCTGGCCGGACAGATTGACGTGCCGGTCTATTCCATCGAGGAGAAAGACGCCCTGCGAGTCGCAAGGGAGGCGTTGTCAGAGGCAAAAAAGAGCGCACGCGATGTGCTGATCATAGATACGGCCGGCCGCATGCACGTCGATGCCGACATGATGGGTGAAGTGGCGAGGATCAAGGAAGCGGTCAATCCTTCGGAAGTGCTTTTCGTCGTGGACTCCATGACGGGTCAGGATGCCGTAAACACCGCAAAGGAATTCAACCAGCAGATCGATTTTGACGGAGTTGTGCTCACCAAGCTGGACGGTGACACGCGGGGCGGAGCGGCCATCTCCATCCGCACGGTGGTCGACAAGCCGATCAAATTTATGAGCACCGGCGAGGGAATGGACTCCATTTCGGCATTCTATCCCGACCGGATGGCTCAAAGAATCCTTGGCATGGGGGATGTGGTTTCCCTTGTCGAAAAGGCCCAGCAGCAGTATGATGAAGTGCAGGCAAGAAAGCTGCAGCAAAAAATATCCTCCAACACTTTCAATCTGGAGGATTTTTACGGTCAGCTGCAGCAGATAAAAAAAATGGGCTCCATGAGGGAGCTCGTCGGAATGATTCCCGGCATGAGCAAGCAGCTGGGGGATGTGGAAATCGATGACGACACCCTCAAACCGGTGGAAGCCATTATCAACTCCATGACCATCGAAGAGCGGAGAAAGCCCGATCTGATCAATGGCAGTCGTCGCATAAGAATAGCTCAAGGCTCCGGCACATCAGTGCGCGAGGTCAATGACCTTCTCAAGCAGTTCTCGCAGATGAAGAAGATGATGAAGACCATGACCAAGATGAACCGTATGGGCCGCGCCATGGAGGGGCTGAAGAACATGACCGGACAAAAAAGATTGCATTAGAAAAAGGAACAACGATAAACCTGTTTAGGAGTTAAATACATTGGTAAGACTAAGATTACAACGACACGGAAGAAAAAAGCTTCCCTTCTATCACATTGTTGCTGCCGACGTGCGTGCCAAGCGTGACGGACGCATCATAGAGGACTTGGGAAGATTCAGCCCAACACAGGAGCCGTCACTGCTTCGTCTGGAGACGGACCGGGTAATTCACTGGCTCAAGAACGGTGCACAGCCAAGTGACACGGTTCGCTCCATCCTCAAGAAAGAGGGAATCTTCTATCGGCTGCACCTGGAAAGATGGGGCCGTTCCGAGGATGAAATTGAAGCTACCATTTCGGCCTGGAAAGAAGAGCGTAGCAAGAAAAAGAAAGCGCCTGCAACCAAAGCCGAGAAAATGAAAGCCCAGCTCAAGGCAGAAGAGGAGCGCTTCAAGAAGGAGCAGGAAGAAAAGGCAAAAGCCGCTGCTGAGAAAGCGCAGCTTGAAGCCGAGGAAGCGAAGGCCGCGGAAGCCAAGCAGGAGGAGGAAGAGGCTGCCGTGGAGCAGGCGGCTGAAGCGCAACCTGAAGCGAAAGCCGACACCGGCGAAGCTGCAGAAGGGAAGAAGGAAGAGCCTGCTGCGGAAGAGGTGAAGGAAGCTGCAGAACAAGCCGAGGAGCAGGCAGAAGAACAGAAAGCCGAAGCCGAGGAGAAGCCGGAGGCAAAAGCCAAATCTGAGACGAAACCAGAGAAAAAAGCCGAGGCTGAGGAAAAGCCAGAGCAAAAAGTCGAAGCCGAGGAGCAAAAAGTCGAAGCCGAGGAGCAAAAAGCCGAAGCTGAGGAAAAACCTGAGGATAAGGCCGAGGCTAAAGAGGAAGCGAAGAAAGATGCCAAAGCCTCCAAAGAGGAAAAGGCAGAGGAGGCTGAAAAACCGGCCGAGGATGCTTCCGAAAAAGAGTCCAAAGAAGAGAAGAAGTAGTACCTGAACGGGCAATTTCCGAGGTTTGCATCATGGCAAAAGAACCGGGCCAGGGTCTGTATCCGCTTGGTGTGATTGCCAAAGCCCAGGGAACCCGTGGCGGTTTCATATTGGAAGTAGATGAACCGGCATCCACGCAGGACATGCCGGATCTGTTGTACCTCCGTTATCCGGAAAAGCAATGGGCGCCTTATCGAATTGCAGAATGGCGCCCGCATCAGGCCCGGAGACGGAATGTGTTCTTTGTCAGATTGGAAGGAATCGACACTCGCACGGAGGCGGAGCAGCTCAGAGGGGAAGAGGTGAAAACAGATCGTTTTACCGAACCTCCCGCTGATTCGGACAATGTCGCCGGTTATGCCGTGATCCGCGAAAACGGAACCCGAATGGGCGAAGTTGCCGACATCATGGAGACTCCCGCCTATCACATCCTCGTGGTTCAATCAACAGACAGGTTTGTACTTATACCATGGATAGACCAGTTTGTTGCCGAGGTGGATGAGAAATCCCGGACCATCCGTACCAGGAATACCGCGGAACTTGAAGCACTGGAGTAAGGAATGAGAATCGACATCATATCGGCTGTTCCCGAGCTGCTGAAAGGTCCGCTGGATCACAGCATTGTCGGGCGGGCCCGCAAATCGAAAAAAGTAGAAATCGTTGTTCACGATTTGCGCAGCCACACCACCGACAAGCACGGCAAAGTTGATGATTATCCCTTTGGCGGCGGGGCCGGGCTGGTGATGACACCGCAGCCGGTATTCGACTGTATCGGGTCATTGAAAAAAGAACGCTCTTATGATGCCGTGATTTTTCCGACGCCCGATGCGCCTGTACTGGATCAGCAAACAGTCAACAAGCTTTCGCTTCTGGGAAACATTATCATCCTGTGCGGCCACTACAAGGGTATCGACCAGCGCATCCGCGATGAACTCATCACCCTGGAAGTCAGTATTGGCGACTATGTTCTCTCGGGAGGTGAACTCCCGGCCATGATCCTGGTAGACAGTATGGTCCGATTGCTGCCAGGTGTGCTCGGTGATGCCGAAAGCGCGCTGGATGATTCCCACCAGGATGGATTATTGTCCGCTCCGGTATACACGCGCCCCGCAAAGTTCAGGGGGCTGAATGTCCCCGCAGTCCTCACTTCCGGAAATCATGAAAAAGTCCGGTTGTGGAGAGAAGAAAAAGCCCTGCAGCGAACCAGGGAAATCAGACCGGATCTTTATAGAAAAATTATCAATAAAAGCAACTAACCTGTTATAAGACAATGGAAAAGCTTACTCTTATCGAACAAACCCAGACACGGGATGACCTTCCTGAATTTCAGGCGGGCGACTCGGTGAACGTACACTACCGTGTTCGTGAAGGGGACAAGGAGCGTGTCCAGCAATTCGAGGGCGTGGTCATCGGAAGGAAGGGGCGTGGTGCCAACCAGACATTCACAGTGCGGAAAATCTCCAACAATGTGGGAGTTGAGCGGATCTTCCCCCTGTATTCCCCGTTCATTGCGAAAATTGATGTGAAAAAACGCGGCAAGGTACGCCGTGCCAAGCTGTACTATCTGCGGGCTCTCCGCGGCAAGGCAGCAAGGCTCCGCGAGCGGTAGACCACAGCTGGTAAACAAACGGCGTACAGATACCCGGTTCGTACAAACCGGTTCTGTATCGGAATGCTCGACATACGGCTTTGTATTGTCGCGCCGCAGGATTTTCTTTGGAGATCCTTCCGCCTCAGCGGTAGAGGATCTCTACTTTTTCTGTCGGTTCGCTTGTTGCATTACGTATGGCAACCTGCTGCGCCACGCGCTGCGACAGTTCAATGAATGCTTTTGCAGACGGTGTGGCGGCATCTCCTACCACAATGGGCTTGCCAGAATCGCCCCCCTCGCGCAGCTGCTGTTCAATCGGGATTTCACCCAGGAACGGCACGCCCATCTTCTCTGCCAGGTTCTTGGCCCCGTCCTTGCCGAATATGTGATATTTTTTGTCCGGCATGTCAGGCGGGGTGAAAAAGGCCATGTTTTCCACTATTCCCAGCACAGGCACTTTGACCTTCCCGAACATGGCAACCCCTTTCCGCGCATCATCCAGGGCCACCGTCTGCGGTGTTGAAACAATCACTGCCGCCGTAAGCGGAACCGATTGAACTATTGTCAGCTGTATGTCCCCGGTGCCCGGCGGGAGGTCAAGGATCAGGTAATCCAGCTCTCCCCAGTCGGTTTCACTCAGAAACTGTTTGACGGCACTTGAGACCATGGGTCCGCGCCAGACCACCGCTTCGTCCTGTTGGACCAGGAAACCCATGGAGAGCAGTTTCACCCCGTATTTTTCAAGCGGTATCAGCTTGCGCTGGGTGCTTATGTTCGGCCGTTCGTGGATGTCGAACATGGTGGGAATGCTGGGACCGTAAATATCCGTATCCACCAAACCTACGGAAGCGCCGGCTTTGGCAAGTGCCACGGCAAGGTTGACGGATACCGTGGATTTGCCAACCCCGCCTTTTCCGGAGGCCACGGCAATTATATTCTTGACACCCTGGAGAAGGTTCTGATCGCCTTGCCCCTTTGTCCGGCTTCCCGTCACTTTGGAGCTCATGTTGGGTGTGACAACAGCTTCCTGATCCACAAGATGCTTGACGGCGTTGATGCATGCGCGCTCGATCTCGGCTTTCATGGGACAGGCCGGGGTGGTCAGGTTCACTGTGAAAGAGACGTTTTTTCCGTCGATTTTGATGTCCTCGATCATGTTCAGGGAGACCAGGTCCCTGCCAAGATCGGGATCGATTACGTTCCTCAGGGCATCCAGTACATCTTCATTGCTAATAGCCATAGGTCAAACAGGTTTTTTAAATGTAGTAAATCTAATGTGTAACGTGTAACGCATCCAGGTCTTGCCGATAACATTGAAGAATCGTGAATTATTCCCGGAAGACAAAATAATTGTGGGTATGATACTTAAAACACATGCCCCAAATCCCTTATGATATTTGTATCTTGCTGATTGAACCAAATTCGATGATTATGCTGAAAAGAACCCCATTGTTCGAAGCGCACCGAAGCTTCAGAGCCAAACTTGTCGATTTTTCCGGATATGAGATGCCGCTGCAGTACAAGGGCATCAGGGATGAGCACCTTGCCGTTCGCAACAATGCCGGCATATTCGATGTCTCCCACATGGGCGAGATCCTGATCCGGGGTGAGCGCGCACTGGAAGTGGTACAGGAGCTCAGTGTGAATGATGCTTCCCGGCTCTCAGCAGGCAAATCCCAATACAGTGTCATGTGCCGCGAGAACGGGGGCATCGTCGATGATCTGCTGGTCTACTGCCTGTCGGATCAGGAATACATGCTCGTTGTGAATGCCTCCAATATAGAAAAGGACAACAACTGGGTGCTGGAGGTTAACGACGGCAGGGCGGAAGTGAGCGATATCTCGGAAGAAATCGCACTTATTGCCGTACAGGGCCCTGAATCCGGGGCCATCATGGAAAAATTATCCAGGGACAAACCTTCCGAAATCCCCATGTTCGAGTTCCGTTCGATGCAGGTTTCGGACTATGACAATATCCTGGTTTCGGCCTCCGGATATACGGGTGAAAAGGGGTTCGAACTCTACTGCAACATCCGGCATGTGAATGTATGCGACCTGTGGGACAATATCATCCTGGCCGGCGAGCCAAACGGCATCATGCCGTGCGGACTTGGTGCGCGTGACACCCTGCGCATGGAGGCCGGCCTTGCACTTTATGGCAGCGACCTGACGGAAGACCACACCCCGCTGGAAGCCGGGCTCGGATGGCTGGTGAAGTGGGACAAAGGCAACTTCATGGGCAAGGACGCCCTTCTGAATCAGAAAAACAAAGGTGTTGGACGCCGTTTGTGCGGATTTGTGATGAAAGAGGAAAAACGCATCCCCAGGAGCGGACACGCCATAATAGGTGCCGGCGGTGAGGCCCTTGGCCAGGTGACGAGCGGCGGCTTGTCGTTCATGCTGGATCGCGGCATCGCCATGGGCTACATCCCGACCGAACATGCCGAGCCGGGCAGCACCGCCATGATTCGCATCAGGGAGAGGGATTGTCCATCAGAAGTTATCCGATTGCCATTCTATAAGAGAAAAAAATGATACAATCGATTGATGTTTTCTCGTCATCCATCTCATTCAGCGAGCAGGATGTTCGGGACAAGACTGTGGTAGTTATTGATGTGCTCCGTTCCTGTTCCACCATTCAGACGGCGCTCGAGAACGGGGCTTCCGGGATCATACCGCTTGGCGACAATGATGATGCCGGCCGGTACACCCGCTATCTGGATGCCGCCAGTGTTCTTTTGTGCGGTGAAAAAGAGGGAAAGAAAGTGGAGGGATACCGGCTGGGCAATTCTCCGCTGGAGTTCACGGAAAAAACCGTCGGGGGTAAAACCATCCTTTTCAAGACTACCAATGGAACACGGGCCATAACAAGGAGCAGCGGTGCCAAAAAGATACTCATCGGCAGCTTCCTGAATCTGTCCGCGATTGCCGAGGAACTGAGGCATGAAGAGGACACGGAAATCGTACTGGTGTGCTCGGGATGGAACAGCCGGCTCTCCATCGAAGATATGCTTTGCGCCGGTGCCATCATCCACAAGGTATTTGACTTCAACATGCCCGAGGAGGCCTCGGACGGTGTCAAAGTGGCTTACGGTCTTTTTGAGAAGTTCGGAGAGGACATTCCCGCGCTTGTAAACGAGTGCAATCATGCCAAAAGGTTGCGTCATTTGAATTATGCCGACGATGTATCGTATTGCAGCCAGGTGGACCTGTACGCAACCGTGCCGTTGATGCATGAAGGAGTCATATCCATCAGAAAATGAAAAAGAAAGCAACTAAAAATACAGAGGCACCCTTTTTCTCCTTTGAACGCAAAATGGAGATGTTGGGGATCATCATGATGGCCATTGCGGCCACCCTGGCCATCAGTATCATCACCTACAGGAGTGAGGATCTGGCCATAATCCAGAGCGTGGATTTCCGGACACTGTTGGATTTCGGACAGGGTCCTGCGCTGCGTATCCAGAACGGGCTGGGACCGCTCGGGGCGTATCTGTCGCACTTTTTCGTGCACGTGCTTTTCGGATACTTTTCCATGATCCTGGTTTTGGTGGTGCTGTTGTACGGCTGGAACATACTGCGGCACAAGGAACTCACCATCATCCACCTGAAATCCCTCTATGCGGTTTTCGCCATGATCCTGGCCGCATCCATCATGGGTTGGCTGCACAATGAATTTGAGCTGGTGTCGGTGGATTGGGCCGGTTCCTCCGGCGTTGCCATTGCCTATGTGCTGCGGGCGCTCACGGGACAGTACGGCCCGGTTGTGATTTTGGGAAGCCTGAGCATCATTGCCCTTATACTGCTCACAAACAAGGATGTGCAATCGGCCATTGAGAATGTGAAGGAGATGAAAAATGGCTTTGTTTCACTGTTCCGGCGTCGTGCGAACGGAAGCGCTGGTGAGAAAAAAGACTCCCGGAAGGGTTGGGGCCGGGCGGCCCGTCGTGAAGACAGGGAAATGGACGATTATGAACCGGATGAGCGCGAGGAGCGAGGTGCCGCCGGGGAACAGATGTCTGAGGAAGACAAGCGAAAGCGCTGGGAGCGGCTTGTTCTGACATCCAGGGAGAAGGAGGAGGAGCGTCGCCGGCAGGAACAGGCTGCCTTGCAAGAAGACAGACCGCCCAGAGCGGTGCTGGAGAAAGGGGGGCCGGGAGGCGGGCCCGGCTCTGCGAAAGATGGTGCCGGTACTGTTGAAGCTGACGACGGTGCCGGGGAGCACGCTGACGCCGACAAGGACCTCGACATAACGGTTTACCGTGGAACGCCCGAAGAGGAGGCCGGCAAAAGGAAGCTTGAAGCCGAGCGGGCGAAACAGGTGGAGAAGCCTCTTATCAAGTACAAGTTCCCGACGCTGGATCTGCTGGACAAGGCTCCGAACGAAGGAAACGAGGTCAATTACGAGGAGATCAACCGGAACAAGATGATCATTCTCGACAAATTGAACCGGCACGGGATCGAGATCACGGGCATCGAGGCGATCGTGGGTCCGACGGTGACGTTGTACGAGTTGCAACCGGCCCCGGACGTGAAGATCAGTCGCATTGAGAGCTATGCCAACGATCTCAAAATGGCTATGGCTACCAAAGGGCTGCGCATTATTGCACCCATCCCTGGCAAATCGGCTGTAGGCATTGAGGTGCCAAATAAAAATCCGGAGATCGTCTATATCCGGTCGCTCATCAACACCCGGAAATTTGCCGAGACGCGGATGGCCCTGCCGGTTGCGTTTGGACGTACTATAGAAAACGAAGTGTTCATGGTGGATCTGGCCAAGCTGCCACACCTGCTTATGGCCGGGGCTACCGGTTCGGGCAAGACGGTGGGGATCAACACCATCATCACGTGCCTGCTGTACAAATGCCATCCGGATGACCTCAAGTTCGTGATGATCGATCCCAAGAAGATCGAGCTTTCGCTTTTCCGGAATATCCAGAACCACTTTTTGGCTACCCTTCCAAATGCCTCCGAGCCGATCATTACGGATACTTCGGAGGTGCTCCAGACCCTCAACAGTGTCTGCAAGGAGATGGACAGCCGCTACGAGCTGCTCAAGATGGCGCAGGTTCGCGACATTGCCTCCTACAATGCCAGGTTCAAGGCGGATGAGCTGGAAAAGGACCTGGGACACCGCCACATACCCTACATCGTGGTGGTGATCGACGAGCTCGCCGATCTTATGATGACGGCGGGCAAGCAGATTGAGGAGCCCATTGCCCGCATCGCGCAGCTTGCCCGCGCTGTGGGAATCCACCTTGTGGTGGCCACGCAGCGACCGTCGGTGAACGTCATCACGGGAACCATAAAGGCCAACTTCCCCGCCAGGGTGGCATACCAGGTGGCATCAAAGATCGATTCACGCACCATTCTGGATACCATGGGGGCCGATCAGCTCGTTGGTAGAGGTGACATGCTTTACAACGGCGGCGGCATCAGTATGATCCGCCTGCAAAATGCGTTTGTCTCTACCGCGGAAGTGGAACGCATCAACGCGTTCATCGGACAGCAGACCGGATACCCCCACCCCTACTATCTGCCGGAAATGGAAGAAGAGGGAGGTCAGGGCGGCGTCCTGGACAAAAGCGAGCGGGACGAACTGTTTGAAGAGGCGGCAAAGGTGGTTGTTCTCCACAAGCAGGGATCTGTTTCTCTGCTGCAGCGGAAACTGAAACTGGGCTACAACCGTGCCGGACGCCTGATCGATCAACTCTATACTGCGGGAATTGTCGGACCTTACCAGGGAAGCACCGCCCGCGAAGTGCTGGTGGAAGATGATGAGGAACTGCAAGAACTGCTCAGGGAACTTGATGAATAATAGATTTTCAGTGGCCGGTTTTCTGGTCCTGGCACTGGTTTTGCCTGCTTTTGGGGTGGCGGCACAGGCGATTGACCTGTCGCCGGACAATAAACTGGACAGAGTGCGCGAGCTCTTCAGAGATGGCATGGTGCTTCATGCTCAGATGACGCATGAGCTGACCGACTCCTACACGGGCGAAACACAGGAAGTAAGCGGAGTGCTGTGGATTTCAAGGGACAAGTACAAGATCGAGGCAGAGTACCAGACCGTTCTTGTGAATGGTGATATATCCATGGTTTTCAACGCAAGGCAAAACAAGCTGATCATAAGTGAATATGAGCCGGAGGAGGATGATTTTGCTCCGTCGCGGTTTTTTTCGGATACCGACGAACTTTTCCGGGTAGCCGGTGAGCAACGGGACGGCGCCCGCACTGTGATCACGCTGCGACCCGAAGATCCATTTGAAATCTTCACTGAGGTCATAATCCGGCTTACTTCCGATCTGACACCAGACCTGATCAGGGCAACGGATCAAATGGACAACCTGCTTGTCACTTCCTTTTTCGACGCACGATACCTGGAATATTCGGCCGCCTTTTTTGATATGGAATACCCCGAGGACGTCGAGATCATTGACCTGCGGAAATAGATGGCATGTTGAACAAATACCTCCGATTTATTGCAAGTGTGCTCATAGCGGCGGTATTCCTGTGGCTTGCCCTGAGGAACGTCTCCTTCCAGGACCTGCGTCTGACCATGGGGAAGCTCACCTATTTCTGGCTCATCCCCTACCTGCTGGTTTCGCTGCTGAGCCACTATCTGCGTGCCGAAAGATGGAAGCAGCTGATAGAACAGGAGGGAGTGCGCACCAGCCGGATGACCCTGTTCAGCGGCGTTATGCTCGGATACATGGTAAACTACGCAGTGCCAAGGCTGGGAGAGGTCTCGCGCTCCGTTTTTGTGGGCAACAAGGAGCAGATCAGCCGCACAAAGCTCATGGGCACCGTTGTGCTGGAGCGCGCCCTTGACCTGCTTGTCATGCTGGTCCTCGTCGTGTTTGTAGTGGTATACCTGCTGTCCGATTACCGTGTGATCGTCCCCCTGCTTGGAACCGAAACAGTACAGTGGCTGCAGGCACTGCTCAGCATTGACGGGGCTCTTGTGCTCGGAATACTAGTGATTGCCGGTATTGCCGGTTTTTACCTGCTCTACCGACTGGCCCTGCTGTTGTCCCGATGGATCCCTTCCCTGGGCCGCTTCTTCGAGCTCTCCGCCGAAATATCAAAAAAGTTCATACAGGGCCTGCTGAGCATTCAAAGGGTCAAAAACTGGCCGCTGTTCATCCTGCTTACTGCAGCCATATGGTTTTGCTACGTCCTGATGACCTATATCCCCTTCACGGCTTTCGATTTGCATACGGAATATGGCCTGGGGCTGCGCGAAGCACTGGTTATCACCGTCGTATCCTCCCTGGGCATTGCACTGCCGTCACCAGGCGGGATCGGGACCTACCACTGGTTTGTCAGCCGCACCATGCTGCTGCTGTTTGCCGTGCCGGAAGCTCTTGGTGTTGCCTATGCAATTGTTACACATTTGGTAATGATGATTATTATTTTAGTGGTAACACCGCTGCTTCTCGCTGTTAACAAGGCCGGGTGGCATCTGAAGCTGAAGCCGGACATCAATGCTGGCAGCTCGGACCCGTAAAAAAAATCCATATCCACAGACGTAGCCATAGTATCCACCGTTTATATTCTATTTCCGGAACTCCTTTTTTAAACCGAATGAACTCCTCCAGGCAAACCTCTCTCCTCTTTTCAGTTCTGCTGATTATTGCAGCCTTGCCAGTGACGGCGCAACAACAGGATGGCGCATCCTCCCTTCTTCCGGATATAGATCCGCAAGACATTGAAATACGGGGTGATTTCCAAGTACGCTTTCCCGGCCTTGCCAGGCAGCCGGTCCTTGGCTTCGCTCCGCGTCCCCCGGTTTTCCGTGTGGATCCCGATCGAATGCCGTTCATGGAAACGGATGACGAGATTGTTGCTACCATTCCGCTCAGTGACCTGGAACCTGCACTGCGTCCCGAAAAAAACTTCATCCGACTTGCCGATCGCCAAAGGATCTATGCTTATGCCGGATACGGAACATTCCAAAGTCCGGAGTTGGGGGTTTTCGCGGAAGCGCCCGTTCGCGACAGGGAAAGCGTGGCCTTTCACTTCGGGCATCAGTCGTCCGGCGGCGACAGAGACTTCTCTTCCTTCAGGGATATGGGCGGTGAGCTGCAATGGACCCGAACCACGGGCAACAGCCGGTGGGGGGCCGGTGTCACGGCCGCCTCATCGTTCAACTACTCCCCGCTGACGGGACAGGTTGCTCCCGCCATGGACCCCGAGCGCATATCCTACCACACATACGGCCTGAAGGGACGGTGGCAGCATTTGAAGCATGCCTATCGTGGATGGCAGGCATCGGCGTCCCTGAACCGCTTTGCCGACCGCACCGGCAGCTATCCCGACGACGAAGAGGCTACCAACGAAACACGATACCAGGTTCATGTCAACCGCTTCTGGGAAGGCACCATGCTGGAGCAGGTCTTCGGGCTTCAGTTCAATGGCACGGGGGCCGTCTATGATACCGGGCTCGATGAAACCCAATACTGGCTTAACAACAATCTCGGAGCACGTTACAGGCACACATTCAGCAGCTTCCATCAAGTAGAAGCCTGGTTGCGATTCTACCAGCTGCACGACCCGGTAAACGGACTCGACCTGTATCTGTATCCCGACATCCAGTACCGTTTCAAGGGCACCGGACGCCTGTCCGCAGCACTGAGGCTTCGTGGATTTGTCAACGACCCCTCGCTCGAGACCATCCACCTGACAAACCGTTTCACGCTGAACAACGACAGGGATCTGGAGCACGAGCGCGGGCTGCATATCAACCTGCATGGGGGCGCGGACATATGGAACGGCGTGGAAATTTACACCGGGCTCGATTACTGGCAGTATTACAATCGGGGCTTCTTCACGGCCTGGGAAGATCCAGCCATGCCCTTCTTCGGGGTTGATTACGTAGGTGAAGCCACGCATCTTGAGTGGTATGCCGGCCTTTCGCGCGTTTTCCGTACGTGGCGGACCACCACATCGGCCCGGATCGGATTAAATTACACAAGTGCCGACGAGGATGTCATTCCATCGGGAGAAATTCCGTATGTTCCCGGGTGGAAAGGATCTGTACTGGTGACGACCCAACCCGTTTCATGGCTCGGGCTTTCCGGGTGGATGGACCTGTCCGGTGATCGCAAGACGGCCGAAGGTGAAACCCTGGACGGATTTGTTCTGCTTGGGGCACGAACCGATATACGTATACATTCCCGGTTTGGCTTGTATTTCAAGGCTCTGAACATCCTGGACGAGGAATATGAGGTCTGGCAGAACTACCAGGAGCGGCCTTTCCAATTTTACGGAGGATTAACCTTGCACTGGTGAACCATATGACGGACAAGAACACCGAAAGTGAAATAGCAACTATTCTAGCTGCACAACTTAAAGAACATGGCCGTATTCAGATCAACGGCCTGGGGACTTTTTCGGTGGAACACCGAAAGCAGGAACAGCATCAGGAAAAAGACGGTCGCATAATTATGAAGCCGCCGGCCGATTTGATTGTCTTTACACCGGAAAAATGAGGGGCTCATGAAACTGAATCACGAAGAATTTGTCGCATTGCTGGCGAGGGCGCTGGAACTGGACGAGAAGGAAGCGTCTGAAGCGCTCAATACCTGGGTCGATGCCGTTACCCGTGAAATGGAGGAAAATGGGTCCTGTGAAGTGGAGGTGCTGGGTACTTTCAGGAAGGCAGAAGACGGCTCAATGGAATTCTCGCCGAACGATATCCTTGCCCTTGAAGTGAATTACAAGTTTGCCGGACTCAGCCCGATTGAGGTATCGCCGCCAACATCGGATCCTGACACTGCCACGGGTGGGGCAGAGGATAAGACGCCAACAGAAGCGGACGCAACCGAAAAGGACGAAGATGAACGGGAAGAAGCCGAAGCAGATAACGAGGCCGACACTGCAGGAGAAAAGCGCACACCCGAAGAGGAATCCGCAGATGCAGACAGTTCCGATGACCCGTTCGGCATAGATGGGTACCGTCCGTCCGGAGAGCAGGACGAAGAGGAGTATGACGAAGATGGGCAGGTCGACGACCATCCTGAAGAACCGGATGAAGAGCTCGAGCCCGGAACAGAAAGGGATCGGCAACGCAGGGAAGAAGATCCCGGACCGGAGCAGCAAGACCCCGACCTGGAATCCACAGAGGAGTGGGATGAGCGCCGGGAGGATGAGGAGCCCGTTGTTGGAGAAGATGAAGCGAAATCCGAATGGGAGCCGGACTATGAGCCGGAACCGGAAGACGAGCCGGACTATGAACCCGAAAGGGAGCCGGAACCCGAACCGGAGCTTGCGGACAGCGAACAGGGCGAGGAGCAGGACAGGTCCGGATCCTACGGGATGCCGAAGCTTTCACTTTCCCAGAAGCTGAAACCCCGAGGGGGCGCTTCAAAAAACCGCAGAAGGTCCGTGTCGGACAAGATTGCGTGGCTCATCCCCATTGCCGCACTGCTGATTGTCGCCGTTCTGCTGTTTTTCCACTTTGATGGTTTGCGTCTCAGCCGCACGCACATTGATGATCAGCCGGTGGTTCGCCAGGAGATGCCGGTACCGGCGCCACGTGATGACCGCGAGCAAGAGGAGGCCGTCCAGGAATTTGTACCGTCACCAGATCCTGTTGAGGACGTGGTCCCGCCGCCGGATATGGACCTTGCGCCTGAGAGGGTGGATGATGTGGGTGCAGAGCCGGCAGATGACCTGATCCGCGATATGGCACTGCCGTATGGACTCAAGGGGCCGGAGGACGAGGTGCTCATTGGCTCGTACACTATCGTGGTCCATTCGCTCAGGAATGAGAGGAAATCCGAGATAGAAAAACAGCGGCTGGAAGCCCAGGGCTTCAAGGCCACCCAATGGTCGGCGGTACTTCCAAGCGGAAACACCACCTATCGTGTAGGCATCGGGCAGTTCCAATCGGTATCAGATGCAGAGCGGGCAGTGGAAGAACTTCCAGAACCGTTCCGGAGCAATAATTTCATCATCAGGATTCGTTAACAGTCTCAAACACAACCCTTAAACCTTACGACACTAAATGACAACGGTCACCCTGTTTCTCACCGCACTCCTGTTCCAGAATGGCATGGTAGAGGACACCCTTCAGCCATTGGTGGCTGAGCCTGAAAAGATAACTTTGTTGCAAATGCTCGCTGAAGGCGGCTTTGTGATGATCCCCATCACCCTGCTTTCCCTTCTGGCGATATATGTGATTGCCGAGCGCTGGCGGGTCCTCTCCAATTCGCGGATGAATAACCAGCAATTCCTCAACAGCCTTGAGCAAATCCTGAAGCGTGGCGATATGAAGGCCGCGCTGCAGTACTGCGATGACATGGACAAGCCCTTCTCCAGGATCATGAAACAGGGGATCAAGCGACTCGGGCGGCCGATCCATGATATCGATGATGCCATAAAGAACGCTGGCAAGAGGGAAGTGCACCTTCTTGAGAAGAAAATGGACTGGCTGGCAACCATTGCCGGTGTGGCTCCACTGCTCGGCTTTCTCGGCACGGTGACGGGTATGATCCAGGCCTTCCAGCAGATCCAGACCCTGGAGGGCAACGTGAACCCGAGCGTTCTGGCGGGCGGTATCTGGGAAGCGCTGATCACAACCGCATCGGGACTTGCCGTGGGTATCATCGCCTACGGCTTCTACAACTACCTGCTGGGTCGCATGAACCGGATGATCTTCGACCTTGAGGACTCATCCACCGAGTTCATCGAACTCCTGCAGAAGCCAGCAGCCAAAAAACCATCTGAGACAACAATCCGATGAATTTCCGATCTGAAAGCGAAGTCAAAAAGCCCCTGACGCTTTTTGCAGCAGCCGGGCTGACCGATATCGTGCTCCTGCTGCTGATTTTCTTCCTGCTCACATCCTCGTTTGTGACCAATTTCGGTATCCGCGTGGATATCCCGCGGGCAGAGACGGCCGCAGTGACAGACCAGCATTTCGTCAATGTATCCATCACGCGCGACGGCAGTTTTTACGTGATGGGTGAACCCGTGCCCCGTGCAAACGTGGCCGCGTCCATCCGCGACCAGAACCAGCGCCACCCCGGAGCCACACTGGTGGTGCGGGCCGATAAAAATGCAATAATCGACGATGCCGTCCACGTTATGAACATTGGCAAGGCCTTGAACATGAACATGATGATGGCAACGGAGCGGGCAAGCCGCTGATATTATGCGCACACTTAGCCGGGAAGAAAAGTTCGGTCTGGGCATCACATCGGTGATCCACGTGATCATCGTGCTGATAGCCCTGCTAATGGTCACAGAACCAAGGGCCATGGAGCGTACCGCATTCATTGAAATCACCCTCGGGGAGTTTCAGGACGGTACCATGGCCGAGTTTTCACGGGAGGATGAGGCCCGCCCGGAGACGCGTCCCGACCCGGTGGAAACCGTAGCGGAAGAACCTGAGCCCGAACCCGAACCCGAGCCGGTGCCGCAGCCCACCCCCCAGCCGCAGGAAACCGCCCGCGACGTGGACCTGCCCGAGCAGGAGCAGGAAATCCAGGAGGATGTGGTCACTACCCCGGATACCGAGCTGATCGACCCGCAGCAGCAGATAGAAGAGACTCAGGAGGTAGAGGAAACATCCGCGCCGGAAGTCGCCCAGCAGGATGAGATTGAGCAGCGGGGTGAAGAGGAGACCGGTGACATTCGTGGAATCCGCGGGCGTCCGGATGTGGACCAGGGCACGAGTGACGATCCCATACGCTCGGCGCCGTTCCAGCTGGATTGGGAAGGGGACGTCAATCGCGCCCCGCTTGTCCAACCCATGCCTGAGTATGGCGCACAGATTGAGGCGGTGATCTCCGTACGGTTCGAAGTGCGGCCTGACGGCACTGTAGGCCGGCTGCAACCCATCAGAAAGGGAGACCCCGAACTGGAGCGGGAGGTGCTGCGTACCCTGCGCTCCTGGCGCTTCTCACGCCTGCCTGCCAACATGCCCCAGGAGTCACAGTACGGAGTTGTGACCTTCCGGTTCGTACTGGAGTAATGGCGGAGTAAGCGGATTCGCAACACAAAAGTACGGCAACTCATGCCAGGTGCATAGGTTGCCGCTACTTCCGTGATACCCTGTCCGGCAGCGGCGGATGTGCCGCCGCCGAACGGCGCCGCTTTCGGCTCTAATGCCACCGGCCCTGCTACTTCTTCTCCTTCTTGTTGCCTCTCTTGTTCTTGAGAGGCGGGCTGTATTTCTTTGCTTCCCAGATGTGCTCGGCGTACTCGCTGATGGTGCGGTCGGATGAGAACTTGCCCATTCGTGCCACATTGTGAATGGCCTTCTTTATCCACTCATCCTGCTTCTTGTACAGCTTTTCCACCTCTTTCTGCTGTTCGGCATAGGATTCAAAGTCGGCCAGAACCATGAAGTAGTCCCCTTCATCCAGCAGCGAACGGATGATCGGATGGAAAAGTTCGGGTTTATCCGGCTCGAAGAACCCGTCGCGCACCTGGTTCAGGACCTGCTGCAACTCGGGAACGGTGTCGTAGTAGTCGCGCGGGTTGTATCCTTCCCGCCTTTTCTCCTCAACCTGCTCATCCGTGAGCCCGAAAATGAAGATGTTCTCCTCGCCGACCTCTTCGCGGATCTCGATGTTGGCACCATCCAGCGTCCCGATGGTCAGGGCGCCGTTCAGGGCAAACTTCATGTTTCCGGTGCCGGAGGCTTCCATACCGGCCGTTGATGTCTGTTCGGACAGATCTGCGGCGGGGATGAGCCGCTCTGCGAGTGAGACGGTGTAGTTTTCCAGGAAGAGGCAAGAGAGCTTGTCCCGGGTATCGGGATCGGTGTTAATCTTCTCGGCGATGGAGTTGATCAGCTTTATCTGCAGCTTGGCCATGGTGTAGCCGGGTGCCGCCTTTCCCGCAAAAAGCACAGTCCGCGGCTGGAATTCCGCATCCGGGTCGGCTTTGATGCGGTTGTAAAGCATGGCCGTGTGCAGCGCAACCATCAGCTGACGTTTGTACTCGTGGATCCGTTTGATCTGGATGTCGAAAATCGAGTCCGGGTTGAGGGTGACACCGTACTCCGCCTCGATGAAATCGATCAGAGCCAGCTTGTTCTGGCGTTTGATCTCCGCAAATTTATTTCGGAAAGCCTTGTCGTCAGCTTTTTTGTCGATTTTTTTGAGCTGGTCCAGGTCGGTTATCCATTCATCGCCGATCTCCTTTGAAATAAGGTCGGAAAGACCGGGGTTGCACTGCTTGAGCCAGCGGCGCGGGGTGATCCCGTTGGTCATGTTGATGAACTTTTCCGGGTACATTTCATAGAAGTCCTTGAAGATGGTCTTCTTGATCAGTTCCGTGTGGAGCCGGGCCACGCCGTTAAGCTTCTTGGAACCCACGATACCGAGGGTGGCCATCTGTACGGCCGGCTTTTCGCCTTCGCTGATGATGGACATGCGGCGTACGCGGTTTACGTCGCTGCCGAACTTGTCGCGAACCCGGTTCAGGAACCGCTTGTTGATCTCGTAAATGATCTGCAAGTGCCGTGGAAGCAGGTTGCGCATTAGCGGCACCGGCCATGTTTCCAGCGCTTCCGGGAGAACGGTGTGGTTGGTGTAGTTGATGGCCTTGGATGTGATCTCCCAGGCAGGTTCCCAGTCGAGTCCTTCGTAGTCGAGAAGCACACGCATCAATTCCGGAATAGCCAGGTTGGGATGAGTATCGTTGCACTGGATGGCCACTTTGTCCGGGAACTTCCTCCAGTCGTCATGCACCTTCTTGAAACGGCGGATGATATCCTGCATGGTGGCCGAAACCAGGAAATACTCCTGCTTCAGGCGCAGCTCCTGCCCCACGAACACTTTGTCGTTGGGATACAGGACGCGGGAGATGTTTTCCTGCAGCTGGGCATCTCTGACGGCATCAATGTACTCACCCTGGCTGAACGATTGCAGGTCGATGGCCTTGGAGGAGCTGGCCTTCCAAAGGCGAAGGTTGTTGACCACATCGTTTTTGTATCCCGGGACCGGCGTGTCAAAAGCAAGGGCGTTCACCTTCTGGGTGTTGACCCACTTGAACCGCAGGCGTCCGTCAGAATCCGTATAGGGCACGGATTCACCGTAAAAGTCAACGGGATAAAGTGTCTTTGGCCGCACCACATCCCACGGATTGCCGAACTGAAGCCACATGTCCGGTTTTTCGATCTGATACCCGTTCCGGATCTGCTGCTCGAAGATCCCGTAGTCGTACCGGATACCGTAACCGTACCCCGGGATTCCCATGGTGGCCATGGAGTCCAGGAAGCACGCGGCGAGTCGGCCGAGACCGCCATTGCCGAGGCCGGCGTCAAACTCGTTCTCCTTAACTTCGTCGTAATCAAGCCCCAGCTCATGCAGGGCCTCTTTGACTTCGTCCAGGATGTCCAGGTTCACCAGCATGTTATCGAGCAGCCGCCCGATCAGGAATTCCATGGAGATATAGTAGACCCTCTTGGCATCCACATCATAATAGTACTCCTGCGTGTCGATCCAGCGGTCATGGAGCCGGTCGAGCGCCGCAAGGGCAACACTGCGAAATTTGTCCCATTTCGTCGTGGAATATTTTGATTTTGCAAGAGTGAATCGGAGATGCCTCTGGATATCGAGCTTGAGTGATTCGGCATCCATGGCCTTGCTGATATCATCATTTAATTTGATCATACAATAGCTTTTTTTGTGAACTGCAGGAAACGGTTGAAATAGGCTCTGAATATGACCCGTCTGGCCGAGGTTAGCGCTGCAGTTTGATGGTGTAAGGGGGTACAGTCGTGTTATTCTGTCAAATTTACGAAAAAATCAGGAGGATCGGTATATGCCGATGTCGGGATCAAAGGAGGGCGGCGTCAGATTGACCCGGTATTTCCACCCGGAAAACAGGTTGAAGGCATCCACCGCAACAAATTCCTGCTGAAAAATCCCAAATACAGAGGAGCCGCTTCCGCTCATGGCGGCATAATCGGCGCCAAGTTCGTACATCTGATCCTTGATATCACCGATCAACGGGTGCTGATGGATGACCCAGGGCTCCAGGTCGTTGACCAGCAGGTAGCGCCACTCTTCAAGCGGTTCCTCAAGGAGGATGCGGTCCAGTGAGAACTCAGGTTCTTCATTGGGGATGCAGTTTTTGTATGCATCGGCCGTGGATACGTGGATGTCAGGAAAAACGGTCACTATCCAGGCGTCCGGCTGGATGCCGCAAAACGCAATGTCGCCGCCAATGCCCTTTCCAATCCCGGGTTTGCCGTGGAGGAATACCGGGATATCTGCACCCAGGCCGCTGACAAGCTGGTGTATCTCGTCCAGTGAAAGATCAGGCCGCCCCACTTTCCGGAGCATGCGCAATATGGTAGCGGCATTGCTGCTTCCGCCGCCCAGTCCCGCCCCGAAGGGAATGACCTTATCCACAAAAACCGACCAGGCGTCGTCAATTTCAACGTATTTGCGAAGGGAATGGACCGCTTTGACGATCAGGTTGTTATGGTCGACGGGGAGGCGGTCGTCGGACATCTCCAGCGAAAATGCCGCTGCCTTCTTCATCTCGAACCGGTCGCTCCAGTTGATGAAGCAGAACCCGGTGGCTATTTCATGGTAGCCGTTGGGAAGACGGCGCAACACCTGGAGGCCAAGGTTGATTTTGGCCCAGGAGCGCGATACCCACATAGCTTGTTCGGTGTCGTTCAAGGATTTATTCTGTTGATTGGATGGTGTTGGTCAGGAAGCGCCCGCATCGTTGGAGGATTCTCGGGGCGGCATTGTTTTTGCCTCCTTTACGGTGATTTTGTGCAGGTATTCCAGTGCGGCCTCACGGGTATTGGGGATGGTCCCGTCAAGAATGGCATTCTCTATGGCCGATTTTATGCGCCCTATTTCAGGTCCGGGGGCGATTCCGCAAATTTCCATGATCTCGTTGCCGTCGACCGGTGGCTGCCAGTTCCGGATGCGGTCTTTTTCCTCAACCTCGCCAATTCGCTTCTCCACATAGTCGAAATTGCTGAGGAACTGGCGGATTTTCCGGTGGTTCTTGCTGGTGATATCGGCGCGGCAGAGGGTCATGAGGGCGTCCAGATCATCGCCGGCCTCGAAGATGAGCCGGCGGATGGCGCTGTCGGTCACCTCCTCGTCCGCCAGGGCTATGGGACGCAGGTGCAGGCGCACGAGTTTCTTCACAAAGCGCATGCGTTCGTCGAGCGGCAGCCCCAGGCGCCGGAAGATGCGCGGGACCATGTTTGCACCCAGCGCGTCGTGGCCGTGGAAGGTCCATCCGTGCTTTGGTTCGAACCGCTTGGTGGCCGGCTTGGCAATATCATGCATGATGGCCGCCCAACGCAGCCACAGGTCATCCGAGACCATCGCCACATTGTCAAGCACCTTAAGGGTATGGTGGAAATTGTCCTTGTGCCGCAGCCCGTGGATCTCCTCCACGCCTTGCAGTTCGCCCAGTTCCGGGAAGAACCTTGCGAGAAGCCCTGTTTCATTCAGGAGGATGAATCCGGTGGACGGCATATCGCACTGAACGATCTTGTTGAGTTCGTCAATGATCCTTTCTTTCGAAATAATGTCGATCCGGGGAGCCATTTTGGTGATGGCCTCCTTGGTTTCCGGGTAGATATTGAAGTGGAGCTGCGCGGCGAAACGAACAGCCCTCATCATGCGGAGCGGATCGTCGCTGAAGGTCTGTTCCGGATCCACCGGTGTGCGGATAGTACGGTTTTGCAGATCCTGAAGCCCGTTGAACGGGTCATTGAGCAAGCCGAAGCTCCCCGGGTTGAGCGACCATGAGAGCGCATTTATGGTGAAATCACGGCGGTACTGGTCATCCTGGAGGGTGCCATCCTCAACGGCCGGTTTGCGGGAGTCGGGTCGGTAACTTTCCTTCCGCGCGCCGACAAACTCCAGGGAGAAACGGTCCCAGCTTACCTGGGCCGTGCCGAATCGCCGGTAGGTGGCAATCTTGCGCGTGCCCAGTTTTTTTGCAACAGCCTGCGCCGCGCGAATGCCCGATCCAACCGTAACAAAATCGATATCACAGACGCCGTCGGCCGGCAGCCGTTGCAGATAGAAGTCCCTCACAAATCCGCCGATTACATGTATTTCCTGCCCTTCCTCCGAAACGGCATCGGATATATTTCGAAAAAGCTGCTGATATGACGGATCCAGGTCCTGCAAAAGAATTAGGGAGTGTGGAATGGCGTTGGTAAAAAAAGGGTAAAAGTGTATACTTTTCTTCTTATATCCCCGAAAGATAATGATCATTTTGCTTTCAGGGGATGCGATATCATAATTAATCCCTCTTAGACGATGTCCATTGAGCGCAAGCTATCACGCAGCGACCGTGCCATACGCATCAGCCTGGTGGTTTCGGTCTTTGTTTTTCTGATGAAATTCACGGCCTGGCTCTACACCGGCGCCAACAGCGTTTTTTCCGATGCCGCTGAAAGCTTTGTGCATATGTTTGCTGTCGGATTCTCGGCTTTCGGCATCTATCTAAGCCAGAAGCCGGCCGATCGCGACCACCCTTATGGACACGAACGGATCGGTTTCTTTGCCGTTGGGGCGGAAGGGACCCTGATCATTGTGGCAGCACTTACCATCTTTTATCAGTCCATAAAGAGCCTGATTGTTGGTATAGAGGTATTCCATCTTGAAACGGGCGCCGGCATCATCTTCGCATCGGCGCTCATCAACCTGGTGCTCGGTTCATGGCTGGTGCGCACGGGAAAAAAAGAGAACAACATGATCCTGGTGGGCAACGGCAAGCACACGCTCACCGATGTCTATACCAGCGCCGGCGTCCTCGTGACCCTGTTCCTGATCTCCCGGACAGGCCTGCTGTTCCTGGACTCGGTAGTGGCCATGGCCCTGGCCGCATATATCTCACTGGAGGGATACCGGCTGGTCAGATACGCGACGACGGGCCTCATGGACCAGAGCGATTGCGAGACCGACACCCGAATCCGCTGGATACTGGACAATGAGGCGGGAACGGAAATGACGGGCTGGCACGACCTGCGGCACCGGAGTACGGGCAATACGCTCTGGATCGAGTTCCATGCGCAATTCCGTCCGGATATTGACCTTGAAGGGGCCCACAGAGAGGCGACTATCCTAGAGAGAAAGCTCATTGACGAATTCCAGACCACGACTATTGTGACCATTCATCTGGAACCCGAAGGTACGGATATTCGCCACCACAGAGAGTTCAGGGACGGAAAGCCGCCGGGCTAGTCATCCTGACGGGTTTTTTACGGGTGATGAAGTTTCGTCACGGCGTGACACCTATGGCGGAAAAATCACCGATATGCACTTCCTGACGGCAGGATTGGACTACGGATGCCAATCCAACAGTGGATTTGTCCAGCCGAGAGCTTTCTATGGTGGCCTTGTCACGCACAATTGAACGGCTTATTTCGCTGCCAGAAATGGTGCAGTCGTCGCCGATGCTCGCGTAAGGTCCGATTACGCTGTCTGTGATTTTAGCATTCTTGCCGATGTGGCAGGGAGGGATGATGCGCGTGCCCGGGAACGCATCCTCCTGGAACTTTTGCGGCTCCTGGCGATCCAGGACGGATGCGGTGGAGGACAGCCATGCGGGGATGGTCCCGAAATCCAGCCACTCATCCACGCTGGCAGAGCGGAAGACGGCATTATCCTTGAGCATGCGGTCTATGGCATCCGTGAGGTCGAACTCGTTTTTATGGCCGCGGATATCGTTGTCCATAAGAAATTGCAGCTCCCTTTGCAGCCGTTCCCCATCCCGGAAATAATAGACGCCGATGATGGCCAGATCGGAGATAGGTTCCACAGGTTTTTCCACGAAACGGATGATGCGGTTGTTTTCCAACACAGCCACGCCGAAACGTGACGGATCATCCACTTGCTTCAGCCAGATGACACTGTCAGCGCCTTCAAGATCCACGGGTCCGTCCGTGCGGAACAGGGTGTCGGCAAAGGCGACAATCACCTCGCCGGTGAGCGATGGGGCGGCACAGTTGACAGCGTGAGCGGTGCCCAGGGCCTCATCCTGATAGTAGAAAACGGGTTTTGCTCCGAATCGCTGCGCCATTTCTGCGAGCTGGCTTTCGACCTCCTTGCCAAAATCACCAAGTATAAACGCCATGTCCGTGATTTTGCGGTCGAGGGAGGTGGCAAAGGTGTAGGCGATACGCTCAATGAGCATCGGACCGGCGACAGGGAGCAGCGGCTTTGGGGTGGTGAGGGAGTGCGGGCGAAGGCGGGTGCCGCGTCCGGCCATGGGAATGATCAGTTTCATGTGTTTAAAACTTTGGATTTCTAAGGACACATAGAATGACCATGACGTTTTTAATCATACTTCTGTGTGTCCGGGCTACGGTCATGGTCATTTCATCTGTTTAAATATTTGGATTTATATCGTCAGAATGAATTTACATGGCAGGATTTGATCATACTCCTGTGTGTCAGCCGGAGGCTGCCATGTTCGTTTCATGTGTTTCGTCTCATCGGTGCGCCGCGGGTTTGGCCGCTGTCACTTGCAAGGGTACGGTTTCCGCGGGAATTCGTTGTTTCTGAAAGAATCGCCTGACAAGATAACAGAACTTGGTATATTACGCGCAAGTTTTTCCGAAATATGGACCGCTAAGCCCGGCAGGTGTGAAGTGAGCTGGTATTATGCTTTATTAGAGGGCCTTTCCTGGATCGTGATCGTGGTCATGTTGCGGCATGCATTGTTGCGCGGCCGCTACCTGCTGCACATGTTCCAGGAGAAAGGGTACAAGTTCAACGAGTTTTCGGCCTGGCTGGTCCGCAACTGGAGCTCGGTGCTTCTTCCGGTTCCCAATCTGGCACTCATACTGCTGGTGCTGGTGTCCATGCATTATCTCGAACCTCTTCTGACTACGTCTGCCCTGGCTGTGGTCCTGTTCATCTTCACGGTATCCTGGTTCGGCAGTGTGTCGCACTTCGATATCAGGGAGGTTAAAAAGCCACTGGTGTTCACTCCCCGCGTGATTCGGCTCCTGATTGTCAACCTTGCGCTGGCGGTATGGATTCCTGTATTGGGAACCGCCCTTGCCTTCTATCGCGGGACGCTCTTCCCGGACATGTACACGCTGCTGATCACATGGGCATTTGCGGATCTGCTGCTTCCCTACCTGCTGCTGCTTGCGGCCATGATCGTCCACCCCCTCGAAAAATTCATCCAGTACAGATTTAAAGTCAAGGCCCGTAACAAAATAGCGTCTATGCCCGATCTCAAGGTGGTAGCCATTACGGGAAGCTATGGAAAGACAAGTACAAAATTTCTGTTGGATACGGTCCTTAAAGAGCGTTTTCGTGTCTGCACCACCCCTGGCAGCTACAACACGCCGATGGGCATTTGCAAGGTGATAAACAATGACCTGCAACCGGGCGACCAGGTGCTGATCCTGGAGATGGGGGCCCGGTATGCCGGAAATATCGACGAACTGTGCCGGATCGCCCGTCCGGATATCGCCGTCGTGACCAATGTGGGACTGGCCCATCTGGAAAGCTTCGGTTCTGTGGAAGTGATTGCCCATACGAAAGGGGCGCTTGTCCGGCACCTGCCTCCCGGCGGCGTCGCCGTGCTTAACGGAGACGATCCGCGGGTCCGGGCCATGGCCGGCCGCAACGATATTTCGGTGGCATATGCCGGGCTTTCGGATCGCGGCAACCACGTCAGGGCGGGGGAGATCAGCTACGATGAAAACGGCTGTTCGTTTACGCTCAGCGTGGAACCGGCATCGGCGGGATCAGGGGCGCTGCCCGGTTTGCCTCAGGAAGGCGGCACGGAGCGCATTACCATGGCGCTGCTCGGCCGGCACAGTGTTGAGAATGCCCTGCTTGCGGCGGCAACAGGACTTGCCATGGGGCTTCGGCTGCCCACAATACGGGTGGCCCTGCAGAGGGCGCGCCCAGTCGAGCATCGCCTGGAACTCAAGAAGCGCAACGGGGTGCTGGTCATTGATGATGCCTTCAACTCCAACCCGGTGGGCGCCCGGAATGCCGTTTCCGTGCTTTCAGAATTCCCGGCCGGGAAAAAATACGTGGTGACACCGGGCATGATCGAGCTGGGGGAGCGGCAGGATGAGGAAAACCGGAGCTTTGGACGCCATATGGCTGAAAATCCACCCGACCATGTTTATCTAGTCGGCGAAAAGCAGACCAGGCCGGTATACGAGGGGCTCAGGGACGGAGGGTTTCCCGAAGAAGCGGTCACTGTGGTGGCGAGCCTGTTCGAAGCCAACGAGCTGCTTCGGCAGCGACTGGTGGACGGGGATGTGGTACTGTACGAGAACGACCTGCCTGACAGCTATACGGAGCGATAAATACGCTTCATTTCAGCAGTGATGGCGCCGCTTACTCGTTTCTGACAGCGTCAGCCGGCTCAATGGAGGCCGCCCGCAGGGCGGGGTACCAGCTGGCCAGGACGCAGAGCAGCAAGCTTCCGCCCAGCACCAGGGTCACATCCAGCCACTGAAGCTGCACGGGATAGGCGGATATGATAAACGATTCGGCACCGGCCAGTTTTACCAGCTCGAACCGGTCCTGCATCCACGATAATGCAAGTCCGGCCGCCCCGCCTAAAATGCCGCCGATCAGACCCACGTACCATCCCTGTCTCAGGAAAACGGACATGATATCCTTTTTTCGGAATCCGATGGAGCGGAGCAGGCCGATATCACGCTTTTTCTGGATCACGACCATGGTGAGCGTGCCAACGATGTTGAGCACCGCCACCAACACAATGATCATGAGGATGAAATAGGCGCCCCATTTTTCCAGGTTCATCACATCATACAATGGTTTTTGCAGGTCATACCAGGTCTGCACGCGGAAACCGTCGCCCAAATCGCGTTCCAGGACGCGCTTGACGGCATCGGCCCGGTTGTGGTCAACCAGACGGATATCAAGGCCCGAAACTTCATTGCGGAGGTCAAAAAGGCGCTGGGCAGCGGCAATATCGATGTACATAACCGGTTCGTCGATGACCTGGCTCATGTCATAGATGCCGCGCACTTCAAAACGGCTTACCCGAGGACCGGTGAACTGCGTGAGCGCACGCCGCATTCCCGAAGCGCTCAGAAGGGAAATTTCGTCGCCGATATTCAGTCTGAGGCTTCGACTGACCGGGTCGGACAGGAGGATGCCCGGCAGGCTGCCCCGCACGGCAAGGTCCAGGCCCCCGGCATACATCAGGGCCTCCAGGTCGGCGTATTTTGAAAAGCTTTCAGGTTCCACCCCTTTGACTACCACCACCTGATCGCGTCGGCCGCGATGCGCCACCAGGGCCTTGCCCTGGATAAACGGCGATTTCACTGCTATTTCCGGGATTCCGGCGAGCGTCTGTTCCATTTCAGCCGTGACGGCGAACGACCGCCCTTCCGCCGATTCAATGCGGATGTCAGGATCATTGGAGAGCAGCATGCTCTTGATCACATCGAAAAATCCATTGAATACCGAAAGCACGACTATAAGCAATGCCGTACCCACCGTGACACCCGCCACGCTGATCAGTGTCAGTGTGTTGATAAGGGATACATTTTTCCGTGAGAAAAGGTATCTTCTGGCTATGAGATGACTGGCTTTCAAGGGTACGGGAAACAGAATTATTGCAATGAGGTTTCTGATGGGTGCCGAAACAGCTTAACGCGGGAACACGTATTCTGATGTACTAAATTTTTGTGTAATTCTTTGTATTTTACGCCACAATGTAAACTATCCTCCGAAAAAAAATGCCTGTGACACAGAAGTTTCTGGACCGAGGTCAAATCACTGCACTGGAACGGGCCGACCACTCGGATCCATACGCCGTTCTAGGTCCGCACAAATACAAAAAGGGTACCAAGGAAGGGATTGTCATCCGGGCCTTGCAACCAAATGCAGAGTCCATCAAGATATGGCTTGACAACGGTACATCCTATCAGGATATGACCAAAATCAGCGATGGGGGCGTGTTTGAGTGCCTGATCGAGGGAATGGAAGAGGTGCCGGCCTACTACTATGAGGTCACGCTGTACGAGGGGAACAAATACACCACCTATGACCCCTACTCATTCGGGCCCACACTGACGGACTTTGATCTGCAGCTATGGGGAGAGGGCAACCATCGCAGGGCCTACGAGTGGATGGGCTCGCACATTATGACAATAGGTGAGGTCACCGGCACCAGATTCGTTGTTTGCGCACCCGGGGCCAAGCGCGTAAGTGTAGTAGGCAGCTTCAACGAGTGGGATGGCCGGCGTCATCCCATGCGCAAGTACCATGACCAGGGCATATGGGAGATCTTCATCCCCGGTCTTGTGGAAGGCGACATCTACAAATACGAAATAGCCGTTGAGGGACAGGACCTTCCCCTGCTCAAAGCCGATCCGTATGCCTTTTACTCGGAGCTGCGCCCAAGGAACGCTTCCATCGTCAAGGATATCTCCACCTACGAATGGAAAGATGAAGAGTGGATGGGCGCCCGGACCAAGGGATTTGACGAGCCGATGTCCATCTACGAAGTGCATCTGGGCTCCTGGAAAAAGAAAGAGCTGGATCCGACAGGCTTTCTCTCTTACAGGGAACTGGCGGATGACCTGATCCCGTATGTCAGGGAAATGGGCTATACCCATATCGAGCTGCTGCCCATCGCAGAGCATCCCTATGACCCGTCATGGGGCTATCAGATAACTAGTTATTTTGCGCCCACATCACGGTTTGGTCCGCCTGAGGACCTGATGCACTTTGTGGACAAATGCCACCAGGCCGGCATTGGGGTCATCGTGGACTGGGTGCCCGCGCACTTTGCCAAGGACGACCA
>SLNO01000026.1 GCA_007132975.1 Balneolales bacterium
ACGGTAAACCGGAGCAGCAACACCACCCGCAGCAGCGGCACGGTGAACCGGAGCAGCAACACCACCCGCAGCAGTGGTACGGTGAACCGGAGCACGACTCCGACCCGCAGCAGTGGTACGGTGAACCGGAGCAGCAATACTCGCAGCAGTGGAAACTCCGGCAGTCGCTCTCGCAATGACTGACTGCTGATCCGTTGGTTTGACGCACCTCTGTAAAATCTTGAGCATTGTGCCAGTTGAGACCCGTCGGTATGAAACCGTAAGCTATACCGGTATATTCAGTTTCCAACTGGAATATCCCTTTCACAGTATTTAAGCTTCACAAACAGACGTCAATCACAGTTCAAAGCGACCCTGTTTGCCGCGAAAAACAGTCAACATCATTCTTCTACACATGACTCCTTCATTGCCCAAAAGACGATCGATTCTTGCCACCATTTTTCTACTGGCCGGACTCTCTGCAGCACAAGCGCAATATGGCTTTGATGCGCTCAGGCTGTCAACACAACTTCCGGGGCAGGATGCCCACAGCATTGCATTGGGCAGCTCCTCAGTATCCCAGATGCAGGGATTTGGTTCTCACCTCATCAACCCTGCCGTTGCCGCCCAATTACCCGGCAGTACATTCAGTGCGGGTATCGGCATAAGGGAAATCTCCACGGAGTCGAACTACCTGGGGCAATTCCGGAATTTCTCTGACAACCAGACTGGGATCACACATATCGGCTTCAACTACAAGTTGCCAACTGTGACCGGGAGCCTGGTCCTGGGTGGAGGTTACGTCCAAACCTCGGACCATAACAGTGCTTTCACTGTGGAAGCCTTCAATGACCTGACATCCCGGACCTATCAATTTCTAACAGACTACACCAACGATATCGCCTTCAATACCTTTGCTATTGACGACCTTAATGGATTCCAGGAGTCCGTATTCGAATACGGCGGGTTTCAGGGAGTCGACCAGTTCGCGGAAACCACCAGGCGGGGCCAATCAGGTGAATACAGCCTCTACCTGGCAACAGAATTCCAGGAAAACTTCTTTCTTGGGCTTTCCGTAGGAATCCCGGTATCCAGATCGGTCTTCAGTCAGGTCTTCATCGAAAGATCGCCGCTAGACGTTTCAGGCAGGCCCGTCTACTCGGGCGAACTGAATACAGGCACCTACAACATTGACCGCATGCTCTTTGAAGAGAAGATTTCGGTGGATGCCGTTGGTTACAATGCCAGGTTAGGGTTCCTGTTTACCGGGCTGGATATGATTGACTTCGGAGCCAGTTACACGACTAGTACGCGCTGGAGTGTTGAAGAGCGTTTCGACGCCTTTATCCAGACACGTTTTCAGGATGTGGTCACCGTTGATGGATCAGTTGTAACTGACGGCAGCGGCAACACCTTCGGACCGCGGATCAGCGACGATCTTTCCGGTGACTACTCATACAGAGTGCGCACCCCGGCCCGCATCCACCTTGGCGCCTCCACAAAAGATCTTCCCATTGCCAACCTTTCCGCCTCTGCAGAGAGAATAAACTACAGCAACATCCGCCTCAGCGGATTCGACTCGGTTGACCGCGATGTGGAGATTGACGAAAATGATTTTATAAACCGCAACTTCAATGATGTCTGGAATTTCCGCGCCGGCGCGGCTCTGACCATGTTCAACTCTTTCGAACCCAGGGTGGGCTGGGCCTACATGGCCAATCCAGTATCCTATCTCGAGGAGAATGACAGGCATTTTCTCAGCGCCGGAATCGGCATCGGCATCAATCAGAGCACAACCCTGGATTTTGGTATCCAGTACGGATTCTGGAACACCACTGAAGATCTCTATTCCGTGGACGCGTCCACCGGTATCATTGTTGACCCCAATACGAATGCCCCGGTGACGTTCATTGAAACAGCCGACAAGAGCGTGGACCGGTTCCATGCAACCTTTGGCATTTCGTTCCGCTTTTAGCAGGCAGATAGCCTGGTTCGCCAATGATAGACGAAGCTATATGTCGCGGTGCTGATAATGCAGTTTGCGCGCCTTTTCAGGGCTGATTCCATGAGGGTTGATGGTGAAAACCGCGTTCTTGACACGGCGCACCACTTGCGATGCCGTACTTCCCATCATCAGGTAATCGAGCCCGGTGCGTCCCACCGATGAAATGAAAACCAGATGATACCCTTTTTCCCGGGCTAACAGCTCTATTTCAGCATAGGGGGTCCTGTCTCCGGTTACGATCCTTGCATCAACCTGCTTCCTGATATCCTTGAAATGGTGATCAGCGAGTTCCCCGATCTCTTTCTCTCGCCTGGCAGCTGTTGCCTCCATGGCGCCGGAATCGAAAAACTGTTCACTGCTGACGACGTTTATCAGATCAATACGGGCGCCGGTTTCTTTTGCAATGCTGGCTGCATAGGGAAATACCTGAAAGGAGTTTTCAGAAAAGTCCGTTGTCACCAACAACGAACTTAAATCCCCAAGATTCGATTCTCCGGTAACGGTGATCATAGGCTTTTTGCACATCCGCAGCACTTTCTCGGTCACCGATCCCATCACGAAGCGGCTGAAGCCTGTCCGGCCGTGCGTACTCATGACCACCAGATCAAACTTGTTTGATGTATGGATGATGGCTCGGGCAGGATTGCCCACATCCAGCAATGGAGCAGAGAGATATTCAGGCTGGATGTACTTCTCCGCAATCTCCTGCAAGCGTTCGTGGAGAACTTTTTCTATCTCTGAGTATTTTTCATGAGGAGTAATCCCTGATCCCACATAATAAAAACCATCGAGATCGGTGACGGGTATGTAGGCATGGAACGGAGTCACACGGCCTTCAAACAGACGGGCAAAAGTGCTGGCTGCCTGCAAGGCAAACTCGCTGAGTTCCGAGAAATCCACCGGAACCAGAATTTTCGGATGTAACATGGCTGGCCTCCCGATTTAAAATACGTATTGAATTGTTGTTTTTTTATAATGCCGCCTGAATCACATGCTCCTGTAACAAGATAACGAATGAGTGTGCCACTGGAAATACATGCCCGTCCTTTCCCAGGTTAAAAAACCCGTTTGCTGATTATCATCGAATCCTGTAATATGGTCCCGTTACAAGCAAAATATTCCCATGGAACTCACGAATTGGCCGATTGTCACACTTAAGGATGGGGAGATGCAAAGCCACCGGGTTGGCCCGCTGACCATCTTCCTTAAAAGGCTTCTCAATGAAGTCTGGGTAGACAGTTACCGGGACGACAAGGTGCGTGGAAAACCTGCTCCATTGCCGGAAAAACCGAATTGGATGCGCATGTCTCTTCCCGGTGATTTCGAGCGCTACTGGATCCGCCCGGTAATGCCTGACAAACCGGTCATTATTGATACCGAGCATTCCTACAGATTTGTCGGCGGAACGAAAACCAGGGTCTACTCAAGAGTTCCCGTGTGGGTGCGTGTAACACCGGAAGGGCGCGACGATCTTGTTGTTGCGGATATCCCCACCGTGGAACTCTCGGAAACATGGTTCGGGTCTTTCACCGAAGGAGAGTTGTCCTACGCTGTTTCTTCAACTGCCAGGCGAATCCTTACAGAGGATCTTTTGGAACCCCATCTTGTCGTGTGTCCGCTTGAAATCCACAATAAGGATAGCGAAGAACTGAAATTTGAAAAGGTCTGCCTTCGTGTGGAACGGCTGTCAATCTTTGCGAAAGGCGAAGCAATGTGGTCGGATGAGACCGTGATCCGTTACGAGGGAAAAGACAGTGAAACAGATATGGAGTCAAAGGGTGTGCGACCGGTCGAGGCCGGAGATGCAACTCTTGTAGGCAAACCGCGCACCGCCGTTCGAAAAAGTATCGGTCTCAAGGCGTTCCGGTTGCTGAAGGATTTCCACATTCCAGGATTCTGACCCTTCGGCGCCGCCAGTAATGAGTTCGGAGCACACAACCCGCGGTTCAATCCGTCAACCACCACAACATTAACCGGTTTTGATTCACCAAGCACCTCTAAGGTATGGAATTCATTTCGTCACTTTTTGGAGAACATATATCGGAAGAGCGGTTGTTCGTTCTGGTCCGCGTTATTGTCATTCTGGCGGTCGGGCTGCCACTGCTGATCATCCTCCGTCGATACCTCAGCAGCTACATAACCAGGCATTATTCCCAGCATTATGGAATGCTGTCGGGGAAACTGTTTTTCTACATCGGAGTGACCATCCTGCTGGTCACCCTGCTCCATGAATTTGGTTTCTCTCTAACCCCATTGCTCGGTGCCGCGGGAATCCTGGGCATTGCCATCGGTTTTGCATCGCAAACCACTGTATCCAATGTTATAAGCGGGTTTTTTCTGGTTGCGGAAAAATCGTTCGTAGTAGGGGATGTGGTTAACGTGGGAGGAAATGTGGGCCTGGTCTACTCTATTGATACCCTGTCGGTGAAGATCAGAATGTTTGACAACCGGTTTCTCAGGGTTCCAAACGAAACCATGATAAAATCCGAGTTCATAAACATTACCAAGTTCCCCATCCGGCGCGTTGATTGCAACATATCCGTCGCATACAAGGAAGACCTGCAAAGGGTTCGGGAAATCCTGTTTGATGTGGCTGAGAAACTTCCCTACTCCCTTCAGGAACCCCCGCCACTGCTTATTTTTGACAAATTCGGCAGTTCGTCCATCGACCTTCTGTTTGTTGCCTGGGCCAGGAAGGAAAACTTCCTGCTGCTGCGCAATGGCCTGAACATGGGCATAAAGGAACGGTTCGACAAGGAAGGAATTGAAATACCATTCCCGCATGTATCCCTGTACACCGGATCTGCCACAAAGCCGCTTCCGCTGGACCTGATCTCCAGTGACAGGACCGTCCTCTCCACCAACGCGGGAGGGGAAGAGTCAGGAGGCAAACCGGAAAACCCTGCAAATTAGAGCCCTTCACCAAGCTGGCTGCAGGGCAAATCTCTGTCTGGAACTATGAGTCGGAGCCCGACCGCTCAAGCATCTCTTCCAGCAGGTGATTTATCCCAAGCACCTTTTCAACATTCAGCACAAACGCGATCCCCTTGCCGGGTTTGTCCAGCTCCCCTTTTTTGACAATGGCTTCCAGCACCTTGTCCGTGACTTTTTGAGGAACCAATGTCAAAACAACCTCTTTTTCCGGCTCAATATTGAAGGAAAACAGCTTGGCATGTTCATGGACACCGGTACCGCGTCCGTGAAGGATCGTACCTCCGGCAGCTCCGGCTTCACGGGATGCTTCGATTATATCTTCGCAAAAACCCTTGTTGACAATGGTTACGATCAGTTCAAATTGGGCAGTGATATCCATGGATTTCAAAGGTTGGTCCGTGGGTTTCTTTTTCTTCTTTTGGAGATGTACCGCACCGGTGAAACGGGTGATATCCAGGATGAAAGCCACCCCGTTGCCCGGCTTGCTCATTTTTACGCTTTTGCTGATGATATCCAAAACTTCCTCGGCATGCTCGTCAGATACCACCGTGAAAATCACATCCTTCTCCGGTTCAAGGGGGATTCCCCAGAATGTTTTGCATTTTTCAATTCCGGTACCTTCACCGTGAATGATGGTTGCCCCTTCGGCGTGCTTGCGCTTTGAAGCCTTGATCACCCGGCTGGTTTTGTTCCGGCTGACTATGGTCAGGATGAGTTTCTGACAATTTTTTAACTGTTCAATCATTTCGACGTTCCTTCCATGCGTACAACAGTCCCAAGGTAAGGACTGAAATAATCGGAGCCAAGGCCACAAGGGCGATCATCCCGAAGCTGTCGATCATCGGGTCGCGGCCGGGAAGGACTTCGCCCACGCCAAGTGCCACCGCCATGATAAACGTAACAGTCATGGGTCCTGTTGCCACACCCCCCGCATCAAATGCAACAGATGTGAACGTTGGCGAGGTGAAATGCATCATGACCAGGGCGATCGCATACCCCGGCAGCACGAGCCAGACAATCGGGATCCCGGCAATGAGCCGGAGCATGGCCAGTGCAATGGAAAACCCGACGCCGATGCAAAGCGTGTACAGCAGTACTTTCTGTGGGATGTATCCACCCGATACCTTGTCTACTTCATGATTCAGGATGCGAATGGCCGGTTCGGCAATGGTCGCGACAAAACCCAGTAAGAAACCGATGGGAATCAGGATCCATTTGTGGTCTTTGGAACCCAGTACTTCACCCATCATGGTTCCGGCAGGCTCAAACCCCACATGCACACCCTGAAGAAACAGCGTAAGGCCGATGAAGGCCAGGAATATGCCTTTGATTATATCAGTTACCTTCTTCCACGGCAAGCGAAGGAAAAGCACCTGGGCAATAAGGAAAAACACCACCAGTGGCACGAGTGCGAAGACCACTTCGACGATGACACCCGTGATTCCACTGAATACTGATACGCTCATGTGTTTGATTGTTGTCCTGCCGACCAGTCGGCTGCTTTATTGTGGTTTTCAGGTTTCGCTTGAAAAAAACATTTAGAATGCCCCATCAGCCATATATGATGCCAAGTATGAGTACAGCCAGGACGGGGCCGATGGAAGCCAGTGCGACCAGCCCGAATCCGCTGTCTGTTGTCTTTCTGCCCCCAAGGACGGCCGCAACCCCGATTCCATAAGCCAAAATGAAGGGTACGGCGAGAGGACCGGTTGTAACACCGCCGGCGTCAAACGAAATGGATACGAACTGCTCGGGAACAAAGTAGGCGAGGCCAAAAATGAGCAGATAGCCGCCGGTGAGCAGGTATTTGATCGGTATGTCGAAAATGATTCGAAGAACAGCCAAGCCTACAAAAATGGCCAAGCCGAGCGCAACTGTGTATATAAGCAGATGTCGGTTCACCTCTCCATCCGACACGGTATCGACGTAGTTGGCCAGGACGCGCACATCCGGCTCGGCAACGGTTACCACAAAGCCCAGAACGAAGCTTATAAGCACGATGAGCCAGACCTTGCCCATCCTGGGCAAAGCCGATCCGATCATCTCGCCAATGGGCAGCAACCCGATGTGCACTCCCAGTAAAAAGAAGATGAGGCCCGCTGATACCATCACAACACCCACAATGAACTGGAGGAAGTCCTCAAGTGGCAGCCAGATGATAGTGAACTGCAGCAGTATCACAATGATTGTGACCGGCAGCACTGCCTGGACTACTTCGGTTACGGTTTCCTTAACACTTTGCATGGAAAACTAAAGGATAATGAGTCAAAAGTGACAGGTTTTGCTGGATCTGGGATAATGCAACATCCATCCTCCATCCTCCCAAACATAGAACCTGAACACCAATCGACCCTGGTTTCATTCAAATCAGAGACAAAGCATACAAAAAAAGCAGATCCGGGATTTGTGTCAGCTCATCCGGAAAAACTTCTTCTTCTCTTCAAGATACGGCAGGAAAACTTTTTTGAGCGCGGAGTGATCCGGATGTCCAAGCCCGGGGTCCGCATCAAGCAACTCCAGCGCTGTATTCTTGGCAATTTCCAACAGATACTGGTCGCTGAGGATGTCGGCGTGCCGGAATTCGGGCAGGCCGCTCTGGCGGGTGCCCAGAAAGTCACCGGGACCGCGGAGCTTAAGGTCGGCCTCGGCAATACGGAACCCGTCGCCTGTCTGCTGCATGGTGGCCAGTCGGCTTCGGGCTTCCCGGCTCTGTTTCACGTCGGCCATCAGCACACAGTAGCTTTGCCGTGCGCCCCGGCCAATGCGGCCGCGAAGCTGATGCAGCTGCGAAAGGCCGAACCTTTCGGCATGCTCCACAACCATGACCGATGCGTTGGGGACGTTGACGCCGACTTCAATGACAGTGGTGGAAACCAGTATCTGGATACGGTTATCCTTGAAGTCCCGCATAACCTGCTCTTTCTCCGGAGAGGACATGCGGCCGTGCAGCAACCCGACCCTGAAATCCGGAAACTCGATGCGTATCTGATCGAAACCCTCCGTTGCATTTTTCAGGTCCATTGCCTCAGACTCTTCGATCAGCGGGTAGACCACGTAAACCTGTCCGCCTTCCTGCAGCTGCTCCGTAAGAAAACGGTGCAGTTTCTCCCGTTCCGGCTCCCGCACCACGCGGGTGACGATCTCCTTCCTGCCAGGCGGGAGGTCGCGGATTATCGACATGTCAAGGTCGCTGTAGAGCGTCATGGCAAGGGATCGGGGAATGGGTGTGGCCGACATGACCAGAATGTGTGGATTTTCACCCTTTTCACGCAGCAATGCCCGCTGAGCCACCCCGAACCGATGCTGTTCGTCTATGATTGCCATGCCTAGACGGTGGAACCGCGTGCTATCTTGTATGATGGCATGCGTACCTACCACTATGTCCGCCTTTCCACCCGAAATATCAGTGAGGATGTCTTCGCGCAACACTTTTTTCTGATTGCCGACCAGCAGGCGTATTCCAACTCCAAGCGGCTCCAGCCATTCGGAGAGGGAGTGGTAGTGCTGTTCTGCCAGTATCTCGGTGGGTGCCATCATCACGGCCTGGTATCCGCTGTCGATGGCCATGAGCATGGCACCGATGGCAACTACCGTCTTGCCGGAGCCCACGTCCCCCTGAAGTAGCCGGTTCATCTGCCGTCCGGATCGGATGTCGCGTTTGATCTCCCCGAGTGTGGATTTCTGTCCATCAGTGAGTTCGAAGGGCAATACTTCGTTGAAAAAGCGGCTGGTAAGGGGACGCGTTTCCATCATCTCTGGTCCCGGAGCTTTGTCAAAGACCTCTTTTTTCAGTGTCACGACGCTCAGCTCAAAAAGAAACAGTTCCTCGAACTTGAACCGCTCCAATGCTTTTTGATGTTGCTCCGGGGTTTCAGGGGCATGAATGTGTCGGAATGCCGTGTGGCGTTCGGGATAGCCGAAACGGCTCAGCAACGCATCGGGGAGGAACTCGGGGATTGCAATGCGGTCCAGGACGGTAAGGACCCATTTCCGTAGCAGTCCGGAGGTGATGTAGGTGTTTTTAAAGAACTGGTTTCCGGGATAGACGGGAATGATGGCGGCAAAAGATGGATTTCCATTTTGTGCCCCAGACTCGGTGGATGAGAGCTGTTCCACTTCCGGGTGCGCCATGGAGAGATAGCGTCCGAAACGTTTGACGGTACCGAAAAAAGCGTAAAACTCGCCTTTTTTTATGGTTTTCCGGAAATAGGATATTCCCTTGAACCAGACGGCCTTCAACTGGCCGGTTTCATCCTGCAGGACCGCTTCCAGGCGCTTTTTTCTGCCGAAACCGCTCTCACCTGCAGCCGATACGGTACCCATGACAGTCACCTTTTCGCCGGAACCCTGCAGGCGAACGATTTTCATGATGTTGCGGCGGTCCAGATAGGTCCTGGGAAAGAAACGGATCAGATCTGCGGGTGTGTAGACCCCTGACTCCTGAAGCGCTTTTGCCCTGGCGGGGCTGATTCCGGATATGTCGGTAAGTTTCAATTGATATAGTGTTATATACCAGGTGTATTATTTTGTTGATATTTGACAAGGCAGCATTGGGCAATTTGGTTGCATGAATGATGATTTTAAGCTCGGAGTAATTTTATATGAGGTTATTATGTTGCAAATGGCAAGTGAAGTTCCCTATATTTGCAGACTCTTTAACATCCATTACCAAACAGAATGAACCGTGCCAACGATACAGCAGTTAATCCGTAAAGGCAGAAAGAACAAAATTAAGAAAACTACGGCTCCTGCGCTACAAG
>SLNO01000071.1 GCA_007132975.1 Balneolales bacterium
CTACGAAGTCACTAAAGGCGAAATCATCTACGAAGGCGAAGACCTTATCGAAATGGAACCTGATGAGCGCGCCCGCAAAGGCGTCTTCATGGCGTTCCAGTACCCGGTAGAGATCCCCGGCGTGAGCAACTCCATGCTGATGCGCGAGTCCTACAATGAACTCCAGAAGGAGAAGGGGCTGGAGCCACTGGATCCCCTGGAGTTCGAAGACTATATCACGGACAAGCTCAAGCTTGTGGAAATGGATGCGAAGTTTCTGGATCGCAACGTGAATGCCGGTTTCTCCGGTGGCGAGAAGAAGCGCAACGAAATCCTTCAGATGGCCGTGCTTAACCCGAAGCTGGCGCTGCTCGACGAGACCGACTCAGGCCTCGACATCGACGCCCTGCGCATCGTATCGGAAGGTATCAACAAGCTGAAGTCCGCCGACAAAGCCATCATGCTGGTCACCCACTATCAGCGCATCCTCAACTACATCACCCCTGATTTTGTCCATGTTCTGGTCAACGGACGCATCCACAAATCCGGTGGCAAGGAACTGGCGCTGGAGCTGGAAGAGCAGGGCTACGAATGGGTAACAGCCAACGCGGAAGTAAACGGAGAGGCGAAGTAATGACAGATATTGCAAAAGAAACGCTCTTTCTGGACCGGCTCCTGGATCGTTTCGAAGCGGCAGGGTCTGTCAGCGAGAAGGTGGCGGAACTGAAGCGTGAAGCGGCCAGGGAAATATCCGGCAAGGAGCTTCCCACAACACGGCATGAGGAGTGGAAGTACTGCTCGTTGAAGTCGCTGGCAAGGGAGACATTTGTCCCGTCGCATGCCATCGAAACACCCAATGTACCGGCTGACGCCGCATCCTACATCTATCCCGAGGCCGAGCACCACCACCTGGCTTTCGTCAACGGAGTATACAGCGAAGAACTGTCCAAAACGGACCGTCTGCCGGAAGGTGTGATCGTTGCCAACCTGGCCGATGTGCTGGCCGAGGGCAACAAGATTGCACTGGAGCACCTTGGCAAGCATGCCAAATGGGAGGATGATCCTTTTGTGCCGTTCAACACGGCGGTATTCCGTGACGGCGCGTTTATCTATGTGCCAAAGGGTGTCAAGATCGCCGAGCCGATCCAGCTGCTCTTCATCAACACCGATGAGAGGGAACAGTATGTGATGACACCGCGCTGCCTTATTGTGGGCGACCGCTCCAGTGAGATGACCGTGGTGGAAGATCATATCGGGCTGGGAGACAATGTCTACTTCAACTGCCCGGTTTCCGAGATCGCACTGGCTGAAAATTCGCACATGACGCATGTCAAGCTTCAGCGCGACAGCAAGAAGGCCTACCATATCTCAAGACTGGCTGCCGATATCAGCCGCGACAGCGATTACAAGTCGTATGCCGTGCATCTGGGGTCGCACATTTCCCGAAGTGATGTGAAAGCGGTGCTGACCGACGAGAACACGCACGCCACGCTCGACGGACTGGTGATGGTCAACGGAGAGCAGCTCTCCGACACCCACAGTGTCATGGACCACACCATGCCCAATTGCACCAGCCACCAGCTCCACAAGTGCATCATCGACGGCAACGGCACATCGGTCTTCAACGGCAAGATCTTCGTGCGCCAGGATGCCCAGAAAACGGATGCCTTCCAGGAGAACCGGAACCTGCAGCTTTCCAACACCGGTATGGCCTACGCCAAGCCGCAGCTGGAGATTTTTGCCGATGACGTATCCTGCAGCCACGGAGCCACTATTGGTCAGCTGGACAAGGACGAGGTGTTCTACCTGAAGACCAGAGGCCTTCGCGAAACCCAGACCCGCGAAATACTCACATACGGATTTGCGTTGGATGTAATTGAGTCCATTCCGGTGCCCTCCATCCAGGAGCGGCTCAGCAAAGAAGTGGAAGCCTACACCCACGAAAGCAAATCCATCAAAGAACACGCCTGATGGCAGACAGCTCTGTATCACTGAAAGGATCCGTTGCCGCAGCTGCAGCGGGGACCATCGACATCGAACGGTGCCGTGACGACTTTCCGGTCCTTCGCCGGGAAGTGCACGGCAAGCCGCTCGCTTTCCTTGACAATGCCGCATCCAGCCAGATGCCGGAGCCGGTGATACGGGCCTATACCGAGTACCACAGCCGCTACCACGCCAACGTCCACCGCGGGGTGCACCTGCTCAGCCAGGAAGCCACTGCGGCCATGGAAGGGGCGCGCGAGACGCTCCGTGAGCTGATCAACGCCCGCAGCAGCAAAGAGGTGATATTCACTTCCGGGGCCACCGACGCCATCAACCTGGTGATGCAGTCATGGGGCCGCGCCAACGTGGGCGAGGGCGACGAAATCCTCATCTCCACCATGGAGCACCACTCCAATATAGTGCCGTGGCGCATGCTCTGCGATGAGAAGGGAGCGAAACTGATGGTGATCCCGGTAAGCGAAGACGGTGTGCTGGACATGGAGGCGTTTGCATCCATGCTGAACGACCGCACCCGGCTAGTAGGCATCGTCCATGTCTCCAACACCCTTGGCACGGTCAATCCGGTCAAAGAGATCACGCGCCTGTCCCATGAGCGGGGCATTCCCGTTCTGGTGGATGGGGCACAGGCCGTCTCGCATATGAAGGTGGATGTACAGGCCATCGGCTGCGACTTTTTCGTTACTTCCGGGCACAAGATGTTCGGCCCAACCGGCATCGGCATCCTGTACGGGAAGCAGGAACTGCTGGAGGAAATGCCGCCATGGCGCGGGGGCGGGGACATGATCCTGAGCGTTTCTTTCGACGAGGTCTTGTACAACGAATTGCCGTACAAATTTGAAGCCGGCACGCCCAACATATCCGGCGCGATCGGAATGGGCAAAGCCGCCGAGTACATCATGTCCGTCGGTTACGATGCCATCCACGCCAAAGAACAGGACCTGCTGCAATATGCCACCGAGCAGTTGCAAACCATTGAAGGGCTCAAGATTATTGGAAGGGCCCCGGAAAAATCATCCGTTGTCTCCTTTGTAATCGAGGGCATTCATCCGCACGATATCGGTACGATCCTTGACCTTGAAGGCGTGGCGGTGCGTACCGGCCATCACTGCACACAACCGCTAATGGACCGCCTCGGTATTGTGGCCACCACGCGGGCATCCATGGCGATGTACAACCGCAGAGAAGAAATCGACCAGCTTGTGGCGGGACTGCGCAAGACCATAGAAATGTTTCGATAGCAACGCAACACCATGAACGACAAACTGAGCCAGCTTTATCAGCAGGTGCTTTTGGATCACAACAAGACCCCACGGAATTACCGGGTCCTGGATCCGGCAGACCACGAGGCTCTGGGCCATAACCCTCTGTGCGGTGACAAATACAAGATATTCCTGAATATTGACGAGAATGACATGGTCACGGATGTCACATTCGTTGGCGACGGTTGCGCCATCTCTAAAGCGTCGGCGTCCATGATGACCACCTTTGTGAAGGGCAAGCATATCGACGAGATCGACAAGCTGTTCCACCAGTTTCATGACATGGCACAGGGCAAGCTTGATCCGGAAACCGAACCCAACGACCTGGGCCGCCTGAAAGTCTTCGCAGGGGTGCGGAACCTGCCTGCGCGTGTCAAATGCGCGACGCTGAGCTGGCACACTCTTCAGGCAGCACTGAAGGGCAAGGAGAAAGTGACTACGGAGTGAGGCCGTGTCCACACATAAGAAGCCGAATCCACACACATATCAGAAATTGAAATAGACCGGGATACCGGACGTTTATCATCCTGAATAAAACACTGAAAAAATAGTTGTTATGCCGAAAATCGCTGAAATCGAAAGAACACCCAACCCTGATGCCATGAGATTTGTGCTCCGGGAGCCGATATCGAATGGCGTGACACGGTCTTATGAGTCTCCGGAAGAGGCGATGGCGGACCCTTTTGCCTCAGAGCTGTTCAATATACCGCACGTGATATCGGTGTACTACGTGGACCGGTACGTGACCATCACGCAGGATGGCGGAATAGACTGGAACACGCTGCTTCGGCAGCTGGCGCCTCCGATCCGTGAAGCCGAAGCTGTTGAGAGCCTGGCCTCGGATGATCCCAATGTGAACGTGAGCGAAGAGGCGCAGAAATCGGACGATCCGCGTCTTGCTGAAATCAACAAGATGCTGGATGAGCAAGTGCGGCCCTATCTGCTTGCAGACGGCGGCGGGCTGAAGGTGGTAAGCCTCAAAGACAATGTGCTAAAGGTACACTACCAGGGAGCATGTGGTACGTGTCCGACTGCCACCACCGGAACGCTGTATGCCATAGAAAGCATGGCAAAGCGTATTGATCCGAATATTCGTATTGAGTCGGTATGACAGCCATTTCCATCTCAGACAAAGCTCTGCGGCGCATTCATGAAATACGTCGCAGTGAAGGAGCCCATGAGCAGTCCGCGTTGCGCATTGGAGTCGTGGGTGGCGGCTGTTCCGGGCTTTCATACAAGCTGGATTTTGATCCCAAGGGTGTCACCGCAGATAAAAACGACCAGGAATTTGAGGTGAACGGGCTTAAGGTCATCATTGACATGCGCAGTTTCCTGTACCTTGCCGGAACGCAGCTCGACTATTCCGACGGATTGGACGGCAAAGGCTTTCACTTCAACAATCCGAACGCAAGCCGTACCTGCTCCTGCGGGGAGTCGTTCTCCGTATAGCGTGCGGGCGCAATAAAGCAGCAAATGCAGCAAAGTCATGACGGAACAGCAATCAATGATTGAAAACAAGGTAGCGAAATCGGGACTAGTGACGCTGGATCTTCAACAGTGGTACTCCCCGGCAGACATCGTGGCGTTCGACCTGAAGGATTATCTGCACATGGAGCTGATACTGAGGGAGAAGGAGTTCCGACAGTCCCTTGAAGTGCATGACTGGAGCCAGTATTCCGGAAAGATCCTCGCCGTTTTTTGTTCCACGGATGCCATAGTTGCCTCCTGGGCGTACATGCTTGTGGCGGCCCATGCCAGTTCGAATGCCCTGGAAGTGGTCTTTGGCAAACCTGAAGATGTTGCCTTTGAGCGCTTCCGTAAAGGGTTGGATGGTGTGGACTGGGCCAGCTACAGCGACAAACGTGTTTTGCTCAAGGGGTGTGCCGATGTGGAGGTGCCACCGTCCGTCTATTTATATGCTACACAAAAACTCTTACCTTACGTGGAGCGACTGATGTACGGGGAAGCATGTTCCTTTGTGCCGGTTTACCGCTCGTCCCGAAAAGGGTGAAGGTGCGTCAGCCACACCGCTCGGGCATGCAGATGAACGCAATCCAATCAGCCGCTGCCGGCCATCGGATGCCAATCAATGGCGGGTCATCACTTTCACGACGATAAATCAGCGACGAACAACAACCGGGATGGATGAAATAGCCAAGCGCAAAAAGGATCACATTGATATAACCGCCGCCGGAGCTGCCGGTTATGCGAAAACAACGGGGTTTGAGCGGTACGATTTCGTTCATGATGCGCTTCCGGAAGTGGATTTTGATCAGATTACATGCGAAACGAGGTTCCTGAACCGCTGGTTCAGTTTTCCACTGTTCATATCGTCCATGACCGGCGGTCATCATGAAACCACACCGGTAAATGCTGTATTAGCTGCTTTCTGCGAACAGTACAACCTGCCGTTTGGCGTTGGCAGCCAGCGGATCATGCTCGAAGACCCATCCACCCGAAACAGTTTTTCCATCGTGCGCGAGGAGGCGCCGTCGGCGTTTATCGCTGCAAATATCGGTGGCGCGCAATTGGCCGGCGGCTTGGAAAAGGAGCAGACGGAGCTGCTGATAGACACCATCCGGGCCGACGCGATCATAGTCCATCTGAACCCGTTGCAGGAGCTTCGGCAAAAAGGGGGCGACCGCAAATTCAGCGGAATTACACAGGGGATCCGAACATTGGTGCAGGACGTTCAGGTGCCGGTCATCGTCAAGGAGACGGGTGCGGGGTTTTCCGGGAGTGTAGTGGAACAGCTGGTGGATTGCGGTGTCTCCGCCATTGACGTGGCGGGAGCGGGCGGAACCAGCTGGGGCAGGGTCGAAAACATCCGCAACGACGCGCCGGAGCCTCATTTTACCGATGACTGGGGCATTCCGACTGTGGATTGTCTGCTGATGGCCAGGGATTTTGTGGAGGACAAGTGCGAGCTGATCGCGTCGGGGGGCATCCGCAACAGTTTGGACATCGCTAAAAGCCTCTGCATGGGTGCCGTGATGGCGGCATCGGCCCAGCCGGTGATCCAGGCGATCCGCAGCGGTGGATTCGACGGCCTGGAAGCCATGTTCAAACGGTGGGAGGAGGATTTCCGGACTATTTTGTGCCTGCTGGGATGTGAGCGTCCCTCAGATCTTGATATGATACATTTGCGCTGTGTTCAGGGTCGATGATAGCCATTCTTTTTCTTATATTTGCACGCTTGACACCCTCACACTGAGCTTTAATGACACACCAAGATATCCGCAAACAGTTTGATGCCCTTATTAAGGCGGCATTCCAAACCCTGTCGATCCCCGAAAAACCGGCCTCACTGTACGATCCGGTCCGATATGTGATGGGCATGGGTGGGAAGCGGCTGCGGCCAAGGCTGCTCATGCTCTCTGCGGGTATGTGCGGCGGTAACCCGGAAAAGGCCGTACCTGCCGCCCGTGCCGTTGAGATGCTCCACAACTTTACCCTCATCCACGACGACATGATGGACAATGCCGGCACCCGGCGCGGCATGGCAACTGTGCATGAGAAGTGGGATGATGCGGTTGCCATTCTCTCCGGTGATGTCCTTTTTGTGCTGGCTATGCAGGAACTATCGGTCCAGGGCAAGCAGGCCGGATTGTCCGGAGAGGTGAATACAGAGATGATGCAGCGATTTCTGGAGGCCATCCGTGTCGTATGTGATGGGCAGGCCCTGGACATGGATTTCGGGCAGCGTGACAACGTCACATTGCCGGAGTACCTTGAGATGATCGGTGCCAAAACGGCGGCCCTTCTCCGATGCTCCATGGAGCTCGGAGCCATGACGGCCGGTGCCGTTGAGGAAATGGTAGCAAACTGCGGAGATATCGGGGAGCAGGCCGGCCTTGCATTCCAGATCCAGGACGATCTGCTGGATGCTGTCGGCGATGCCACAAAATTCGGAAAAAAAGTGGGCGGCGATATCATTGAAGGGAAAAAGACCTGGCTTACCATCCGCGCGCTAGAGCGGGCCGATGACACCGACCGTCTGCTCCTCCGGCAGATACTGGGCAACCCTGCTGCCACGGAGCAGGATGTGCTGCGTGTCATACGGATCTATCACGACCTTGGGGTCATAGATGATGCGGTCAGGGCTATCGGCGAACACTACAATAATGCACTGCAAAAACTTGCCCTTTTTGAAGAATCCACGTATCAGGGGGAAATAAAATTGCTCCTCGACAAGTTAAAGGTACGTGACAATTAAGGGCGTACAAGATGTAATTTCATAACCATATGCTAAAAATCCATAAAAGTATTGTCGTACTGCTTCTGTTTATCCTGTTGTTTGCAGGCTGCCGTTCCAGCCAGCATATACGTCCGGGCGATACCATAGAAGTGGCCTTTGAAAAAGCCATGAGCCAGTTTGAACGAGAACGATTCTCCCATGCCGTCCGCTCTTTTGAAACCGTGCTTTCCATGGGAAGGGGCACCGAATTTGCCGCTGATGCGCAGTTCTATCTGGCTAAAAGCCATTTCAACAACCGCGCTTTCCTCTCTGCAGCCAGTGAATTCCGTCGTTTCGCCAGAAATTACACACGCGATGACCGGCGGGAGGAGGCCGAATTCATGGAAGCCTATTCGCACTACAGGATGAGTCCGCGTTTCAACCTGGACCAGACGGAAACCTACAATGCTCTGGACCGTTTTCAGCTGTTTGTGACACGCTATCCCGGAACGGATCGTGCCCGGGAGGCTCAGGAACTGATGGATGAGCTGCGCGACAAACTCGCGAAGAAGAAATTCCATGCCGCCGAGATGTATATGAGAGTCCGTCAGTACCAATCGGCGGCCATTTATTATGGACTGACTGTTGAGCGATTCCCCGGCAGCTCTTGGGCTGAGGAGGCGCTCGTGAATCAGATACTGGCGTATGTCTACTTTGCGGAAAACAGTGTCCGCGAACGGCAACAGGAGCGATTCGAAAAAGCGGTGGAGAGCTACCAGCAGTACCTTCAGATATTTCCACGAGGCGCCAACAGGGAACTTGCCGAGGAGCATCACGACCGGGCGCTTGCGGGCCTGGCACGTGTAACTGCGGTTACAGCAGAAAGATAAACGGCTGATACATGGGAACAGGACTGTTTTTCGGTTCGTTCAATCCGGTCCACCGCGGTCATGAGGGAATGGTGGCATCGTTTCTCGCAAGCGGCCTGGTAGATGATCTGTGGATTATTCTCACACCCTCTCCGCCCCACAAGCATATTGCTGAACTTGCACCGTTTTCCGACAGATGGAACATGCTTGAACTCGCATTTTCCGGGATGGATACGGTCCATCTCTCCGACATTGAGCAGCGCCTGCCATCTCCGCACTACACGATCCGTACATTGACATTTTTCAAAAACAGTTATCCGGATCGAACTTTTTACCTCTGCATTGGCGGTGATACGCTCCAGACATTGTCCACATGGTTTGAGTACGAAAAAATCGCCCACAAAAGTGAGCTGCTGGTGGCGGAACGGCCTGGCATTCCTACTGATATTCCGGACGAACTCAGTGAGTTTACCGTTCACTACTGTGATCATCGCCCGTTGCGGGTATCATCCACCGAAATCCGCAGGAAGCTGACGGATGGAACAGCGCCCGCTCCCGGTGAGCTCAGACCGGAGGTCTTGAAATATGTCCGGGATAATGCGTTGTACGGCTGGAGAGAGGATGCGTGATGGGAATCGGTCTGCGACTGTTGAACTGTGGCAGGGAGACGATCTGATACACCCGGGCAGGGATTATTTCCCCCTGCTTCTCAGTTCTTCAAAAAAGCGGCGCAGCAGCGCTTCGCACTCATCCTCCATGATTCCCTGGATCATCTCGATTCGATGGTTGAGGACCGGATGGCTGGCGATATTGAGAATGCTTCCGCATGCTCCGGCCTTTTCGTCCTGGGCACCGAAGACAAGCCGGCCGATTTTTGCCCATACCAGGGCGCCTGCGCACATCGGGCAGGGTTCCAGTGTCACATATAAGGTGCAATCAGGCAGGTACTTCTCGTTAAGATGGCTGAAAGCTGCGGACAGTGCGATCATTTCGGCGTGAGCGGTGGCGTCCGACAGAAGCTCCACCTGATTATGGCCACGCGCAATTATGCGGTTGTTATGGACGATTACGGCGCCTACCGGCACTTCGCCTGATTCAGCAGCCTTTTCGGCTTCCACCAGGGCCTGGCCCATGAAGCGGTAGTGTAGGTTGTCCAGAAACATTTTTGTATGTGGATTAGTCATGGCATGCAGGAGCAGTGTATCTGTATATGTGTCTGGCCTTGAAAAAGTTCTCTGCCGGACATGTTTCCAAAGTATCTCATTATTGGTATTTTTGAGCACTTTGTTTTACGAAGAGTTTTGGAGGCTTGAAACAAAACATGACAGCCTCCGGCTGAAATGCATAGCCAGGATTACAACCTGTCATGTGTGTTCATTCTGACCAAACGAATCGATGTGAGTTAAACTGATGAAAACAACAACCCACAATGTGAAAGATATCGAACTGATCCGCAATAAGATCAGGGATATTCCCGATTTTCCAAAAAAAGGGATCGTGTTCAAGGATATCACGCCTATCCTGCAGGACCCCGAGGCGCTGATGCTCACATCCAGATTGCTTCTTGAGCCATTTGCCGGGCAGCAGGTGGATATGATCGCCGGCATTGAATCACGTGGTTTCATCTTTGGGACACGCATGGCAACCGACATGAATGCCGGATTTGTGCCTGTCAGGAAGCCAAACAAATTGCCGGCTGACAAGATATCGGTGGAGTACGAACTGGAGTATGGATACGACCGGCTGGAAATGCACTCTGACGCCATAAAAGAGGGTGATCGGGTAATCATTCATGACGATTTGATGGCAACCGGGGGATCGGCTCGCGCCGCTTCGGAACTTATCCGTTCCCTTGGAGGTGTGGTAACCGGCTATTCCTTTGTGCTGGAACTGGGTTTTCTGAATGGCAGGGAGAAGCTGGAGCCGGATGTGCCCATACATTCTCTACTGAAAATATGATGGGAACTGGTTGTTTAACCTGTTGAAAGTTAAGATAAAACAATTGATGATATAACCATGGACAACAGATTTATTGAATTGGTTATTTTATTGCGTTGTTTTTTTTGATATTTTCATCGGTAATGTTCATGCTCACAAACAATTTGGCAGGATTGCACGACGGTTTTCCAAAAAAGACTACAGCATAACTAAACAAGATCAATCAAAATTTAACGTATAAAAAAATGGTCTCAATGAAACATCTCAGATTACTGGGGAATATATCAGCGGCTATGCTGCTTGTATTTGCAGTCGCCTGTGGCCCCTCGTTAACACTAACCGATGTTGACTACGCCCAGCCGATGGAATCCGTAGCATCACCTGATCAAAACGGCAACGTGCAGGACGTCCGTCTGGGTATCAGATTTAATGTCACGGACCTTAACGTTAAGGAGCGTGGGGAAGGTGCGGCACTTCCCGAGCAAGTGCGCTTTATACGTAGCAGAGACGGGTACTATTTTGTCACCGCTCCGGGATACAGTAACGTATATGTCTTCGAAGTTGAAGAGCGTGCCCTGGATCTCAAAAGCATTATCCGCGTTTCGGGAGCAGGTCTGGCCAACCCGGCTTTCAATCAGCGTTCTCCCTATATCCAGCTTATTGATGGAGATGTTGAGTATCGTCTGACAAAAGACGGCCTTGCAAACTAAACCGAAATTTTAAGCTACAAGTATAAAGAACAATGGAAAAGTTAACTATTAAAACTGTACTGGCAACTCTCCTCGTACTTGCTGTGGGATTCACCGGTCAGGTTCAGGCGCAATTTCAGTCTGATTTCCAGATCAAACAGAATTTTGATCGTGACCACGCAGAGGTAATCGAAGCTCTGAAAACCATTCAGAGCCCAGAGGAGGTAGATCAAGTCATTGAGATGCTCAATGAAATGGACAGCAGATACCGTGACAATGCTTCGCTTCTCAACAGGGTTCTGTACCCCGAAACGTTGCAGCGTCGTATGGCAAATCTTCGCGAACTGACTCAGGCCACTGGCGAGCGGATCGCACGGATCGGCGAGAAAGGTGACACCATCGTGGTGCTGGAGGAGCGTATATCCGAGCTTACCAGTGACGCAACCCGCTACCAGCAGCGTGCTGACTCACTCAATAATGAGCTTGCTGCCATGCGCCGCTCACGTGACGCCAACGCAGCCCAGGCGCGTCGCCTTCGTCAGGAACTCGACAAACGTGATGCCTTCATCATCAAAATGGTGGACTCCATCTTCGTTGCCTACGAAAATGTAGATCTCCAGTCGCTCTCACCGGCCGAACGCCGTGGCCTTGCGCTTGAGATTGACGCACAGAACGTGATGGGATACATCGAGTCTGTTGTCGACAACAACATCTCTTTCCTCAACACTCATACCGAACTCAGCACGGAAGACTTCCTGCATCTGTACAGCGTTCAGGTTGAATTCAACCGCATGTGGGAAAACATGGGCTACGACCTTTCTCAGATTTATGTGGCCGAAACACGCCGCAGCGAGCGCATTGGCTCCATTGTTGAGAAAGTGGACGAGTGGCAGATGTTGATTGATGACGCCGCATGGACCACGCTCTCCGAATCATTTGCACAGAACAACATCCAGCTTTCACCTTTCAGCAACTCGCTTGAGTTCTACACCTCGCTGAATACCTATCTGGATGAAGCAATTGCACGTGCAGAAGAGGGTGGAAGTGATGAAGAAGTCGCAAGATATCAGCGCTTTGCCGATTTCTGGTTCGGCAATGTGAAGCCCCGCTGGCAGCAGCATCTCATCGATGCCAATCTCATGACCTTTGAGAATTTCAACACCATCGACGAGAAGCTCACCGAGTGGAAGCTTCAGGCGCAGCCGACTTCCTACACGATGCTTATCCTTCTTGGTCTCGCCATCGTTCTGATCCTGATCCTGCTGGCCCTCTGGCTGCAGGCGCGTGGAAGGAAATAAGCCAGATTTATATTGGCCAGGGGCGATCCTGAAGTATTGATCGCTCTCCAGGCTGTTTTTTAAAGTCGGATCCGATACTGTTTAAGCAGTCGGGTTCGGCTTTTTTTATTGCATGGACCTGTATTTCCGCAGTCCCCACTCAAGGGTAAGCAGGACGATAACAAGGAGAAACCAGAATGGGTTGCGATGGAGAGCCAGTGACTCCGAAGTTGTTTCCAGACGCTGTTCCAGACCAATATCCTCCCGAAGGTAATCGAACAGCTCATCAGCGTCATCGTGGGTCAGAAAGCGTCCGCCGGATGTCTGTGCCAGAAACCTCAACAGTTCATCGTCACGAATAGTATTGAGGTACTCACGATTGACACCGCCGACACGGAAGCTGCCGCTCCGCGTATCAATCTCTCTGTCACCGCGGGAGGCCACTCCTGTGAACTGGTAGGGACCTTCCGGCAAGTTTCCTATTTCAAGCAGGTAACGCCCTCCTCCTTCATTGCTCATTACAAACCTCCTCTCCTGGATGTCATCCCCTTCAATAGCAATGTCTATTACAGCATTCTCTTCCGGATCACCGGATTCATTTCGCAGAAAACCGTTCAACACCACCGGTTCTGCTGTCTGGAATACCGGCTCTGCCGGGATCAGCTCAAGCAGCTGCTCATCGGGTTGCGCCGCCGTCCATTTCACGATATTGTTGAGCAGATTCTCCCAGAAAACGCGGGTATCCTCACGAGTACTCAATGACCAGCGGAAGAAGTTGTAGGCGTTGAGTTGCGTGATGTTGCGATTGCCCATGGTCCGGACAGCAAGCAGGGGAACAGTCGTTTCATTTCCGCGATAGGTTGTCTGCAGAAGTGTTGTGGCTCCGGCAGCCGTGCCTGCATCGCGTATGCCTCCACGCACAGGGGTTATCCGCAGATCTTCGGGGAGTTCGAAGTCAAGGACAGCGTGACTGCTTTGGTCCGCCGGCAAATGAAACTGCACATCATTCCAGCGGAAACCTGATTGATAGCGTACAGGGAGCAGTCCTGAAAATAGTGAGGACAGACGTGGCACGTCCTGGCCTGCAGAGCCGATGATGATGAGGGCGTTTTCAGAAAAACGATCGGCAACCTGCCGGGCATGGCTTTCATCCAGGTCAACATGTGGAAAGCCCTGCAGAATTATCAAGTCCAGTGTGTCGGGTCTGTCAGGCAAGTCTCCTTCCACATACCGGTCATCCGAAATCCATGTACGGCTGTCAAGCGTCACCTGCTTGTCCTCCCTCAGGAACCGGCGAATGTTGCGTACATCGGGATGCACTTCGTAAGCCAAATGAAGGATGCGCAGCTGGTCATCACGCACATCCACAGAAAACCAGCGCGTGTTGTTTTCAGTGGTCCATTCGCCGGGCACCTCCGGCACGTGGACCTGAAATTGCTGTAGCCCCTCTTCTTCCATCAGAATCTCAAACCGTACCTGCCGGACCGATCTCGTTTCCCTGGAACGGATCACTTCTTCCATGAGTACTTCCCCCTCATGAATCAGCTGTACCGGTATGTCACGGTCAGGGAATCCGTCATTAAGGATGGATGCCTCTACGGTAAGCAGGCTGTTCAGGGAAGCGGTAGGGTTGTGGACTACCCTTTGAACGACAACGTCATGTTGCCTTGATGTATCCCCTATGCCTATGGTGTAAATCGGAACAGGCATTCGTGAAGCGGTAGCGGAGGGGTCTCGACCTGCTGTGACAATGCCGTCTGTTATCAGAATTACCGCCTCGTGCCGATCCAGAACATCCAGGAAACCCAGGAGTGCCCGGTCAATGTCAGTTCGGCTTCCTCCAAGTACAAGCTCCTCCGTTGCATCCACGGAAAAGATCTGGGTATCAAAACCGTAAAGCTCACTGACAATATGCTCATGGTCACCGACAGGTTCCGGTGTCAAAATGTTCATTACTTCGCGGTAGCGCTCTTCACCGGAATATGTCCCTTTTTCGATGGTTGTGCTTTGGCTGTTGTCAAAAATCAGTGCCAGACGCACCGGAGTAAGGATCGTTTCATTGATCGAAATGACCGGGTTCAGGAGAATGAGCAGCAGGATCAGAAAGGCAGCAGAACGGATTCCAGCCAGGGTCAGACGCCATGCCGGCGTAAGCGTTTCAGTACGCCGGTAGGTCCAGTAGGATAGCGCAATAGCGCCTGCTACCAGGGCTATGATCCAGAATGCCGGGATCGCGTTTTGAAATCCGTCGAATTGGATATCCATGAATGCAGAGTTTTACCGGGACTTTATCACCCTGAGGCCAATATCAATGTTGGCGCGGCGGATTGTTCAGCCCGTTGTGTCAAGCAGCTGCCGTATCAGGGATACGGTATCCATGCCTTCCGCTTCGGCAGCATAGTTGTTGACGATTCTGTGCCGAAGAACGGGAATGGCCAGGCTTCGGATGTCGTCCTCGGTCACATTGTACCTGCCTTGAGAGAGGGCCCGGGCCTTTCCACCAATGACAAGGTACTGGGAGGCGCGGGGACCGGCACCCCAGCTCATGTACTTGTTGACAAAATCAGGCGCATCGCTGGTGTTGGGACGGGTCATGGAGACCAGCCGGACGGCAAACTCGAGCACACTGTCCGGAACGGGAACCTCCCGCACAAGTTCCTGATAGGCCATGATCTGCTCACCATTGAGCACAGGCTGTACATTAGATTTGCCGGGAGCCGTTGTACGGCTTACGATATCCAGCTCCTCCTGGAATGCGGGGTAATCGAGCCACAAGTTGAACATGAAGCGGTCAAGCTGCGCTTCGGGAAGGGGATAGGTGCCTTCCTGTTCGATGGGATTCTGGGTTGCCAGGACAAAAAACGGTTTCTCAAGGTCGTGCCGCACACCACCGGCGGTGACATGATACTCCTGCATGGATTCGAGCAATGCCGCCTGTGTCTTGGGAGGCGTACGGTTGATCTCGTCTGCGAGGATGATATTGGCGAAAAGCGGGCCGGGAATGAAGCGGAACACCTTTTTTCCGGTGGCCGCATCTTCCTCAATGATCTCGGTGCCGGTGATATCGCCAGGCATGAGGTCGGGGGTGAACTGGATGCGGTTGAACGAAAGGTTCAGGCTCTTTGACAATGTTCGGATCAGAAGGGTCTTGGCAAGACCGGGGACGCCCACCAGGATGCAATGCCCGCGAGAAAAAAGGCTGATGAGCAGCTGCTCAACGATATCGTCCTGGCCAACGACCACTTTTGCAATTTCTTTGCGCAGCGCCGAAAAATCCCTGGTGAAGGCTTCGGCAGTCTCCGTTTTGCTGAATGTTTTGGTGTCAGACATGTGTACTATATCAGCGGTTATGGAACAGTTAATGGTTTTGCCGGTACGGCCAACTATTTACAACATCATCAGAGTTTCCGGCACAAACTGGAAAGCAGGTTTATCAGGAGCGTCCGGGTTGCCGGTATCAGTTGGCTCCGGGTGGAATGCCCTGGTCACCGGACATCTCCGCATCCACAGGCACTTCAGGAGCAAGAGGATCAGGCAGCTCCATGGGATCGTATTCGGGAACGGGTATCCGGTATTCAACGAACATCTCATTACGCAGCTCCATGAGCCACTCGGCAAGGATACGTTGGCTTTTCTGCTGCAGCGCAAAGCTGCGGATCAACTGGTAATCCTGTTCCAGGTTGGCGCGGTGTTCTTCAACACGTTGATTGAGCTTTACGATGCGGAATGCCCGTTTGTTGTTTTCACCGTACTGATAGGATCGCGGCGGGGAGATATCCCCGGGCTCTTCCAGCAGCATAACGGTACGGTAGAGCGACGGGTCAAGATCGCTGACGGGAATCAGGCGCTGACCGGTTTGCGGGTCGATAAGCCTTCCGCCGGCAGGACCGGTATTGCGGTCTTCCGAGTGCCTGCGGGCCATGTCGGCAAAACTTTTTCCCTGATGGAGGATGCTGTCGCGGATAGCAGTTAGTTTGTCTCTGGCAAAGTCTTCATCCAGTTCATCCTCTGGAACGGAGATGAGGATATGATGGGTGGATATCCTTTGTCCCTGCCGATCGTTCAACCGGATAATGTGGAAACCCTGCTGCGTGCTGACAACTTCGGATACTTCACCGGGATCCAGCGCTGCAGCGGCCGCGGCATATTCGGGAAGCAGGTCAGTGGCATTTACCATGGGGAGTCCGCCGCCCTGGGAAGCCGTAGGACCGTCACTGTGCCGTCTTGCCAGGTCTTCCAGCGATACGCCGTGATGAAGGATGGAGTCACGCAACTGAGCGGCCAGGTTGCGTGCATTGTCACGGGCATCTGCCCTTGGCGGGGGGATTATCGTAATCTGAGACAGGGAAACCGACTCAGGGATGATTGGAAGTGAGTCCTCCGGGATGGAGTTGAAAAAATCAATGACTTCGGGACGCGTGATGTTTATCCGGTTGATCTTTTGCTGGCGGACCCGGTTCACAAGCAGATCCTGGTGGAATTGCTCGGCGTATTCGGCCTTGATCTCCACGATGGTCTGCCCGAATGCCCGTTCCAGCTCGCGCTCACTTCCAAGCTGCCGGACAAGCTCGTCGATGCGCTGGGAGAGGATACGGTCAACCTCAGAGTCGCTTACCACCACAGAGTCGATCCGGCCCTGTTCAACCAGGACGAAGTTGTCGATCATGGATTCAAGTACAAAGAACCACATCTGTTCGTCGAATTGATCGCCGCGCATCTGCTGCATGAATTCAAAGACACGCTGATCCACATCTGACTGAAGGATGATATGGTCGTTCACTACGGCAACGATCTGGTCGGCAACCTGACGCTGCTGGCCCATCGCATGGAAAGTGAACAATAGGAGAAAGGTGGTAATTAGAAAAATACGCATAATGTATGGTTGCCGTTGACAGGAACTGATCCCGGTATCAGGTCACAGACTGTCCTGTACGATTTCGATTTGCTGTTCTGGTATGGTTACGTCGTAGACACGGAGTTCATTGTTCGCCTGTGCCTTGAGAAACAGACTTTGCTCCATGGATCGGAGGTGTTTTCTTCGTCGCTCAAGCATCAGCCAGTCGGTTATCTGGTCAATGACCCAGTCAATTTGTGGATGGTCACCGGCCTCCCGTGCCTCAACAAGCTGCACAAAGTGGAACTGATCACCGATTCTTCTGATCGGGGATATCTCTGTGATCCCGATGACCTGCAGGAACGTGTTCATTTCCTCAAAGTGGAGAGCGGCTGTGGAAATTGGAAAAAACTGTCTGGATGTTCGAATTGCTTTCTGTGGATTCACAGAGAAATCTTCGGCAATACTTGCCCAGCTTCTGCCTCTCATCAAGGCATTTCTTGCATTCTGCGCATCAGTGAGGGATGCGGCTATCATGTGCCGAAACCGCACGTGCCGCTCCGCAAGAATGAATTTGTCTTTGTTGCTCTCGTAATAGGACTGCGCTTCGGTGCGGGTTACCGGTTCATCCATCACATCAAGGTAAACGGCCTCATTGAAAGCATCCACAAGGATGGATTCCGTTGCCTGCCGGACACGGCGCTGGACCTCAGGGTTCTGGTCAAGCCGCAGCCGCCTGGCTTCGTTCACTTTAAGCTTGCGATTGACCCAGTTTCTCTGATAGTTCGCGATCACCCTGAGACTGTCGGCAGCATATACTTCCGCGGGGACATCATTCACAACATCACTTAGCCGCAGCACATGAGCGCCAACCTCAGCGAGAATGATGTCATCCGTGTCCCGGATTCCATGCTCACAGGAAACCAGAATAACGAAAAATGACAACAGGACGAGAACACGGAAGGGATCAGTCATTATTTGTCCGGTAAAGCGCCTCAACGACTTCGGGGTGATACTCCACACGGTACCGTCTGCGCATCGCCTCAAGCCATTCTTTTTCACGTATGACCTGGTAGTCGGTCACAAGCTTGTTGAAGGCCTCCTCGAATGTCATGGGACGCGCTTCCATGATCTCTTCGAGATACATTGTGGTTTGACGGCGCCTGTATTCAAAGTAGTCAGAGAATTCACCTTCACTGAGGTCCTTGAGCTTTGAGTAGGGTTCGTTATCCACCCGGTTGATCACATCACGGCGCATGACGACATTCGTGAATTCACCCCGTATGCTGTCCACAGGCACCCCGGCTTCCACAAGGGAGCGCACTCTGTCGAGCGTGGTGTCAGCTCGGGCCGAGAAGCGAACGTAGCGATAGCGGGTGTCAAAAAAGTAGTCATCAGGGTTGGCTTCGAAAAGTGCCTTGAGACGTGCTGTATCCTGCTGCGCATAAGTCCAGATGGAGTCCTCATTTACACGGAAAACCGCCAGTCCGGTCAGATAATCGTTGCTGAGGTCGGCAAATTCCGGAAATTTGTCGCGTGTGAGTGATACCAGTTCTGAATCGATGACATGATCGCGGAACTTGCCGGCAAAGCGGTGGTGATACTGGGGATTTGTCTGCTCCTGGATTACCGGTTTGAGCCATTCCAGGTAATCGCCGGCTGACCATTGCCTGCCATTGAAGGAGAAAACGGTTCTGCCAAGCAGCGATTCGGGGTACGCTATGTTGGCGATTTCACCGCGGTAGTTCTCCCTGGTAAAATCTTCAAACGCAACAAGGTTTTCACGGTGGAATCGGGCCTGTCCCACCCGGCCGGCATTGTCCAGCACGGCGCGTTCATTGTCGCGCAGCCTCGGCAGCTGGTTCAGGGTCTGCGTGAGTTCCTCTCTGACTTCCTCGGATGTGGGCTGGTAAAGAGAGTCGAGTCTCATGATATGGATGCCGTAGACGCTCTGGAAGGGTTCGGAGTAGGCCCCGGCCTCATCCATCTGAAGCACCTTGCGGGTAAATTCCTGCTCGTACATGCCATGGTTGATCCAGCCGATGCCACCGCCGGTAAGCCGTGACTGTTCGTCCTGGGAGTACTGCTCTACCACGTCGAACCACTCTGCGCCCTGCTCAAGCTCTTCGTGTGCGGCCCATGCTTTTGCAAAGACGCTGTCGACGGGCTCAGACACACCGCGTGTCATGAAGAAAATATGGGAAAAACGCTTGTTTGGACCTTTTTCCATGCGATCAATGACATGGATGAGATGGTAACCAAACTGGGTGCGGACCGGCATGCTCACCTCGCCGGGCGCCAGGGCATAAGCCGCATCCTCAAAGGGTTTGACGGCCCATCCGGCACTGAAGAAACCAAGGTCGCCGCCCATGCTTTGGCCGCGTTGTCTCGAGGAGTATTCGTTGGATAGCGTCATGAAGTCTTCTTCGCCGCTCAGAAAACGTTCGCGCGCTTCCATGAGTCGGTTGTAGGCGTCGGCGGTGTCGGCAGGCGATGCCACTTCCGGAACAGCGATCAGGATATGCTGGGCGTGGACCACTTCGGATGAGCGTTCATAAAGTTCATCGAGCAGATAGTCGCGAACGTGGCGTTCCAGCCAGTAGGGGTAAGCCGACTGGCGTTCGTACTGTTCCAGTTCGGACAGTATATCGGGGTCCTGCATATAGCCTGCATCGTGTGCAACGGCCAGTTTGATACGGTAGTCCATATACAGGTCGGCGAATTCTGCGAGTCCCTGGTCGTCATCGCTGGCCAGCGTATGGGATTTTCTGAACTGCTGCTGCAGATCACCGAAGGTGACAGGATCTCCACCGATACTTCCAATTATCGATTCCTCTGGTGAAGTGGTTTTTGTTGACTGGAAGAGGGAACATCCGGAAACGAAAATCAGCGCCGCCAGGACGCTCAATCCAAAAGAGCGGTTCATATGGAAAATCAGGATTTTGTTGATTCGTGAGAGATTACAGAAATAGTTGTCACAATCTTCAAAGATAGGGTTTTTTGAAGACTCTTACGTAGCAAAAAAAACGGGTTCGGGCAGTCCTTAGTATGATTTGTTTCCCGTTTCAGTCAGGTATTTTCGAATCAGTAGAGCACGCCGGCAAGAGTGGCGGACATGAGGTTGGCCATGGTGCCGGCAAATACGGCCCTTATGCCGAATTCGGCGAGTTCCGACTTGCGGGATGGTGCCAGCCCGCCGATACCGCCGATCTGGATGGCGATGGAGGCGAAGTTGGCGAAACCGCACAGTGCGAATGTTGCCATGGCTATGGTTTTTGGCGTGAGGGCTTCCAGCCGGATGAGTTCGGAGAGGTCGGAGTAGGCGATGAATTCGGTGAGCACGATCTTGGTGCCCAGCATGGATCCGGCGACAACCGCATCCACCCATGGAACCCCGATAATGAACATCAACGGGGCGAAAATCACCCCGAGCAGGGACTGCATGGTAAGCTGGAATCCGGGGAAGAGGCGTTCCAGGCCGACCGTGTCGCCAAACCACATGAACATGGAGTTGATCATGGCAAGCAGGGCGATGAATGCCAGGAGCATGCCGCCTACGTTCAGCGCCAGTCGGAGGCCTTCGGCGGCGCCGGAGGAGGCGGCGTCGATGCCGTTGGCGTCGGTTTTCTCGACCTTGATCTCGACGTCGCCCATGGTGGCTGGGGTGTCGGTTTCAGGATAGAGGATCTTGGCAATGACGATGGCGGCCGGTGCTGCCATGATGCTGGCGCCGAGCAGCTGCTCGGCGAAGAGCTGGCGCCCCACCGTGAGGCTGACCTCGTTGGCTACGGCGTAGGCATCCCCGAGCATCTGGATATAGGCGGCCATGATACCGCCGGCGATGGTGGCCATGCCACCTGTCATGACGGTGAGCAGCTCGGAGCGGGTCATCTTCTCAATGTAGGGTTTGATAAGCAGCGGTGACTCGGTCTGGCCTATGAAGATGTTGGCGGTGACACTCAGAGTCTCGGCGCCCGAGGTGCCCAAAAGCTTACGCATGACCGTGGCCATGCCGCGGACAATGGCCTGCAGTATGCCGTAGTGGTAGAGGATGGTGGTAATGGAAGCGAAGAACACGATCGTTGGAAGCACCTGGAAAGCGAAAAAGTGCCCCATGCTTCCTTCCATGCCGGGACTCAGGGCAAGGTCGCCGAATATGAACTGCGCGCCTTCGGTGGTGAAGTCAAGGATCACCACAAAGAAGGAGGATATGATACGGAAGAGCTCCTTGGGCCATCCAAGCGGCGAAAAGAACGTTGCCATCTGTTCCCCCTTGAGGATGAAAATGCCCAGGGTTGCCTGCAGTCCGACTCCGATGCCGACGAGCCGCCAGTTGATATTGCGGCGGTTGCTGCTGAACAGGGTGGCCAGGCCGATGAGAAAGGCCATTCCGATGATGCCTCTGATAAGATCCGAAAAGTCCATGGTTGTTGTCTTCGTTAAGATTGGCCGGATTTTGTCCGGTTGCCGGCTTCAGGTTCCGATTCGCTTTTATCGTTTTTTTTACCGGTGCCGCCTTGCTCCGCAGCCTGGTTGAACGCGATGGTCTTTTTCCTCTTGGGTGCGTCAACGGGTGGACGGAAACAGTGTCGTGCGCGGGGTTCGTAAGCTTCAGATTCGCCGACAAGGATGCGCTGGTCGCTCTGCACCACGCGTTGCGAGTAGTTGGCAGGCATGCCGCTTTCAGCACAGATGGCGTGCAGCTTGGTGACGTATTCGGCAATGGCGAGGATCTCCGGTATGGGCTCGAAAGGCTTGCCCTCGAAGTCCATATCCAGCCCCGCAATGATGACGCGCTTGCCACTGTTTGCAAGGGTGTTTGCCACCTCCACGAGCCGGGCGTCAAAAAACTGCGCCTCGTCGATGCAGACCACCTCGGCATTTCCGGTCAGCAGCACAATCTGGTCCGCCGTCGATGCCACTACACCGGGCAGCGCCGTGGCATTGTGCGACACAACATTGACCTCATCGTAGCGCTTGTCGATTTCCGGTTTGACGATGACTACCCTTTGACCGGCAAACTGAGCCCTTCTGGCACGACGTATCAGTTCCTCGGTCTTTCCACTGAACATGCCGCCGCAGATGACCTCAATCCATCCAATGTTTCTTGATAATATGGTGGGTTCGCTGATCATAATCGTAACAGGAGATGAAAAATTTCCGGAAACGGCGATTCCTCCCGCCTGGAGGATTCGGAAGCGTTCCATGAAATGGCAAGGATACCATCCCGCAATGACCGGTAAGCCTCATGTGATGCGCAATATATCCGCCCGGTCAGAAAAAGAAAAATGGAAAGTACAAAAACATGGGGGCATCAGAAGTTTTAGCTGCAAGCAGTTCATCCATGTCACATATTGCCTTATATTTATGGGCTCAACATCATGGTCGCACCAGGGTTGGTGTCCGGTGCCGGCGCACACAGAAAATTGTTATGGCTGCAACAGATGTATTTCAAACAGACAGCAGTGGCAGCGGTATAACGCGGCCCTTGAGCGCCAATGTCTCCCTGCTGGGAAGCCTCCTTGGACAGTCCGTCACGTCCATTGCCGGGGAGGAAGTATTCTCACTGGTGGAGTCGCTGCGTTTACGGTGCAAGGAGGCATACGAGCAGGGCAAAGATTCCGAAGCGCTGCGCAATGAAGTTCAGGAGACCATGAAGCAGCTTAGCCCCAACCAGATGGACTGGCTGCTGCGGGCCTTCACATCCTTTTTCCATCTCGTGAACCGCGCCGAACAGATCGAGATCACCAGGATCAACAGGGAACGTGAACTGAAGGCCGACAAGCAGCATCCGCGGGACGAATCCGTTATGCAGGCGGTGCACATGCTCCAGAGCGCCGGACTTGGCTATGAGCAGTTCACAGATGTGCTGATGGAGCTGAGCATGGAGCCTACACTTACAGCGCATCCGACCGAAGCGCGCCGGCGCACTATCCTGCATATCCAGCAGACCATTTCAGCGCTGGTCATGCGAATAAGTTCGGAGTCATTGTCCCCCAGTGAAAAAGAGCAGCTTGCCTCAGAGCTTTATTCACTCATAAGCATCCTGATTTCGGCCGATGATGTGCGGCCGTCGAGCCTGGACGTCATTGACGAGGTAAAAAGCGGCTTGTTCTTCCTGACCCATTCCATTTGGGATACGGTTCCCCGGATCATGACCGACCTGGAGGATGCCACCGAGTGCTATTATGGCAGACGTCCGGAGCTGCCGGCCTTTCTGCGATATCGCAGCTGGATCGGGGGCGACCGCGACGGAAATCCCAAAGTAACTGCCGAGATGACGCGGGAAACTCTCAGGCTCCATTACGAGGCTGCGTTCATGAAGTACGATCAGATTCTGGAGGATCTGAGGCATGATCTTTGCATTTCGTCCAGGCACATAAAGGTACCAAGGCCGCTGGCCGACTCCATACACCGTGATAATTCGGAATACGATATCGGGCTTAAGGTCATGGAGCACTGGCATGAGCCCTACAGGCTAAAGGCGCGTTTCATGCAGGCCAAGCTCCTCGAACAAAAGGAGTCACTGCTCGATACGGAACAAAGCGGCCCAGGACCCTATCCCGTTGCCGCCTTCCTGAAAGATTTGAAGCTGCTTGCCGACTCGCTGGAAGTAACGGGCTTCGGAGAACTTGCCAGCCGCGGAGTGCTTCGAAGGCTTCGCTATCAGGTAAAGGCATTCGGATACCACCTTGCTGCCCTGGATGTGCGTCAGCACAGCGACGTCTTCGGTGGCTGCGTTGCGGATATGCTGAAAGCGGCGGGTGTGGCATCGGGATATGAAGAGCTGGCCGAGGAGGAAAAAAACGCCATTCTCGTCAGGGAGCTGATGAGTTCCAGGCCGCTTGTCCCACGGCATGCCAGGCTGAAGAAAAGTTCGGTGGAACTGCTGGATACGTTTGATGTGGTCAGCAAGGCCGTTTCACGAAACCCGGACGCCATAGGCAGTGTCATCGTCAGCATGACGCACGATGTCAGCGACATGCTGGAAGTGCTGCTCCTGGCCAGGGAAACGGGCCTCTGGTTTCATCAGGATGGCAAGGTGGTAAGCCGTTTGGATGTGGTCCCGCTTTTTGAGACCGTTGAGGACCTCGACAACAGCCGGCCCGTGATGGAGCGGCTCTTTTCCAACAAGATCTACAAGAGCCATCTGCGGTCGCGTGGAGATTACCAGGAGATGATGCTTGGCTACTCGGACAGCAACAAGGATGGCGGATACTGGATGGCCAACTGGGCGTTGCACAAGGCACAGGAAGCGCTGGCACTTGTCTGCCGGGAACGCGGCGTCGTATGTCGCCTTTTCCACGGAAGGGGCGGTACTGTGGGACGCGGAGGCGGCCGCTCCAACCAGGCGGTCCTGGGGCTGCCCAAAGTATGCCACAACGGCAAGATACGTTTCACGGAGCAGGGTGAGGTGATCTCGTTCCGATATGCCTTGCCAACGATCGCACGCCGGCATCTTGAGCAGATGGTCAACGCCCTCATTCGCACCGCCGGTGACCAGGTCGGGGAGGCTCGCCCTGAATTTGAAGCGGGAGGAGAGGATCATGCCATGATGGAGGAGCTATCGAAACGCTCAATGAAAGCATACAAGGATTTCACACGCAAAACCGAAGTCTGGCGTTGGTATGCCGCCATCACCCCCATCGAATTCATCAGCGCACTTCCCATAGCGTCGCGACCCGTCTCCCGCAAGAGCGGGAAGGAGGTTGATTTTGAAAGCCTGCGCGCCATTCCGTGGGTGTTCGCATGGACCCAGACCCGCTATAACCTGCCAGGGTGGTTTGGGACCGGCTCCGCGTTGGCATCATATCTTGATGAATTTCCCGGCAAACGAAAACGGATGCAGGAACTGTACAGAAGTTCACGTTTTTTCCGCTCTGTGGTGGACAATGCAAGGCGTGAGATGGCACGCGCGCATCTGGATATCGCCGAAAGGTATTCGAGACAGGTGGGAAAAGGCTTCCATGAGGTCATTGCCAGGGAGTTTGAGCAAACCAGCCGCATTCTTCTGGATATCGCCGGTGAGAAAGAGCTGCTTTCCAACAGTCCGGTCATCCAGCACTCGATTTCCCTGCGCAATCCCTATACTGATGTACTGAACCTGCTGCAGATAGAGCTTATGCAGCGAAGCCGCGACCCGGAACTGGCTTCCTCAAAGGTGCGGCACGCCCTGTTTTCGAGTATCAACGGCATAGCCGCGGCCATGCAAAGCACGGGATAAAAAGGTGAAATGTCCATGACCGGAATAGCTTCAGCCACTAACACATTTTTTTAGCAAAAGCATATCTTCTTCTGTGCGCGCAGCAATGGATTATCTTGATTCGCCGGCGTACATTGCTGGGCCCGGCTGCCTGATGCAGCTTGTAAACCAAACCATCAATACAAACCGCCTGACATGGCACTTGATCTTGCGACACCGGCACTTCTGTTTCCGGCCATTTCCCTGCTGCTACTTGCATATACCAACCGTTTCCTTACGCTTGCCACACTTATTCGCACGCTTCACGACCGCTATAAAAAGGAAGGGGACGTGATCCTTTTCTATCAGATCAAAAACCTTCGCTTGCGTACCAGGCTCATCAGGGATATGCAAGTTCTAGGTGTGATCAGCCTGTTCCTGTCGGCCTTGTGCATGCTTCTTCTGTTCCAGGGCCATATGATGGCGGCCACTTATACATTTGGCGCAAGCCTTCTGTTTCTTCTGGCGTCGCTGGCACTCTCTATTTGGGAAATTCAGATTTCGATCCGGGCGCTGAACATCCAGCTGGGTGACATGGGACTCGGCAAACCGAAGCAGCAGGAGTCAGCAGATTAGCCAGTTGATTTGCACTCGCTGATCAATACCTGTTGAGAGGGGAACACTATCGGGATGATGGTGTCAGATGCATCTATGAACATTCAGGACGGCATCCGATTTCAAAAAAACTAAGCCCAGAAAAAACGAAGCCCCAGGCAGTATCACTGCCCAGGGCTGAAACTTAGAGGTCAATGTAGTTTTGTGTCCTGTCCATGCAGTGTCTTGCGATAACTGCACTTACCTATACTACGTTCGTATTGCAAGATTGTTGCATTTTATTTTTATACAGAGAAATCTTGCAAAAATGCGCTGTGTCAGTACGTAAGAAGCGGATATCGGGCGAAAAAAAAGCTTCTTTTAGCTGGCCTGACGTACAAACAGCATGCCTTCCAGCCTTCTGGCCGAATCAGCGACCTGAGAATCCTCATACTCGTCAAGGATGCGGCTGACGAGTCTTGAAGCGCGCGCTATTTCGTCGGCTTCCATGGCAGCCTGGGCGGCATTGAAGAGGTTTTGAGGCGTAGTGGCCTCGTTGATGTCCCATTCTGCAGCTTTCTCAAATACATCGGCTGCCTTGCTGTATTCGCCAACGTTGGAAAGCACAACAGCGTGAAAGGAAATAGGTCCCACACCCAATATTCCGCGCGGGGGATCAAATCGTTCGATATACCTCAGCGCTTCATCGTAATTGCCAAGTTCGGCTTCAGCAACGGCGGCGTAGTATCTGGCAATATTGCCGGCACTGGTCCGGCCAAAGTTGTTGATGATGTCGATGAGTCCGACTCGAAGCCGTTCGTCATCCCCCCATAGTGCTGTTTCGAAATCCCCTCGCTGAAAAGACTGTTCTGCATGAACGAGAAGCTCCTGTGCCTCTGCCTCCTGGGCCTGGGAGTAGAAAAAGTAGAAGATGCCACCGCCCACTACCAACAGGAAGACCAGGGACGCGGCGATAACAGCGGTCTTGTTGCGCTTCAGAAAGCTGGTTGTGAGATAGTAGCTGGTAAGGAGAGGATCCGTCTCAAGTTGTTCTTTGGAGAGTCGCTTGGCCATATTTTGGTTCTGAAACTGGGAATATTAGTGTGTGTAAAAAGTGTGCTAAATATATCACTGTTTTGGCAGAGGACAAAATCAGGAGTTGGGCTCTGCCGGCCGCTCGAGCTGCCCTCGCTGCAGCCGGTGCACCGTTGGTGCGATTCCGGCAATCCTGTGGTCATGGGTGATAAGGACGATGGCCGTTTGCTCCTTTTCCCGGATATCCAGAAGAAGTGAGAGCAGTTTGTCTGTGTTTGCTTCATCGAGGTTGCCGGTGGGCTCATCGGCCATGATGATCTCAGGCTCATTCATCAGCGCACGTGCCACGGCTACACGCTGCTGCTCGCCGCCGGAAAGCTCTGACGGACGATGGTCCATGCGGTTTTTCAGTCCGGTCTGTTCCAGCAGGTACTCGGCGCGTTGCCGGATTTCGGGCATCGTTTTGCCGGCAATCAGCCCCGGCATGAACACGTTCTCGAGCGCGGTGAACTCGGGCAGCAGATGATGGAACTGGAAAACGAACCCGATATTGCGGTTCCGGAATCCCGCGAGCGCTTCGTCATCCATTTTGGAAAGATCGGTGTCACGGAACCGTATGGTTCCCTCATCCGGACGGTCAAGACCGCCCAGGATATGCAGGAGCGTGCTTTTCCCGGAGCCGCTTGCACCAACGATGGCGGCAAGATCGTTCCGGTTGATGGTAATATCCACTCCCCGGAGCACATGGACAGGCTCGGCCTTTCCGGTGTAAGTTTTGTGGATATTGACAGCGGTCAAAAGTGGGGTTGCGTTATTCACGATGCTGATCCTGTTTCAAATGCCGGGAAGGTAACCGGGGCAATATGCAGGCATTTGCCGGAATCCGGATCGATTTTGGTGAAAAGTCCGCAGATGCGGTTGTCCCCGTTGGCCATTTTGTACTTGTGCGGTGTCTGGAGCAGGAAGCGTTTGATGGCTGTGTCCTTGTCCATCCCGATGACAGAGTGGTAGGGCCCGGTCATTCCTACGTCGGTGATGTACCCCGTGCCTTTGGGCAGCAGCCGGGCATCGGCGGTGGGAATGTGGGTATGGGTGCCGGCAATGACGGACACTTTGCCGTCCACATGCCAGGCGAAAGCCATTTTCTCTGCTGTTGCCTCGGCATGAAAGTCAACAAAGATCACATTGGTTTCCTCTCGTATCTTCTCAATGACCCATTCACCCGCACGGAAAGGGTCATCGATCGGCTGCATGTAGGTGCGTCCCTGCAGATTCACCACGCCAATTTTGTGGGATGTACCAGGTATGTCATACACTCCAAAGCCGAATCCGTGCGCGCCTTTCGGGTAGTTCATGGGGCGGAGCAGGCGCGGATCGGTCTTCATGTAGGGATAAATTTTCCACTTGGCGAAACTGTGGTTGCCCCCGGTGATCACATGGACGCCCATACTGTACAGTGAACGGATGATCTCCTCATTGATACCCATGCCTTCGTGCGAGTTTTCGGCATTGGCAATGATGAAATCCGCTTCGTACTTGGTGATCAGTGAGGGGAGAAGGGTTTCCAGGAGGGAGAGTCCCGGTGATCCGACGATGTCGCCGATGAACAGAACCTTAAGTGGTTTAGACATAGAAGCTGATGAAGCAACCTGTGGCTTTGGGGAATAAAAAAACGCTGATGAAGCAGGCACAAGACAAGCTACCGTCAATGACAGTGCGGGTACTCACTCGCACCGGGTCTGCCTTCCACTATTCACTCGGGGTGACGTGAGGCCTGGCATTGCCGGACGAAGTTGAACACCCTTTTTTTTAAGTGTTGTGCTTGTTTATGTTAACCCTGCTTCA
>SLNO01000130.1 GCA_007132975.1 Balneolales bacterium
AATCTGCGCACCACGGTACGACTTGATGGTGGATATGCCCATCTTGGACATCACCTTTACGATCCCTTTAACCACCGCCTTGTTGTAACCCTTGACGGCGCGTTCGTAGTCCATGCCTTCCAGCAGGCCCTCGCGGATCATGTCGAACAGGCTGGTGTAGGCCATATAGGGGTTAACCGCATCCACCCCGTACCCCAGAAGCGTACAGAAATGGTGGACTTCGCGCGGCTCGCCAGATTCCAGGATAAGCCCTACCTCCGTGCGCTTCCCGGTACGGATGAGATGGTGGTGCAGCCCAGCTACCGCCAGCAGCGCCGGCATGGGCGCATGCTCCTTGTCAAAGCCGCGGTCTGAAAGGATCAGGATGTTGGCACCGCCAGCTACGGCTTTGTCGGCTGCGGCAAACAACTCCTCGAGGCTTTTTTTAAGCCCTTTGCCACCCGACCCCGCCTTGAACAGGATGGGCAGCGTCTCATGTTTGAAACCCGGCACCACAAGTCCCCGAAGCTGACGCATCTCCTCGCTTGTCAGGACCGGTCCTTCCAGGCAGATCTGCCTGCAGCTTTCAGGTCCGGGGTTCAGAATGTTGCCCTGGGAGCCGAGCAGTGTTTCTGTGGATGTGATCAGCTCTTCTCGGATCGGGTCGATAGGCGGGTTGGTCACCTGCGCAAAGAGCTGCTTGAAGTAGTTGTAAAGGAGTTGAGGACGGTTGGAGAGCACCGCCATCGGCGCGTCGTTGCCCATGGCGCCAACCGGTTGAAGCATGTTCTCGGCCATCGGCCCGACATTGATCTTCAGATCTTCAAACGTAAACCCGAAGACCTTCTGGCGATGGATCACCTCCTCGTGCGTGAGTTTGGGCTCGGGATATGCCAGTTCCTCGGTCACATCGTTGAAGTGGATCATGTTCTCATCCAGCCATTGCCGGTAGGGATGTTCACCGGCAATCTGGTCCTTGATCTCCTCATCGCTGATGATGCGCCCCTGTTCGGTGTCGATCAGCAGCATGCGTCCGGGCTGCAGCCGCTCCTTGCAGATTACATCCTCCGGATTGATATCCAGAACGCCAACTTCCGAGGCCAGCACCACCATATCGTCGCGGGTCACGTAGTAGCGCGAAGGCCGCAGGCCGTTGCGGTCCAGAGTCGCCCCAACGACCACGCCGTCGGTAAAGGCAATGGAAGCGGGACCATCCCACGGCTCCATCATGCAGCTGTGGAACTCATAAAATGCCCGCTGCAGGTCGTTCATGCTCTCGTGCTTTTCCCATGGCTCGGGAATCATCATCATCATGGCATGCGGCAGCGAACGCCCGGTAAGTGACAGAAACTCAAGAGCGTTGTCGAATTTGGCCGAATCGCTTCCCTCCTCCTGGATGATTGGCAGCACCTTCTTGATATCGTCACCGAACAGGGTGGATGCGAACTGCTTCTCGCGCGCATGCATCCAGTTCTGATTGCCCTGAAGCGTGTTGATCTCCCCGTTATGGATGACATATCGATAGGGGTGCGCCAGTTTCCAGCTCGGGAACGTGTTGGTGCTGAAGCGTGAATGGACCAGTGCAATCGCCGATTTGACACTGGGATCTTTCAGGTCCGGGAAATAGAGTTCCACCTGGTTGGGTGTAAGCATGCCCTTGTAGACCACGGTTCGGGATGACAGGCTGTTGAAGTAATAGTACTCCTTGTCCTCGTCTGCAAGGTCGGACTGCTGGATTGCCAGCGTGCACCTGCGTCGGATAACAAACAGTCTGCGTTCAAAATCCAGGACCGACTCCATGGACGGGTCGCGTTCGATGAAAACCTGCCGCACCAGCGGCTCCTGCGTCTTTGCCGCCTCACCCAGGCTGGAGTTGTCCGTGGCCACTTTACGCCAGCCAAGAATGTTCAGTCCTTCCTCACGAACAATATCCTCAATAATGTTTTCACAGAACTTGCGCTGCTCACGTTCGGGTGGAAGGAACAACATGCCAACCCCGTAATTCCCAAAATCGGGAAGCTCAAAACCGAGACCTTCGCATGACTGCTTGAAGAACTCATGGGGAATCTGCATGAGGATCCCCGCTCCGTCACCGCTGTTGTGCTCGGCGCCTGTAGCGCCCCTGTGGTCGAGATGGCGCAAGACCCGCAGCGCCTGGCGTACAATATCGTGAGATTGCTTGCCCTTGATATTGACTACAAATCCTATGCCGCAGGCATCGTGCTCCAGTGCGGGATCGTACAAACCTTGCTTGCCCGGAGCTTTGCCCGGGGACAACTTTACATCTTTTCTCATTCCTTCCAGATTAATCGCTAATTGTGGAGGGTGGCCTTGTTCCAAATGACCGCCATTTTTCAAAGCCGGGATGCAGCGTTTTCATCAGTCCTATGCGAGCATCATTACTAAAAACGGTATTTCAGCCTCAACGCGAAACGCACCTCGAGTCAACGTTGATACTACACCAACCGGTATATCTGGTTTTCTCATGTCCAGATCGGACTACAACAGGCGAACGACATCCTAATGATTTCATTCGAAATGACAATATGAATAAAAATCACCTGCTATTCAAATAAAAACAGCACCAATTTTCATGAAAGCCCTTTTTTTCTACTTTTCGGCAAAAAAAAAGGCTAACTTTTTTAATAGAATGGAAACCGGTTCCGTCAGGGGTACAGTTGCTTATCTCGTACTGGAACTGAAACTGAAATGAAGGCGGATACATGTCTGCAATATGGCCTTCTGGTATGCTCTCCAACGGCCGTACACAGCGCTCAGAAAGCAGTGACCGCCAATCATTAGGTGCGAGTGCAACTTCATGTGTACCACTGATGAACAACCGAATCTGCTGACACATTCATAATTAAGTTTCTGGAGATCTGATATGACACTTCAAGGCGACCCGACATTGCACACTCGTCAAAACTGCTCAACCCGCTATCACTGTCTGTCAGTGTTCCTCATGTTCCTTGTCGTTTTCTCCGGCTGCGATGTGGCCGATGCCGACAAGGACGACCAGGAAGGCATCCCAATGCGCGAACTCAGCGCCCAGGAGAAAGTGCTGGTGGAAGGTTCCAACGACTTTACCTTCAAACTGCTGCAAAAACTGTCAGAAACGGCCTCCAAGGAGAGCTTTTTCGCCTCGCCGCTGAGCATTTCCATGGCATTCGGAATGGCACTGAACGGTACGGCCAACGATACCTACGAGCAGATGCGTGATTTTTTCGGCCACGACGGACTTTCCAATGATGAAATCAACAACGCATTCCGCGACCTCATAGAACTTCTCACCCGTCTGGACCCCCAGGTGCGCATGGAAATCGCCAATTCCGTATGGTACCGTCGCGGCTTCGAAGTGCTCCAGGAGTTCCTGCAGACCAATGCCGAGTATTTTGATGCCGAAATCGCCGACCTGGATTTCGGCGACCCCGCCGCTGTGGACATCATCAATGGCTGGATCAACGACAAAACCAACGGCCTCATTGAGGAGATGATCGAAGAAATCGGGCCGGATGTGGTCATGTACCTGATCAACGCCATCTATTTCAAAGCCAACTGGGCCATACAGTTCGACCCCGAGGACACCCGCGACGCACCTTTCACAACAGCATCCGGCGAGGTTTCCGAGGTACCACTGATGCGCGTGCGCGAGGCCTTTGGCTACTTTGCAAACAGCGACTGGCAAGTGGTCGACCTGCCCTATGGCGACGGCGCCTATTCTTTCACCGCTTTCCTGCCGGCCGACCGGCAGAACCTCAGTGCATTTGCCGGCTCTCTGAACCGTCAGGAATTCGACGCCATCACCTCCCAGATCGAAGAAGATACGGTCAACGTCTACCTGCCGCGTTTCGAGATCGACTTCGACTACGAAGACATCATGGAAGAGCTGCAGGTCATGGGCCTCACCCTCCCCTTCATAGCCGGCGAGGCCGACTTCAGCCGCATCCACCCATTTGAAGAGCTCTTCATCTCCAACGTGATGCACCGCGCGGTGATCATGGTGGATGAGGAAGGCAGCGAAGCGGCGGCCGTCACCGTCATCGAGATCAGCCGCACCAGCGTTGGACCTCAGGAGCTGACCATCCGGCTGGACCGCCCGTTCCTCTTCTTCATCCGCGAAAAGGGAAGCAACACCATCCTCTTCATGGGTAAATACGCCGGGTGATGAGACATCGTAAACCGCTGCCCGGCGCACGTCTGATCTACCTGCTTGTCTCCTCGCTCGTCACGCTGATCGTGATCCTTCTGGTGGGATGAAGAATCATGCATTTATCTGACACATCGGTGCGGGTTAATGGTATCGGCAATCCCGGGTCATTTTATGTAACTGGTGGATGCGGCCGGAGTTGGCAAAACGAACTCAGTCCAGATCCTCGCTCTTCAGAAGCACATCTCCAAAAGCACTGTTTTTTGCTGCAAGAACGAGGACTGTAGTGGGTAACCCCTCCAGATTCTTGTGCAGCCGGTAATAATAGTCTGCAAAGCGTTTACCCGGAGTGGCCATACCCATGAAAATCAGGTCGGCATCGGCCGAGCTCTCGGCCAGGATATCCTTGAATTCCCTCCCCTCCGCTTGCAATACCTGTATTTCTGCACTGATGCGGATGCGGCGAACAATATGCTCCAGGTTTTGCCGGGCCCGTTCGGCACCGTTCGGATCGTTGACTACCATTTTGATTCGCAGCCGGGCATGCCACCAGCTCTGGCTGTTTTTCAGCAGGTGCGCCAGTACCATCAGCAACCCGCCATTGCCCTGCAAGCCACCCCACCACACATCTATAACTTGCCGCCTGCCAAACAGTGTCTTTTTGTTGTCGTGAACAATCACCACGTTGCGGTTCAGGTCGTGAAATGAGGCGATCATCCGGCTGTAGTCCTCGATCGATTCCACGTTTTCCGTATCACCTATCACTATTGTATTGGGCACCAGCTCACCCAGTCCGTACGATTCCACCAGCCGCTCCATGCCTTCATAAGGATCCGGCGCCGTGGTGACGCGCACAAGACAGGATATCCCCTGTTTTTTCAGACTTTCACGGATCTGCTTCTCCATGGCCGTTTTCCGTGAGACCACCAGATCGCTGCTTTTAAGGATGGTGGACAGGGTCAGGATCCCGCGGTTCAGCGTAAGCGATGACGCAAATTCAATCAGGTGGAACCTGCGCGAGGGGGCGCCCGTGAACACCAGCGGATGCGGCCGCCATGTTTTCGCATCCTCCTCAACGCGGATACGCATCAGCCCGGCGCGGATAAGCGCCATCCAGAGACCTCGGCGCACATCCCCCCAGGCCGTCCTGAGTTCGCGGCTGCGAAGCCACAGGAATACCACAGCAACGAACAATAGCGCGATGACGGTGGCCAGCATGTTGATCAGGAACATGACCGCGGCACAACCAACGGCACCGATCAGGGAGAAGCTCCAGTGGACGTTGAATTTCGGGCGGAATGAGGGGCTGTTGAGCAAGCGTTCGATGCCGGCCGTGAGGTTCAGGACTCCGTAAGTGGTCAGGAAAAACATGGTGAGGATGGGGGCGATCAGGTTCAGGCTTCCGAACCAGACAGCAACCAGTGCCACGCCAAGGGTCAGCAAAGTCCCAATACGCGGGATGTCATCGGCCCCTTCACCCCGGCCCAGCCAGCGCATCCACCCGGGAAGCACACCGTCCCGGGCCAGTGCCTGAAGCACCCTGGGAGCGCCCAATATGCTGCCAACGGCACTTGAGAGCGTGGCGCCCCACACACCGATCAGGATAGCGTCGCCCCAGAGGGCCATGTCTCGCATGATCAGCGGATTTTCGATCAAGGTAGCGGCATCGGCGCGCATCGAAAGGAAAATTGGGATCGTCATGTAGATAAGATACCCGGTCCCTATGGCGGCGAAGGTTCCCAGAGGTATGGACCGGGTCGGGTTTTTCAGGTCGCCGGACATGTTCACACCGGCCATGATGCCTGTCACGGCCGGGAAAAAGACGGCAAAGACCACCCAGAACGGCTCCGATCCGCGCTGCGCTGCGACGATGGTTTCCGGATCCGATGGCGGCACCGATCCACCCAACACAAACGAGACCAGTGACAGCACAATCCCGAACATGATAAAATACTGCGCCCTGATGGCCACCCGGGCCGATATGAGTGCCAGTGCGGCCACACCAATAGTCGTTACGACACCAACTGTCCGGAAACTCAGCTGGGGAAACACACTCACTACACTCTCTGCAAAACCCACGGTGTACAGCGCTATTGAGAGCGCCTGGGCAAAGTAGAGCGGAATGCCGATGGCGCCGCCCGACTCGATGCCGAGCGACCGGCTGATCATGTAATAGGCCCCGCCGGTGCGCACGCGCTGGTCCGTAGCAATCGCGGCTATGGACATGGCCGTGAGAAAAGTGATGCTGGTGGACAATGTCACGATCACCAGCGTGCCCGCCAGCCCAACGTTCCCCACGACCCAGCCAAAACGCAGGTACATGATGACGCCGAGGATGGTCAGCACGGACGGAGTGAACACCCCTCCGAATGTCCCCAGTCCCCCCTCTGTCGACGGTACTACCTGTTCGCCAGAAGTGTTGTTCCTGTTTGCGCGGATTTTCAAATAGAAGCCTTTGCGTATGTTGCTAAAACTTTTTAATACGGTTTGTGCATAATAAGAAAGCCTCGGATGCAATACCAAATACATGCAGCCGCCTAATCCGTCAGTCACTATCCCAAATCCAACTTTGCTCAAGCCGCAGCCTGCATCCCCATCCACGATATTTTAAAATGAAGTGAATAAATATCGGGCAAGTTATATATTGCGATCAGGCACCGCAGCAATCTATTGGAAACTGCCGGTGCAGGTGCAGGCGATATATACCGGACAGGCAATCTCGGCCGGATATCCCTGCCGGAGATTATTTCAGAAGGGGCAAATCGAAGCAGCGTATCATTAATGCGTATCATTAAAAAGGAGAGTTATGAAAGAAAAGAAGTACACCTTCCGGCCGGAAAGCCTGATGATGTCTTATGGTTACAAGCCGTCGCTGTCTGAAGGCGCCATCAAATCCCCCATTTTCCTCACCTCAACGTTCGTGTTCAAGACCGCCGAGGAAGGCAAGGCCTTCTTCGAAGTGGCTTACGGCTTGCGGGAACAGTATCCCGACGAGGAGCCCGGGCTCATCTACAGCCGTCTCAACAACCCCGACCTCGAGATCCTGGAGAACCGGCTTACGCTATGGGACAAGGCCGAGGACTGCGCGGTGTTTGAAAGCGGGATGTCCGCCATAACCACCGTTCTGCTGGAGTTCCTGAAGCCCGGCGACCTGCTGCTGCACAGCATTCCTTTGTACGGCGGCACCGACCACTTCATCCACCATTTCCTGCCCAAGATCGGCGTGCATTCCGTCGGGTTCACACCTCACCAGTGCAGAAAGGAGATCGAGCAGGTGCTGGAACAGACCGGGCGGGCCGACCGGCTGGCCATGATCCTCGTAGAGACACCGGCCAACCCGACCAATGCGGTCATTGACATCGCATGCTGCAAGAAAATCGCTGAAAAATACAGCGGAAAGGAGAAAAAGGTCTATCTGGCTGTCGACAATACCTTCATGGGACCGATCTGGCAGCAGCCGCTCAAGCATGGGGCCGATTTCTCCCTCTATTCGGCCACCAAATACATTGGCGGGCACAGCGACCTGATCGCCGGGGCTTGCTGCGGCAGCAAGGAGGTGATCACAAGGGTCAAATTCCTGCGCACCCTGCTGGGCAATATGGCCTCCCCGCACACCGGATGGCTGCTTATGCGCAGTCTTGAGACACTGAAAGTACGTATGCAAAAGCAGGCTAAAAACGCCCGGCGAGTGGCGGAGTTCCTGAACGGACATCCCAAGGTGGAAAAAGTTTACTACCTGGGGCTGATACAGCCTGGAACAAGGGCTCACGAGATCTTCGAGCGGCAGTACTCATCCACCGGGGCCATGGTGTCCTTCGACATCAAGGGCGGAGAAGCCGAAGCGTTCCGGTTCATCAACGCGCTCAAGCTCATCAAACTGGCGGTGAGCCTGGGCGGGACCGAATCGCTCGTGGAACATCCCGCCACCATGACCCATGCGGGGGTGGACAAAGAGCATCTCGCGAAAGTCTCCGTCACCGATAAACTGGTAAGGCTTTCCATCGGTGTGGAGTACATCAAGGACCTTATCTGGGATATTGAACAGGCACTGGAGGAGGTATAAAAGCCTTATTCACTCCTTGATCACGTCAACCGGATTGAGCCGCAGTGCCTTGATGGCGGGATACACGGCTGCGATGATGGCCGTGCATACCACAAGCAGAATGGTCGTGACATAGTCGCCGGTTCCGGCAATCGGAAAAACAACGGCATCGTAGCCGAACTCGGCCATGGAGTCACCGCCAATGGCGGTCATATCCAGCCCATTCCTGCCGAAATGGTTGACCGTGAAATGGGCCAGTACCAGCCCGGCTGCCGCCCCTGTGAGCGTCAGGATCACCGACTCCATCATGATCATCAGAAATACCCGAATCCTGCTCATGCCCACCGCCATCAGCATGCCCAGTTCGCGCATTCGCTCAAATATGGCCATGAGCATGGTATTCAGGATACCGAATGCCAGTGCCAGCATGATCACGACCATGATATAGAAGGTCAGCGAGCCGCCTACGTCGGTGATGTACCGGAGTTCGGGTGAAAGCTCGTACCACGTCTCGGCGGCGATTCCATCGAACCGATCGTTCAGGTCGGCGGCCAGCGCGCTGCTGTGGGATTCATCATGGAGCATGATGGCGATTTCATGCCAGATGGACCGGTCTGTCAACAGCGCATTCAGGTCCTCAGCCCGCACAAACACATTCCGTTCATCGTATGGAGTGGAAGCTGTGCGAAACAGTCCGATGATGTTGAAGGAACCGGAGGTGATGTTGTTGTCGAGATCCTGGAAAGACAGCACTACCCTGTTCCCTATGCCGACGTTAAGCCGCTCTGCGAGCTTCTCTCCCAGCAGAATGGGATTGCGGGCACCGTTATCAAGATATTCTCCCCGGGTCAGGTTCTCGTGGAATGTGGTGGTGCGCGGCTCCCTTTGAGTGTCGATACCGCGGATCTGCACCCCGGATGCCGTCATTGGCGACTGGATCACGGCATCGGAAAGCGTACGGGGCGTAAATTCCCTGACGCGCTCATCCTGTTCCAGGAACGACATCAACTCATCGGCTTGCGGCAGGTACATTGCTACCTCCCTTTCCACCAGAAACTCCGGGTGATGGATCTGCATGTGGGTGAGTTCCTCCTGGATCATGTTATCGAAGCGCTGCTGCACCCATCCGTTGGTCAGCGATGACACCATGATGCCGGCCCACAGTCCGGCTACAATGGCCGCCATGAGCACCCCGCTTCTGGCTGGATGGCGCCAGATATTCCTCCACGATATTGTCAGCAGCATGCCCATGTCAGGATCTCGCATGTTTGAGGATATCCAGCGTGAATATCCTGATACCCGGATACAAGCTGATCACCATGGTTATGATGAAAATGATGATCCCCTGCCAGAGGAAAATATCCGGGGCGATGGCCGCCGGCATGACCGGCTCAATGCCCCACTCCTGCACCACCGCTTCCATGTCGGTTGTCAGCCGGATCGGGTTGTAATGAAAATAGAGAATGGGTACCAGTCCAAGCACGAAACCGGCCAAAACCCCGAGCACACTGATGATAACCGTCTCCGTGAAAACAACCAGGGCCAGCTTGAGCCGGTGCATGCCCACCGAGATCAGGATCCCGAATTCGCGAAGGCGCTCCAGGGTCATGGTGAGTATGGTGCCGAAAATGCCAAAACCAATGACAACATAGAGTATGAGCATCATCACACGGGTGGTGACCCGGTCGAATTCCAGGGCTTCCAGCAGCTCCGGCATCATATCGGGCCAAGTAAGCACCCGCAGTTCATCGTTGTCGAAGCCGCCGCGCAGCATCTCCGCCACTGTCTCGGTATGCCGCGGATGGTCGGGCGTGACCAGGAGCGCGGTGATGTGGTCTTCCGCGGAAAGCAGCCACTGTGCATCAGGCAGCGACAGGTAGACAAGCTGGCTATTCATCTCCCTGATTGGATGCCGGACCAGCCCGGCTACGGCAAACTTCCCGGCGGCCGACATGCCAAAACGGCCCTGTCCCAACAGCACCAGCGTATCGCCCACGGCAAGATCCAGCCGCCCGGCCAGATCCTCGCCCAGCACGGCATACCCTTCACCGGGCTCAAAAAATCGCCCTTCGACAAGCCGGTCTTCGAGGTTGTTGAGCCGGTTCTCTCCCACCAGATCGGTACCCATGACCATGGCGCCCCGCACCTGCACCTCCCCAGCGGCCAGCATGAACGTCTCGATCCTCGGCACGGCAAAGGCCACGCGGTGCATGTCCGCGCCCATCCACCCCTCAATATCCCCATCGTAGTGGAATGAGTTGTCGAGCGACGGCTCGTCCTTGAACCGGTAATCCTGCACCTGCATGTAGCCGGTATGGAAGCGGGTCATGTTCTCGACCATCAGGTCGTGCGCCCCCCGCTCAAGAGACTCCAGAAACAGGGCAAAGACCACCGCGAACATGATCGAGGAGACGGTGATCAGCGTGCGCCGCTTGTTTCTCCAGATATTGCGCCAGGCCAGTTTCAGGTGCATCGGCATGTCTCCATATTATATCTCACAAGGCGCATGTTTTGCTGGATGAAATTGCGAAACTTTTTACAGCCTGCAACGTAATCATGACGCAACAGAGGGGCAATCCGGCCCACGCCAATGCCAGACGCCGGAGGCCTGATCCCTGCAATATTCCAAATGACAACACATTACAGATTCCAGCACAAATATACCACATTATTGACACAGGTAACCGACATGACAAACACTATTTCATTCCAAAAAAAATCAGCTCTCCTTGGCATTGCCGCCCTTGCATGCCTTCTCTTCACAGCCGTCCCGCAACACCAGGCGATGGCGCAGGAAACCCAGACTCTGCTCAGCGGCGACGTTTCACATGGCGGCTTTGGCGGACCGGTGATACGTTTCGGAAGTGTTGACGGCAGCGGTGCCGTATGGGTCGGCGGACGCGGCGGATGGATCATCAACTTCTCCAACCAGCACAGCATCTCCCTTGGAGGGGGTGGATACGGGCTGGTCACCGAGCACCAGCTGCCCCAGCCATTTGATTCAGGCCGCAATGAACTGGCTGCCATTGGTTATGGCGGCTTCGAGATGGAGTACACCAACCAGACCTATCGCCTTGTGCACCTGACCGCATCCACCCTTATCGGAGCGGGAGGCATTACCGTGCGCGACCATAACCTGGAGCATCTGGAAGACGATGCCAATGCGTTCTTCGTGTTTGAGCCGGGACTGAATGCCGAACTGAATGTAACCAGTTTCTTTCGCCTGGCGGCCGGTGTATCGTACCGGTTTATCAGCGGCCTCGATTATGGCGGTTTCCAGGACAGCGATTTTTCGGGAGTCAACGCCGTCCTGACTTTCAAGTTCGGCGCTTTCTGACACGGCCATATCCACCCATTCAAACAGTTTTGCTTAATATTAACCCATTTCTTTAAACAGATGAACCACTTACTCACAGTTATTTCCGCGATAATATTATGCGGCGCAGCACTTTGCGGAGAAGCGGCAGCACAGCAGAACCGGCACGACTGGTCGTTCAGTGAGCGGCCAAGGACACAGACACTGGTCACATCCGAAGTTCGGCACGGCGGGTTCGGATCACCGATATACGGATTCACGAGCGTCAATGGCGAGGTGGTCATGCTGAGGGGAACGCGCGGGGCGTGGATCCTCAACCTGACACCGCATCATGCCTTGCATATCGGCCTGGCCGGTTACCGGACCGCTTCCGATGCCCCTGCCCTGAACTGGTCGCATCAGAACATCCCGCGGCCGGATATCCGCATCAATTATGGTGGATTTGAGGTGGAGTACGTGAACCGCTCATACCGCCTTGTTCACTTCGGCACCCAGCTGAATATCGGGTCTGGATCTGTTCGCTACGACAACCGGAACATCGCCGTCGACAAGACGAGGGACCAATACTTCGTGGCTCAGCCGGGTGTCAATGTCATGCTGAATGTGACAAGATGGTTCCGGATCAGTGCCGGTGGTTACTATCGCTATGCGGCAAATGTTAACCTGGAAGGCACAAGCGACACGGATCTGTCCGGTTTCTCGGGAATCCTGGGACTGCGGTTCGGGCGGTTCTGAATCAGGATCTGCAGCATTCTGCTTTCTGAATATCTTGTTTTGAATCCGGAGATTATCTGACCTCAGAACCCGCGACTGTTTGCCCTTCAGATCGTGGGTTTGGAGCAATTCAAATCGGGGCCGGATGGTTGCGTACTTCCCTTTGAAAAATCGCGATCATCTGGCCTTTTTTTCGTCAACCAGTTTCTGGTAGACTTCAAAAAGCAGTTTGAAATGATCGTCCATTGTGCCGATGGACTCCTTAGCTGAAATGGCGCATGCATCCACCATTTTTTGCCGGTCGCGCCCGATAATCCTCAAAATGGCGCGAGAGAGCTGGGCGGCATTTCCAGGTTCGTAGGTTTCGGAGTAAGCCTTATGCGCAAGATCGCCGGCTCCGCCAACATCCGGAACTACAACCGGTATACCGCTGCAGATAGCCTCGGCAACGACCAGACCGTATGTTTCCGCTGCCGATCCATGTACAAAGTAGTCAGCACTTGATAGGTAGTCTGCCAGCTGCTCCCTGTTGGAAGTAAATCCCATGAGCTTGAGGTGCTTGATGTCCCTGGCTTGCCGTTTTACCATCCAGCGGAAAGGACCGTCACCGAATATGGCCAGTCCCATTTTTTTCTCCTTTGATGCCATACGAAACCCTTCAAAGACCGTCCCCAGCCTTTTTTCAGGATGGTGCCGACTGATGCCCACCAGGAGTGTGGCATCTTCCGGCAGATCCAGCTCTTCCAGCAGTTGTTTCCGGAGCGACGGGTTCCTGCGTTCCGGTGAAGAAAATGTCTTGTCAATTCCAAACGGGACGGCAACAGGGTTGTTGATGTTAAACCCGCTGAGACGCTGCGCAAGCCATTCACCACTTACAATGGTTGCGTCAAAACGACGGCTAAGCCTTCGCAGGTAGTGCCAGTAAAAAAGGAAGAGCTTGTCCACATTGGAAAAAGACATGAATCTGCCGAGAAACGTGTGGGGATAAACCGCAACGGGATCCTGGTGGAATATGAACGTTTTGACCGCATCTCCTTTCCATCGGGCGGCAAACCATCCGCCAGTCCACGGTGACGACCCTTCCACTACATCAGGCTTTTCCCGATCAAGGATCTGGTGCACCATTTTCTCCCTCCAGAGCACATAGTAGCGGGGGTCGACCGGCAATGGCGGTCCAGGAACCCAAATCACACGTCCCCCGAACCGTTCCTCCTCCCCGGCTTGCTTGCCCGGTGCAATGACAACGATTTCGTGACCTGCCCTGGATCCGGCTTGCAGCTTCTGGTTGATGTAGGTCTTTACCCCACCTCCCTCGTCAGCGTAAAACTCGGCGACATCAATAATTTTCATGGCATATCCGTGTACGATATCCGAATTTATCGCAACTCGCACTATAATTCAAACCGGAATGACCATTTCGTTTTTTTCCCATGTAACGTCATCAGAGCCGGCAGGATACAGCTGAAAGGTGTGCGGAACCCGTATCTTCAGGGTGCAACAAGCCTCATAATCCACCCAAACTCACAAACAGCGGCCTCATCCGGGATAACTGGAGGTGATGTATTCGCGCAGGTTCTGGATCTCGTTTCTTTGAGCGTCCATTATGGCCTTTACAATGTCCCCAATCGATATTATTCCAATCAGATTGTTTTTTTCATCCAGAACAGGAAGATGGCGTATCCTTTTGTCCGACATGATACCCATGCAATCCTGCATGGTAAACTCTTCGGTAACGCATTTGACATCTTTGGTCATGATGTCCCGGACCGGTGTTTCTTTCGACATCCGGCCTTTCAAGACGACCTTGTTGCGGTAGTCCCGCTCTGAAATTATACCGCAAAGCCGACCCTTGCAAACCACTACAAGCGCGCCGATGTCCTTCTCAGACATAAGGGCTATGGCATCATACACCATCGCCATCTCATCCACCGTGTAAACTTCGCCACCTTTTTTATATAAAATCTGCTTCACCTTCATGTGCTGATCCTCATCCTAATTGATATTACCCCGTTCCAACCGATCTCATTGTCAAAGAAATCGTTTTTCGATACTCACTAAATATATAAATGCTTGTGAGTTATGCAAATTGCATTACCGCGGACCGGGCTCGGCAAAGCGGGACATCCAGTCGCGAACCTCATGGTACCACGTAATGGAGTTGTTCGGTTTCAGGATCCAGTGGTTCTCATCCGGGTAATAAATCAGGCGTGACTCCAGTCCGCGCTCCTGCAGCGTGCGGAACAGTTCGAAGGCCTGTCCCACCGGCACCCGGTAGTCGAGCTGTCCATGCACTATGAGTGCAGGCGTGTGGAAGTTTCCGGCGTAGTAGTGCGGGGAGATCTGCTCGTAAATCGTCCTGCCATCGAAGTGGCTTCCGTCATCATCCCAGAAACTGCCAAATCTCTGACTGTGGACGGCGAAATCGGCAGCCATTTGCGAGTACATGTTGTACACCGGGGCATGGATCAGCAGTGTTTTGAAGGGGTGCTCTTTACCTAGCAGGATGCTGGAGAGATATCCACCGTAGCTTCCCCCTCCGGCCACCATGCGGTCGGCATCGATCCAGGGTTGTTCGGCGAACCAATTGGCTGCCTTGCGCGTGTCGGCGTACGGCTTGGTGAGCCAGTCCGGATTGATGGCATCTGTGAAATCCTGCCCGAAACCGGACGATCCGTGGAAGTTGTGCCAGGCCGTCACGTAGCCCCACGATGCGAATGTCTGGGCGTTCCAGCGGAAGTGGAACCCGTCGGTGATACCGCTGTGCGGGCCGCCATGGATCAGCAGGAAGAGCGGGTATTTTTTGGTCTCGTCGAAGCCGGGTGGATAGTGGACCCACATCTGGATCTCCTGTCCTCCGTATCCTTCATAGGTGACCGATTCGTAAGTCCCCAGCTCCACATCGGCAAGGATGTCATCATTTCGCGTGTCAAGGCGGGTGACGGATCCGTCGTCAGGGTCGATAAGGACCACCCTGGGCGGATAGAGAAAACTCTGGTTGAGCCCTGCCAGCACCCCGGTATGGGACACGCTAAGCGACATGAAGTCGGTATCGCCGGTTACAGGCTGTACCTCGCCGGTTTCAGCGCTTATGGAGTAGACCCGGCGTGTGCCGGCATCGTCAATGGCACCATAGAGACGGTAGCCGTCGGCGGCCCAGACCAGCCCATCCGCCGAGCGGTCCCAATCTTCGGTTAGCACCGTATGCACACCCGAGTTGACATTGTAAAGTACAAGACGGCGGGTATCTGCGTAGAAACCGCGGATGCGCTGCTGGTTGTAGGCGATCACCGAACCGTTTGGACTGAACCGGGGATTGGAGTCCGATGCATCGTTATCAGGCGTAATGTTGACTGCGGAATCGGATCCGGGAGAGACAAGATAGAGATCCATCTTGGGCTTGGTGTCATCACGGTTGGTGTCACTGGAGAAAACGACCAGCGAACCGTCGGGAGAAACATCGTAGCTGCCCAGGCCCTGGGTGGAACGTGGCAGTTCACGTCCGGTCGGCAAGGTCACAGCTTCAATTTTTTCATTGGCGACCATCGGACCGTTACCGGATTCTCCGGATTCCTGTCTGCTTCCAGCCAGTACGTCACCGACCGGGATGCGGTAGACATGCGCCTGACGCTCCTCATCGAGCCAATGGTCCCAGTGGCTGTAAGGCAGACGGTTCCAGATACGGGCAGATACATGTGACGAAGAGAGGCGGTCTCGCTCCTCCTTCATCTCGTCCCAATCCTTGCCGGGCCAAACACGGGTGATGAAATAAATGTAATCGCCTGCCCATTTTGGGGCATTGACACCGGTCGGCACATCCGTCAGGCGCAGCGCCTCGCCGGGTTCACGGATCGGAAGAATGTAAATCTGCGAGGCATCGTCTTCATCGCGACGGCTTATAAAAGCCAGATGGGTGCCGTCCGCATTGAACACGGGCTGCCCGTCTGCCGAGCCGTGGCGTGTCAGAGGCCTTTCCACGGAACCGTCAGTGGCAAACAACCACAAATCCGTGTGGCTCTTGTCGTCGTCCACGGTGTAGCGTGTGACAGGCGCCACCACCCATTTGCCGTCCGGAGAAATCACCGGCGAACCGATCCGTTTCATTTCCCATAGCCGCTCGACGGTCAGCAGGTTCTGCTCGTCATTTGCAGGTTCGGTGAGTGTCTTGCCCGTTGCCGCACATGCCGCTCCGGATGCAATGAGTAAAACGATCAATAGATGTGATACCGGGTTACTTTTCTTCAAAATCATGGTGTTCAGAACGTTATTTTTGGATTTTAGGATAGCCGGCCGCCCAGCGTAGGCATTTGTGGAAAATATCCACCGGCTGGCAATACATCATGGGACATCCGCCATCAATGACCGTAATCCCGTTTTCCCGCGCAAGGGCCGCAGCCTGTTCATGGTAGCTGCCCTGGCCAATGGAGCGGTGGAACCATACATGAGTCACGCCGTTTTCACGACACTGCTGGATGATGCCGGGCGCCTGATCCGGATGGGTGGCAACCACCATACCCTGAGCTTTTTCAGGGAGGGATGTCAGATCCGGGTAACAAGGGTCATCCTCCACCCGATCGGTATGCGGATTCAGGGCAAAAACCCTGTAGCCGGAAGAGCGCAGTTTTTTGTAGATGGCATTGGCCGGCACATCCCCCTTGCGGGACACGCCTGCAACCGCAATGCTCTCCAGTGCTAGAAAATCCTGAATAGATTCTTTCATCGGTGTTTTAATTATGGCAGCTGTTGAATCTGTTTCGCCAGGCCTGTTGGTGACAGACCGGTAATAATGTCAGATGGCGTATCCATCCATTATAATATCGATTTTCCGGTAATAATCAATGTGAGGATAGGTATCCATGCCCAGAACCTGAGTCGGAAACGCAACCACTGCTGATGTTGTTAATTGACTGTAACTTTACAAACAAAAACTTGATTAACAATGAACTTTAGAGCTTTTTTTACCAGAATTTCTGAACTGACTGCAGTTTTTACTTTGATTTTTCTGATTTCCTGGGGTTTTTCGGGCCATGCTGAGGCCCTCGCAGACGACCGGGACAGTTTCACATCCAATAGCCAATACACGGATCTTCGTGTCACAAAGGTTGCGGGCAACCTGGAACATCCGTGGGCGGTGGCGTTCCTGCCCGATGGGCGCATGCTGGTCACCGAGCGGCCGGGACGGCTGAATATTGTGGATGATGGGGACGTACAGCGCGTCGACGGGCTCCCTGAAATTCACGCAAGGGGCCAGGGTGGCTTGATGGAAGTCGCGCTCCATCCGGATTATGAGTCAAATGGCTGGATCTATCTGACATGGTCCAAGCCGGACGGACAGGGCCAGACGGCAACTGCTCTGGGACGTGCACGCCTTGATGGCCGCTCTCTGGTCGATTTTGAGGAGCTTTTTGTGCAGGATCGCTATTCGAGTCCGGGTCGTCACTACGGCTCCAAGCTTGCCTGGACCCTCGACGGCAAGCTGCTTATGAGCATCGGCGACCGCGGTACAGATCCGCCGCGTGCACAGGACCTTATGGACCATGCCGGCACGCTGCTTCGTCTCAATGATGACGGCTCTGTGCCTGCTGACAATCCGTTTGTCGGACACGAAAACGCTCTTGATGAAATCTTTTCCTACGGACACAGGAACATTCAAGGTCTGATCGTCCATCCCGAGACCGGTGACATCTGGGCAACCGAGCACGGACCGCGCGGCGGTGATGAGCTCAACCTTGTGGAAGCGGGTAAAAATTATGGCTGGCCCGTGGTAAGCCTGGGTTTGGATTACCGCACCCAGGAGACGTTCCGCCACACCGAAGCGCGCAGAAAAGAGGGTATGGTGGACCCTGTCTACGAATTGTTGCCTACGCTTGCCCCATCAGGTCTTGCCATTGTGACTCCCGGTCATTTTACCAGCCGGTGGGACTACAACCTGCTGGCTGGCGGTTTACGGGCTGAGCGGATTCGGCGCCTGCTTGTAGATGATCCGGAAGGATTCTACGAAGTGATCCATGACGAAGAGCTGCTGCTCGGGGAACTCGGTCGCATCAGGGATGTACGCATTGGTCCAGACAACAACATCTACATACTCACAGACCATCGTGACGGTGCACTTTGGAAGGTGGAGCCCGGAAGCTGATATGAAGCTGATACCCGGAAGATGATAACCGTTTGCTGGATCCATAGGTGCCAAAGTAGTGCTTTTACCCGGCCGCTGTTTCCGGTTATTCTAATGGCGCTTGTGGGTTTGAATGCCGATTGAATGCCGATTGACTGGCATTTCACTGCCGATTGACTGCCGTTATTTTGAAACGGTAATTACGTTGTAAAGCAGGCCGTCTTTCGTCTCGGTTCGAGGATTGTCAGGATCAGGCGTAAACTCACCATCGACGTATAACCGGTACAAGTGCTCGCCGGGATTTGCATCAAATCCTCGGGTCCAGATGCCATCCATTTTATAGAGCGGTGTGTGTCCGGGCAATGAAAAATCACCCCGTACCGTGACGCTGGAAGCATCCGGGAATTGCCTTTGGAATACCAGGTCACCGCTCTGCAGCTGTTCTCCGGCCTGACCGTCGAAACCGATTTCCCGCGCCAGTTCCATCTCCAGATCATATTTACTGAGCTGACGCCTGAGTATGACCCCATCTCTGTCAATGAAGAATGTGGACGGATAGCCGTCAACGTCCCAATCAGAAAGGATGGTGTTTTCAGCGCCCTGTTCCTCCAGGATCTGGGGCCACTCTATACCTCGGGCGGGCAGAAAATCCTTCAGTGCTTCGGGAGAATCGTAGGCCACCCCAATCATGCTGAACTCGTCTGTTGTCCCGAAAAGCCGCCAGGCCTCCTTCAGATAGGGAAGGTCTTCAACACAGGATGTGCACCAGGTTCCCCAGAAATGAAGATAAACCCAGGTGCCGCGAGTTGCGCACAGGGAGATGTGCGACCAGGCTCCATATGGATCAAACGCCTGTGCTTCCAGCGGTGGTGCATGGTATCCGGTTTGCGTTCCCAATTCATGGACCAGATGCGGTTCGAACACGAGGTGTATGTACGACCCATCCGGCGCGACGCCATCGAACCGGTAGGGCTTGTTTCCAAGACAGATATTCTCCCCGGTCTGGATGAGCTGATCGTCCCTCAATTCGATTCCATCCCTGGCCTGGCCGGCATATAAATCGGTTGATTCCTGTGTGAATGCGCCCGCCGTGAACCGGTTGTTCATATAAAAATAGACGTCCCTGTTCTCAAGGGAGAGGCGGGTGCGACGGTGAGAGTAGGTGCCGATTACCAGCGTAGGTCGGTCGTCATCAAGAGATCCGAACGGGACAGGCCCGCTGACGCGGTACCAATCTGTGACCTGGACGATCATTTCACCATCGAAAAGCTCAAATTGTATCGGTTGGACCACCATTGTCTCGCGGTCCCGGCGCGGGTTGCCTTCGGACGGATCCGGAAGCGAAACCGGTTTGGTGCCGGAGATGTCAATTATCGCACGTCCATCCGGCCCCCGCATGGCTCCGCCCGAATGAATGACAACCTTGCGTTGGCCGTCATCATCGACGCCTGTCCCGACAACCACGTAGACATCCACAAAATCATCTGTCAGACGGGTGGTATCGATATCCCTGCGACGAAAAACATCCCGCACACTGTCGCATTCAATGAGCCCGGACTGACAGGATTGCCAGGCGTGCTGGGCAAAATCCATCATCTCCACCTGGTAGAAGAAATCCGCAAGATCACCGGGTATGCCGCGAATTTCCGGTTCTGCGGGATGCCACAGGTGGCTCCCATCCCGGTCACGAAGGAACGCTGATGTCGGCTGAAACGGACCAAATCCCTTGATCTGCTCCATGGGCAGGATCAGTGTATCAGCCGGTGTTTCAAGGCAAAAGACCTCCTTGCTGGCCACCCTTGCCGGCAATGTAAAAAAAAGGCACAAGATGATGATTTGTGCGGCAGAAATGCGATATGGTCGACATGCGATCATGTTGTAGTATCGGCATTTCCTGTAAAGTATTAATGAAGTATGGACTTAAGCAATGGTTTTCCAGGATGCAGTACAGCGGCAGGTTACCGTGGGATTGCTACCTTATTGATTTTACCTCCCATGTCCAACACCGCATCTGCCACTCATGGCCGATTTCCTGACGGGCTCATTAATCCACTGCAATTACATTGTATTTCTGGCCTTCATCAGAGGTCACAAGCCGGGGGTTGCGGGGGTCGGGAAAAAACGTGCCGTTAACATAAAGGCGGTAGCGATGCTCACCAGGACCGGCGTAGAAGCCACGGGTCCATTTCCCATCCACCATGTACAGTGGCGTTCTTCCGGAAAGTGAAAAATCCGCCATGATGGCAACCTCGGCTGAGCCGGTATCGGGCAGGTCCGATGGCCACTGCGGCAGGGCCATGAGTTCCTCCGCATCCAGCCTGATCACGACATCCCCCTCGGCCAGCCGGTCACCCGCTTTGCCGGAAAATCCGATGTAATCCGCCAGTTTCTGCTCCAGCGCGTAATGGCGCAGCTGGCGATACCGCACGATGCCTTGCTCGTCAAGAAGGAAGGTGCTCGGAAAACCAAGGATGCCCCACGACCTCAGGATCTCATTTGGCCCCCGCTGCTCTTCCAGGATCTGCGGCCAATCGATTTCCCACTCCTCCAGGAAACGGGCCAGCTTTTCGGCCTCGTCGTAGGCAATGCCGACCATGGCAAACCCATCGTCGCGGAACAGGCGCCAGGCCTCCTTGAGGTAAGGCATCTCGTCGATGCAGGGCGGGCACCACGTCCCCCAGAAATCCAGAAACACCCATTTGCCCCGCAGATCCTCAATATCAATTTGGGTGGATGAGAGAGGGCCGTTGGATGTGTCGGTGGATGCGGGACCCGGACCGGCCGGGTCGGTGGAAGTGGGTTCTCTGCCGGCATGGTCTGAAGGTACAGAAACCACTGCGGCCGTATCTGAGGACACAGGATCCCTGTCGTCCAAATCTTGCGGGACGGTAGCAAAGACCTCACCCCTGAGTTCCGGCGCGCGCAGACCGGGCTGGGTGCCTGTCTGCAACGCCAGATCCCGCTCTCTTACCAGGTGGATCCGCGACCCGTCGATGCGGACATCCTCAAAGCGGTAGTTCTCCGCGCCGATCATCACGTATTCGCCGACTCCCGCCATCATGTAGGGCGTCACGGGCCGGTCGGTGGGCGGATGGCCGATAAATAAGTAGGATTTTTGATGGTCGTAGGAGCCATCCAGAAACTCATTCTGGAGGAATACGGGCACGGTATCCTGACCCAGTACGAGGTTGGCCCGGCGGTGGTCATACGTCCCGTCAACCAGCATCGGCCGGGTTTCGCCGGGGATGCCAAACGGTACCGGACCGCTGACCCGGTACCAGGTGCTGGCTGTTATGACCGACTCACCATCGAACATTTCGAAGCTGATGGGCTCAACAACCATGGATTCGCGGTGGGGAAAAGGCTCGGTACCGGCTGTGTCCGGGAGGATGTGGGCTGTGGCCCAGGTCAGGTCCGTGCCGGAACTGATGATGACGCGGGTACGGCCGCTGCTGTCGGTTCCCGTGGCAATGGTGACATGGAGGTCGAGGTATTGCGCTGTCACGCGGCTCGAGTCGGCACCCCATGTGGAAAAAGCACCCATTACGTGACTGCTGTCCAGAAGGCCGGCCTTCCACGACTGCCACGCGTGCTGTTTGAAATGCATGTGCCTGACAAAGATCCGGAGGTCTGAAAGCGTGTCCGGGATGCCCGTGACTTCCGGGATGGCCGCAATCCACGGATTGTTTCCGGCCATTTCACGCAGAAATCCACTGGATGGGGAAAACGGTCCGAAGCCCTTGACCTGTTCCAATGGGATGATGAGCGTGTCGGGCAGCGGCTCCGTCAGCGGCATCTGCCCGATCGCGTCGGGAACCCGGATGGATGCGCACGCCGCAAGCGCCATTATCAGGATCACAGATATTGCGCACTGTGGCCACCGGCATCTGTAATTTTTTAAATCTCTTTTCATCATCCGTGTATCATACTGAAAATATCCGAAACATGATGGGGATAAAGGAAAGCGCAACATTACAGATTGGAGATATTGCTTTTTGCGGCAGACCTTTGTATTTTTATATATAATAATCAATATATTTATATTTATATGATCACAGCCATTAAAAAGCAATTGCTCACAAACTGGCATCCCATGCGATGGGTTGCCCTGGGAATTGGCCTGTTCCTGGCCGTTAACGCGTTCACGGCAAGCGAGCCCGCGCTTGGCCTGCTATCCCTTTTCTTCCTTTTCCAGGCGGTGACCAATACCGGCTGCATGGTGGGTCAATGCGCCGGAGGAAGCTGCCAGACCGACGCTGCGGAAGCCCGGGAGAAACCCTGAATTCCCAGCAAGAAATTCAGGAAATCCGCTGGTGTGATGTGACAACAGCCCGGACACCTCCCATTCCCAAATACTACTTTACGCAAAGAGTTTGAAACCATCCAGCAGAATATGAGCAACGACATACGCAACAAGAGCTTTTCCGAACTGATAAAGGGCGACACGCCGGTCCTGGTGGATTTCTACGCCGACTGGTGCGCGCCGTGCCGGATGATGCCCCCCATCCTCAAGGAACTCAAGACACGGATGGGCGACGGGATTCATATCATCAAAATCGACACGGAGAAAAATCCTGACGTGGCGATCCGCTATCAGGTGCGCGGCATACCTAATCTGATCCTCTTTCGCCACGGACACGTTATTTGGCAGCAGGCCGGTGTGATGCAGGCCCCACAGCTGGAGGCAGTCATCCGCGAAAAACTGGCCCGATACGAGCAAATGGCCGGATGAGCGTCGTTACGCACGAGGCACCAGCCAGGGAATAGAGAGAGGGTATAGTATAAGGCTCAAGTGTGAGGGTAAAGGTGATGATCAGGATCAGGATCAGGGTCAGGATCAGGGTCAGGATCAGGGTCAGGATCAGGATCAGGATCGGGGTCAGGGTCAGGGTCAGGACCACGGGAAGCAGCTGGCGACTCACCTCCACAGGCGTCCGTGGCGGTTGATCCAGAGAGCCATCAGGAGTATTACTGCACCGAGAGCAAGGCGAATCAGGTCGGCGTCACGGTTCCAGATGATCAGGTTCACCAGCAGACCCACCGGGATTACGGCGTTGTTCATGACCGCCAGGGTACCGGCATCCACTTTTGTGGCGCCGCTGTTCCACAGGAACAAGCCGACAGCCGAGGCACCGAAGCCGAGCCAGAGCAGAACCGACCAGTGCGCAATGGTCTGCGGCATGAGGGTCGTGTCACCGAAAATAAGCCAGCTCGGCAGGATCACCAGCAGCGCACCGGCGAAAAAGTAGCCGAAGAAACGGATTGGTGGGATGTCAGTGGGGTACCATTTGACGAGGTTTTTGTAGCCTACCTGTCCGGCCGCAAAGGAGGCGTTGGCAACCTGGAGCAGCAGGAAACCGGCGATGTAGCCGCCTGTGATGCCGTCGTAGCGGATCACACCCGCCCCGACCACGGCCAACAGGGCGGCAACCAGGGCAACCGGTGAAAAACGGCGGTTAAGGGCATCGTCAAAGAGGGTGACGAATACGGGCGTAAGGATTGTGAACAGCAGTACTTCTGGCGCGGACAGGAAAAGGAATGAGCGGTAAAGGCACAGATAGGTTACACCGAATTGAAGTGCGCCGACGATTACCGTGCCTGTAACCAGCTCCCTCCGGACACCATGCCATTTTGTGATGGGAAGGAAGACAAGGCCGGCGAAGACGACACGCGACAGCACCGCGAAGTCTGCATCCACCTGACCGGCCAGGTACTCATCGATCAGGCTGAACGAAAACGCCCACAGAACGGTGACAAAAACAAGGTATCGCATCTATCACAGCCATCTTGGGGTTTTTTCGGCATACTCTTCAAAATCCTCACCGAATTTCTCCTCCATTTTCCGCTCCTCGGGTATGATCTGGAAGCGGGTCATGTAGGCAAAGAATCCCGGCATGAGCATCAGTGAAAGCAGATCGGTAAGGTATATGGCCCATGCGATGAGCATCATAGAGAGGGCAAGGTACATGGGATTCCGGCTGTGCTTGAAAGGTCCGGAGCTGATCAACCGTTCGGTTTCATGAGGTTTGTGAGCGTTTACCGTGGTTCCATTGCTACGGAACAGCCAGATGCTCCAAAAACCGACCAGAAGCGCCGTAACTCCCAGAAATACCACGATTGGCAGCCGGAACGGGATATGCACGTCAAACACCGGAAACCATCTGTCAATGGCCCAGAAAGCCGATGCGAAAAAAAGAAAGACGACTGCCGGTGGAACCTTGAGTTCCAGGGCATGGGGTGGCTTCTGGCCAAATTCAGGGTCGCTGCCCTTGTTGTCCCCCGGGCTTACATGGTTTTCGACACAGCTGTCCGGTCTGGCGTCCTGAGTGCCCTGGCTTTCGGCCGGGTCGTCCCCGATGTCACGGCTGCCCGGACTCCGTGTATTGCCGTTTTGGCTGTTGGTGTCGCTCATCTTGCGCGGCGTTTGTTATCCATCAACTGCAAATTGCTGAATATAAGCAATGCGGAACCTTTTATCTGCTTGTGTGTTATGAATGTTCGGAAGCGACCTGCAGCTGCAGGGTCCGTTACCATCCACAATCCTCTCACAACAACCGAGATCACCACAAAAAATCAAAACCATGGATTTGAAACGGGTGCTGAAAGACACCGACTTCCCCATATTGGCCATACAGCTTCTCATCATGACTACATTCGGGCTCGCATCCCTGGCAAAATGGGGCGGTGTCGGGATCCCGGAATCGTTCGTCGGACAGTTCGGCGAAACCTGGCTTGGTGCCTTGCCGGGAGGACTCTTTCTGCCCTTCTACACTATCGTGATCACGGAAACTGTGGCTTTCCTGCTTGCGGCAGTGAGTTTTTTCCGAGGAGAATGGCTTAAGAGCAGGGGGAATACCTGGCTGAAAAGCAGCCTTGTATTATCACTTTTCATTTTTGTGATCCTTGGATACGGCCTGCGGCTGACATCGCAGTTCAGCGGTGCGGCCAACGCGTTTTTCTACTTCGGGTCGACCCTGATAGCTTTGTGGTATGTCGAGCGCACAGGCACGGAACGGAACAATTGAATGCAGGCCGGAAAGAGAGCGGCCTGCTCTTCAATTATTTACAAAGGTACAAGTATTAAAGGTCTGCGAATCGGGCGCGATAATCATCCCGCAGCGATATCAGTTCTCCGCGAAGAACGCCATCCTGATCAGGATCCCGGTATTCAAATCGCACCAGCTCGCCGGGCACGTCCTTGGTTACCCACCACCTGTACTCCATATTGTCGTGAATCTCCTCGCCCTCATCAGCGTAAGCCCGGGCATCTTCAGCGGTGAAAAGCAGCAGTTCGGTGTCGAAGCTGCCTGCACCGGTGCTAATGCGCTCGGAGCCCTGCCGGTATTGGTCCCATGCTTCGGTGAAATAATAACTGGTCTGGTAACCGATCTCCTCAAGGGATTCATCTCCGCGGTCCGCTTCTTCACGCTCGCTTTCGTCAAAAGAAAACTGATGGTGCCGCACCTCCCCGCTTTCCGGATCGCGGACGTACATTTCCCGCGCCACAAATTCCGAAGATAACAGCACTTCATATTCCACTGCTTCTGCTCCGTCGGCATCAAAGTTTAGATACCACCACGTGGATCCGTCGTCATTGCGTTTGAGCAGCGCCCTTTCAGCCGTGAAGGATGAGGCATCATCACGGTCGATGGCTTCAATGCGCCATGTCGCCCCCTGACCCTCTTCAAAGTCGCCGGGAGCGAAACCGTATCCACCCATATAGAATGCCTGGGTGTAAGCCAGTTGCCACATCATGACATCGGTGTAGCCGGCCAGGCGGGACCCGAGTTCCTGCGAGATGGCCTGTCCAACAGCATCATCAATGGCCGAACGGACCGCCTGCTCATACGCAGAGCAACCCGCTACGGCCAGTACCAGTAAAATGGCCACAGCATGATTCCGTATCTGAAGGCGTTTCGACGGAAATGCCCATTTAATCATCTTCATAGTTTTACCCCATTTGTTCAAGTTTGTTTCCCTGTGCTGCCTGATGTATGCAGAGTTGGCACCGCTGCGGCACCTTGGTCCCTGTCAGGATCCAAAAATGTCGGCAGAACCTCTGACCACTGTCACGAGCTGTGTGGTTGCCCACTTTACGGACCTGCAAGGGTACGCACTCTGCAGCATGTTTCTGCAAAATGTTCTCGATAGCGTGCAAGATAGGCCGTCCATTCCGTAACAGGCAAATATTACTTATCTTGGTGCGTTAAAAAGTTGAATTAAACGATAAAGCTGCATGAAAAAAGGAAGATACGCCGTCATTTTGGTTGTTATTATCGGCGCAGGTGCCTGGTGGGGTTCCCGTTACTGGAGCAGTGCCGACGCGGCCCTTCCGCCACTGCATACCGTGGAAGTGGACCGCGGCGAGGTGTCACGGCGCGTGATCGCCCACGGAACCCTGCAACCGGTGCAGAAAGTGACGGTCGGCAGCCAGGTCTCGGGCATCATCGAGGATATCATGGTGGATTTCAACGCGCGTGTCACACGGGGGCAGATTATCGCACAGATCGACCCTTCCACGTTCGCTGCCGCGGTAAGTTCAGCGCGGGCGGAACTGGAATCGGCCGAGGCCGGACTCGAATTGGCCCGCATGAACTGGGAGCGTGTGCAGGAACTGCGCGCCCAGCAGTTCATCGCCCCTTCCGAAGTGGATCAGGCCAGCGCCACTTTGCGTCAGGCAGAAGCTCAGGTGCGCGTGCGGCGTCACGCCCTAGAACGCGCCGAGCGCGAACTTGACCGGTGCACCATCACCTCCCCCACCGATGGCATGGTCATCTCCCGCAACGTGGATGTGGGGCAGACCGTGGCGGCCAGCCTCAGCGCGCCGGTCCTGTTTGAAATCGCCACCGACCTGAGCGACATGCACATCTACGCCAATGTCTCCGAAGCCGATATCGGCCAGGTGGCCGACGGACAGCGGGTCCTTTTCCGGGTGGATGCGTTCCGTGACCGTGATTTTGAAGGAGAAGTGATCCAGGTCCGCAACGCCCCCATCATGGAAGACAATGTGGTCCACTACGAAACCATCATCGCCGTGGACAACAGCGAAATGCTGCTCAAACCCGGCATGACCACCGAAGTCTCCGTCATCACAGCCAAAAAAGATGACGTGATGCGCGTTCGCAATACGGCGCTGCGCGCACGGCTGCCGGACAACCTGATCCCTTCCGGGGTGGATGCGGACCGTGACGGAACCGGCGGCTCCACCGAAGTGCAGACAGCTGGCGGTGGCGCGTCAGGTACCGATGGAACCACAGAAAGTGAAGGCAGCGAAGCATCAGGTGCGGACGAGGGAGAGGATGGACGCGTATTCGTCCTTCGAAACAACCGCATTGAACATGTTTCCGTGCGTACGGGACTGACCGACGGCATGCATACCGAAATACTGCGAGGCAACCTGGCGGTCGGCGACACCCTTGTGGTGGGTCTTTCGCTCCGAACCGGCGCCGATAACGACAGCCGGAGCATCCTGCGCGGGCGCCAGGCTCAATACTGACCGGTTATCAGATATCTGGCAGGTAGCACTTGACTGGCTGCACTTTTCAGGACTCAGATTCCTGCAAGTGGAGAATCGTCCTCGTATCCGGATGTACCCGACCGTACCAGTAGAACATCAGGAAAATTTCGATAAAACCGGCAATCAGAAGCAGCAGCGCGATTCGGATCAGATAGGTCGTATCCATGAAGAAAGAGAGAACAAATGTTGCCACCACGATTGCTCCATTCGCCTGATTGAGCCATGTATGCACAAAAGTCACCCTTCCACAATGATACCAGGAGGCAATAATCGCCGCACCGGCCGTCGCGAGCAGCAAGGCGATCCAGATGGTATTAGGCTGCAGATAGCCGGGGAACAGCCGCAAAAAGAACCAGGCCGTGGCAAGGTAGTAAGCCACATCACCAAGCGAATCGAGATAGGACCCCAGACGGCTGGTCTGATTCCAGAGGCGCGCCAGCTTGCCGTCAAGGAAATCGGTAAACCCGAGAAGCAGATACCATCCCACGAACCAGGCCTTCTGATCAAGATGGACCAGCAAAAAAAGCAGAGGCACGCCAAAAAACCGGCCCAGTGAAAGTGCATTCGGTATCGTCAGGAGACGTTTTGGAATCATGGATCCTGAATAATTACGGATGACCATCTTTTAATGATAACGACCTTGGTCTTGGGCTCCTTGTGCAATATAGCTCTTTCAGTTCATGTTACCCACCCGTACCGGTGAAGTTAAAAGACCTTACTTGCACCAGATATTTGCGGTTTTTTTAGTAAGTTGGCAGTTTCGGCTTCTTACGGGTCCACGGGTCCACGGGTCCACGGGTCCACGGGTCCATGGGTCCACGGGTCCACGGGTCCACGGGTCCACGGGTC
>SLNO01000058.1 GCA_007132975.1 Balneolales bacterium
TGGAATAAAGCGCAAACAGCGCGCCTAGCACATAGATCCAGAAGCTGGCCAGATTGAGCCTTGGGAAAGCAACATCTTTGGCACCGATCATCATAGGCAGGAAAAAGTTGCCCAGGGCCGCCGGAATCGACGGTATGATGAACAGGAAGATCATTATGGCCCCGTGCAGGGTGAAGATCTGATTGTATGTATCTGCGTCGATGATACTCTGTGCCGGGGTCAGCAGTTCGGTGCGGAGCAAGAGCGCCAGGACACCGCCCACAAAGAAGAAGAGCGTTATTGAGCCAAGGTAGAGCAGTCCGATACGCTTGTGGTCAAGCGTAACTAGCCAGGACATTATCCCTTTCTCGGCATTGAGATACGTGTGCTTCGGATTCTCCTCTATTGGAAATTCACGGATCTTCAAGGTGTTTGCTGTGCTTTCGGCCATAATTTGGTCAGTCTTGCAGTTCTTTGATAAAAGCGATAAGTCCTTCAATCTGGCGCTCGTTCAGGCGGCCTGCATAGGAAGGCATATTATTCGGATAGCCGGCGGTAACTTCGGCCTGCGGTTCAAGAATGGACCTCCGCAGGTAATCCTCATCAGCCACAACAACAGACCCATCCACAAGTTCCCTTTCCGAACCAAAGAGATTCAGGAAGGAGGGGCCGATTCGGTCAGTGCCATCCAGTGTATGGCAGGCGTTGCAACCCGCGCTGGTGTAGGTTTGGCGCCCAAGATCCGCCAGAGGCATGTCTTCGTCTATTTCCAAACCTGTTTCCAGCCACTCTTCAAACTCCTCTATGCTAAGGACATGCACCGTGGCAAGCATGTCGGAGTGGGCGGTGCCGCAATACTCGGTACAGTAGAGGGTGGCCTCGCCGGTGGATGTTGCCTGGAACCATGTGGTGGTGTACCTGTTGGGGAGCACGTCCATCTTGATCCGGAAATCGGGGATATAGAGAGAGTGCAGCACATCATCCGATCGCATTATGAACTTCACCGGTCGGTCCACCGGCACGTATACCTCATTGACAGTGGTCCCGCCGTTTGGGTAGGAAAACTCCCACAGCCATGATGCTGCCGTAACATTGATCTCGTAGGCGTCGGAGGGCGGACTGGAAAGCTTGAGGAACCCCCGGAAGCCCCAGCTGAATACAATGAGGATCAATATGATGGGGATGACCGTCCAGGTCACCTCAAGGATGCTGTTGTGGGTAATCACCGGTGTGACGTCATCCTCAGACTTGCGGCGGTACTTGATCACAAAAATAAGGATGGTGATCATGATGCCCGCAAAAAGGATGAAACCGGCAACATTGATAAAAGTAAACAGACTGTCCACTTCGCTGGCAACGGTAGACCGTTGCGGGGGCAGCATGTATTCTATGATTCTGTTCATTGGATCGTCTTGGATCGAGTCATTCGGTTAGGTGATAACAATTGTTTCGGTCAGGCTGAAACCTGTCTGGGGTTGCTGTTGCCCGACTTGCGCTCCCGCAGAAAAAAGAAGCCCAGGAATACGCCGAGTACCAGAAGTGTTACCGCACCGCCCAGTTTCATTATGTTCACGGCCACGGGAACGTATGAGCCGGCCGCTGCGTCGTACTGGAAGCAGTAGAGCACGATTCTGTCAATGGGACTGCCGATGCGGCCTTGCGCGGCATCGGAAAGCGCATTTCGCAGCATCAGTTCCGGGTAGTCGATGCCATGAAGGTATCGCGAAACACGACCTGTTTCTGAAAGGAAGATCAGTGTGGATCCGTGCATGTATTCCTGCGTCTGCTCGTTCCACTGGTAGTAAAAACCAACCTGGTCGCCCAATCGCCGAACCTGTTCCTCAGTGCCTGTCAGGAAATGGATGCCATCGGAAGCTTCGTGATTCCCGAGCCGGTCCAGATACATCTGTTTGTTAGCCATTGCCAGTTCTGGTGTTTCCGTTGGACTGATACTGACTACCAGGATATCATACTCACGTCCCGGCTGCCATGACAGCTCACCGACCCCTTTCATCATTCCCTGCAATATCAGGTTGCAGAGCATGGGGCATTCGAAATACACCATGGCCAGCATAAGAGGCCGGCCGTTGTTCAGGTACTTTTCGAGGACAACAACTTCGCCCTTTTCATTGACCAGGCGAATATCGCCGCTGACATATTCACCCAGTTTCTCCGTGATGCCGACATTGGCCAGGTCTTCCGGCGGGACGTTGTGTTGTGAGTGCGCATGCGGAACCGGAATCCAGCCTGCCAGCAAGAAGCTGCAGAGTGCGATGATCCGGAAAGTTGTCACATGCAGGATTTGATTCATATCAGTGTAAGTAAAGACTGTTTGGGAACCGGTTGTAGGCGGTAAAAAATGCCGGGTAATTGAAAATGCTGTTATCTGTCTATTGCGATCAATGCCATGGCACTGTCGATTGGAATCCGATAGCGTCTGTTCTCCTCGTCCACAAGCTCAAAAGAATTGAGCATGCGGTGGTCCCTATCTTTGCGCTGTTGCGCATCATGGAATTCTGCATTTATTGCCGCCTCCTGCGATGAGAGGAACTGGTTGTAATTGTACATGTTGTAGATGCCGAAGAGGGTGATGGTCACCAGAACGATACCGAGCACGATCCAGAATGATACGGTCTTGAGATTGATGTTGTCTTCGGAAACTCCGAAGGTGATCTCTTTATCAAGATCTTGCCGGCCTTTATCCATATTGTCATTCACCATTGCTTGTCGTTATTAAAGATGTCAATAAGAACAAAACGAGTATATCTGAGCATTCCCGCTTTCAACAGCTAATTCGATGTGGCGGAATGCATTTGATCAGTGTTTGTTAAGTGATTCTGCCAGAAGCGGATCGTTTTTCGGGACCATGCTGTGCCGGGAGAACTGCCGGAAGAAAAGACCAGCGGAAATCCCGAAAAAGGCAAGCAGCAGGGCCAGGTCCAGCCAGTGGAAAGTGATGGAACCCTGATGCAGGATGGGCATCACGATCCAGTACAACTCAAGGAACTGCAACAGAATAATCCAGAGAGAAACACCAAAAAGTAATTTGTGGTTGGTTTTGGCTTTCTTTCCCAGCAGCAGTACGAACGGCAGCACAAAACGGCCAATCAGAAACAGGTACGCCAGGAAGATCCAGCTCCCCTCGAAACGGTAATAGAACCACAATATTTCCTTGGGGAAGTTGGCATAGTAGATCAGCAGGAACTGGCTGAAAGCGATATAGGCATAGAAAACGGTGAACCCGAACAGCAGCGCACCTAGATCATGAAGGTGTGCATTGTTGATGGTGTTGGTCAGCATTCCTTTGCGTAACAGGTAGATTACAAGTACCACCACTACCGCCAGCACCGTCTGGACGCTCATGGCAAAGTAGTACACCGGGAACATGGTTGAAAACCAGCCGGAATCCATGGACATGAGCCAGTCAAAGGAGGCGAAAGCCACGGTGAAGGCAAAAACCAGGATCCCCGGAGCGCTGATGACACGCTGCTGCCGGTCGAGATCCGAATTTGCCTGCCGGTCCATTTTGACCGAATTGCTGTACAGCTTGTAAGCCAGAAATGCCCAGACGGCAAAATAGATCACATTCCGTATCACAAAGAATGGAATATTAAGGTAAGGCTGCTTGTGTTGTATGAGTTCGTCGGTTGCAATAAGTTCGGGACGAGTCCACTCGTACAGGAATTGCATTCCAAACAGTATGGGGATGAAAAGCACACCCAGCCACAGCAGCTGATATGACATTGTTTCGGGTATGCGCCGCAGTACCACGCTCCATCCTGATCGCGTAATATGCTGAAGCATCACGAAAAACAGAGCACCGAGTACCAGGCTTGCAATAAATGTGAAGCTGGTGAGATAGGAGAAGAAAAACTGCTCGGTGTTGACAAATAGACCGATCAGACTCAGTGCAATACCGACAAAACCGGCACCAAAAAACGCAGTGGCTATTCTGTTGTCCTCAGGAAAGGTCAGCTGGTCGGTAAGCGAGGTATGGTGGTGATCCATGCTCATGGGTTGCGCGATTATGGGTAAAGTCTTTTGGTTTCCAGCAATTTGGTGCGGTTCACGTTATGGTTGCGGGGCGGAAGCGAACTGTCCGGGATCAAGATTGAGCTGTTGCAGGTGCTCTTCGCCGGCGTCCTGGCTGAGCTGAAGTGCGCGCACATAGGCCACGATGGCCCAGCGGTCTTCTGCCTTGATCTGGTGACGGTAGGAGTTCATGGTGCGGACACCATTATAGATAGCGCTGTAGATCTCGCCGTCTGGCATATTCCTGGCGTTTTCTGTCAGCAGGGATGCGGCAATGTAACCGTAGTCGGAGACAGGCCCGTTGCCATCACCCACGCCGCCGTGGCAGGCTGTACAGAATATATTGTACTGGTGCTGGCCCTGCAGCAGGAACGAGCGGGTCACATCCACCGGAATCCGGTCCACATAACTGCCATCCTGATTAATTCCCTGGAAGAAGGCCAGGTCGTTTTCCAGGAGGCCGCGCGCCACTGTGCCTTCCACTGGCATCCGCATGGCACGGCGGTCCTCGAAAAAAGGATTTTCCTGATGGGCGTTGAAACGGTCCTGCCAATACATGTTGTATTGTGTGTGGATGGGCGGCTTTTCGCTCGGCTGTCCCCGGCAAGCACCTAAAAAGGCAGCCAGCATGATAAGCAGAAGCGTATGGCGGAAAAGTATGTCCATGGCGTGTTGATCGTGAGGATCAGTAGTTCTATTCCGGTATGATTTCAATTTCAGTGGCTCCTATCTTTTTAAGGAACTCGACTGTTTTCTTCTCGGAGAAGGCCGGGTCGGCGGCTTCAATGCACAGGAAAAAGCCGTCATCGGTGGCTTTGACAATCCGCTCTGAATTGAACAGCGGCTGATGCAGACGCGGGAGCTTGCAAAGGAAGAACAGGCCCATAAAAGTACCGAAGGCAGCCAGCAGAATTACCAGGGCAAAGCCAACGGGAACGAATGCGGGAAAATTCAGGAACGGCTTGCCGCTGATATGCATCGGATAGGCTATGCTCATGGCCCACGACTGAAGGGCGATGCCACCCAGCAGTCCCAGAATGCCGTGCCCAAGCACGATCCATCCCAGTTTGGATGGTTTCAGGCCCATGGCATCGTCCATGCCGTGAATGGGAAACGGGCTGTATGTGTCAAAATGCTTGAAACCGGCGTCACGCACTTCCGCAGCGGCATCCATAAGGTCCGCCGGATTTGCAAACTCGGCCAGTACGCCAAACGTTTTATGATTGATGCTCATAGGTTATTCCGATTTTGAAGAATGACCGTTCTGTGATCTGTAATAAGCCGGGTTGGCCTGTGGCAGCACCATTTTGACTTCCGCAATGGCCACCATGGGCAGGAACCGCAGGAATAGCAGGAAGAAGGTGAAGAAGAGACCGAAGGTACCGACATAGGTAAGCACATCCACATAGGTGGGGGTGAAGTAACCCCAGGAGGAGGGGAGATAGTCTGTAGCCAGTGAAGAGACCACAATGACAAACCGCTCAAACCACATGCCGATGTTGATGACAATAGAGAGCGCGAAGGTCAGGGCAATGTTGCGCCGGAACCTCTTGACCCAGAAAAACTGGGGCGCCACCACGTTGCAGGTAATCATGGTCCAGTAGGCCCAGGCATATGGCCCCAATGCCCGGTTGACAAAAATGAATTTCTCGTACTCGAATCCGCCGTACCAGGCTATGAAGAACTCCATACCGTAGGCGAATCCGACCATCATCCCGGTTACCAGTATGATGATGTTCATCTTCTCTATGTGGTCCACCGTCATGATATCCTCAAGTCCGTAAAGCTTGCGGCTGATAATCATGAGCGTCAGTACCATCGCAAATCCGGAAAAAATGGCGCCTGCCACAAAATAGGGAGGGAATATGGTGGTATGCCATCCGGGTATGATGGATACGGCAAAGTCAAAGGATACAATGGTATGAACCGAAAGAACCAGCGGCGTGGCCAGACCGGCCAGGATCATGTAGGCCTTTTCGTAGTGCTGCCACTGGCGGTTGCCCCCCGTCCAGCCAAGGGCAAAGGCGCCGTAGATCATCTTTGAGATCTTACCCTTTACCTTGTCGCGCATGGTAGCCAGGTCGGGCACCAGTCCCACATACCAGAAAAGGGTGGATACGGTCAGGTACGTGAATACGGCAAAAACGTCCCAAAGCAGCGGGCTGTTGAAATTGGGCCAGAGCTGCATGGAGTTGGGGAGAGGGAAAATCCAGTAGATGGTCCAGATGCGGCCCACATGGATGGCAGGGAACAGGCCGGCGCACATGACCGCAAAGATGGTCATGGCCTCGGCAAATCGGTTGATGGCGGTCCGCCAACCCTGCCGGAACAGGAACAGGATCGCCGAGATAAGCGTGCCGGCATGACCGATCCCAACCCACCACACGAAGTTGGTGATATCCCAGGCCCAGCCCACCGGATGATTCAGGCCCCAAACACCGATGCCTTCCCAGATCAGCCAAACCACCATGGCCAGCATTACGGCCAGAAGGATGTTGGAGACACCAAAAGCAATATACCACCAGAGGGGTGTCTTTTGCTGAGGTATGTCACTGATCAGTTTGGTGATGCTGGCAAAATCATGATTGCCTTTCACCAATTGCTCATCCGGCACAGTTGCAGTATTCTGACTCATGTATTGTGAAGTTTTTTCTGCTGGAAACGGTTGCTTATGATTGGTCGGACAGGGCCCGGTTTGGATTTCGTATTTTGGCAAGATAGGATGTTCTCGGGCGGACATTCAGCTCCTCGAGCATCACATAGTTGCGGTCTTTTCTTTTCTCTAGCGATACGACGCTCTTGTCATCTGTCAGGTCGCCGAAAGTGATGGCATTGGCAGGGCATGCCTGCTGACAAGCGGTCTTGACCGAGCCGTCGGGAGGCTTGACCGAGTCGCCGGTGCGGTTTTTTGTATCGATTTTTGCCCTGCTGATGCGCTGCACGCAGTAAGTGCATTTTTCCATCACTCCGCGGAACCGGATGGTGACATCCGGATTCATGGCCATCTGTATGATCTCGGGATCGTCGCCGGTTGTGAGGTACTCCCTGGAGTAATTGAAGAAATTGAAGCGACGGACCTTGTACGGACAGTTGTTGGCGCAGTATCGCGTGCCGATGCACCGGTTGTAGGTCATCTGATTGAGGCCGTCATCACTATGTGTGGTGGCAGCCACGGGGCAGACCTGCTCGCAAGGAGCGTTCTCACAGTGCATGCAGGGTACAGGCTGGTGCATCACCTTGGGGTTGCCCCTGTCATCGCCTGCAAAATAGCGGTCGGTCCGTATCCAGTGCATTTCCCGTCCTCTGCGCACCTCCCGTTTACCTATCACGGGGATGTTGTTCTCCGCCTGACAGGCGATGGTGCACACTCCGCAACCGATGCAGGAGTTGAGGTCGATAGCCATGCCCCACTGCGGCTCATGGTCCGGAAAGACCTTGTCCGAAAACAGGGAAACGGGATGCTCTCTGTCACCGAATATTCCGGGCACATATACCGCTTCTTGCGCAAATGTCGGGTTCTCACGGTAGTAAAGCAGGTCGGCATCCTGCACGTGCGGACGTCCCTCCAGGCTGTGGTGGTCCTGGGTGCTGGCGATGGTATAGGTGCGGCCGACCCTGCTCACCTCCACTCCGGTCGTGAACAGACGATGGTCAGAACTGCGTAGATTGTAAGTGTTTACGCCCACCTGATCCGCAACGCGTCCCATGTTCTGGCGACCGTAGCCGGTATAGATGGTGATGCTGTTGTCCGCGTGTCCCGGAAGCACCCATGCCGCGATCTCGGTCTCCGCCCCGCCGGGGGTGGTAATCCGGATCACTTGCTGCTCGGGATCGCCGAATTTTCTGGTCGGCGGTACTCCGAAGCGTTCGGCGGTATTGGGTGAGAGAAGCGCCACGTTGTCCCATGTGATTTTGGTCATGGGGTCGGGCAGCTCCTGCAGCCAGCCATTGTTGGCAAAGCGGCCATCATGGAGTTTCGGATCGGCATTCACCACCAGTTCCACTGCATCGGAAGGCTCTTCGCGGCGAACAACGAGGAATTCTGCCGACAGGGACCGGAAGGCGGATGCCTGGGTCACTCCAACCTCGGGGTAGCTTGTTTCTTTCTGAAGCCCGTCATGGAGCACCTCGTTCCAGCTGCTTTCAAAACCGCCGCCAAGCAGGTTCCTCCACGTATCCCTGACAAGTTCATATCCACCCGAATCTTCACCATCCAAAACAGCGGCAAGCAACTCGATTTCGCTTTTGCCGTCGAAGAGTGGCTGGATCATGGGCTGGATGACAGAACGGATCCCGGTCCAAGAGTGTCCGTCGCCCCATGTTTCCAGAAAATGGGCGCGGTTCACATGCCAGGTCGATGCACGGGATGTCTCGTCGTAGTGCAGCGAGAGATGGATGCTCTCAGCCACGCCGTCAAGGGCGCCTTTGAAGTCCAGGTCGGCCGGTGCCGAGTAGACCGGGTTGGTGCCGATCATGACTACGGTATCGAATGAACCGGCTTTCATATCATCGACCAGCTCACGGAAGGCATGGTTCTGATCCTGTTCGGCGATGTAGGGCACGTCCAGGTAGGATACGGTTTGACCAACATTGCCGAGCGCCAGGTTCATGGCATGCACGGTGGCGTGCACTGCGGCGTCGTGTTCCGCCCCGGCAGTGATGATGGCCTGGCCGCGGTTGCTGAGCAGCTCCTCGGCAAGCACCGCTATCCAGCTGTGGTCGCTAAAGGCATTGCTGTAGCCGGCGTAGGCCTCCAGTCCGCTCACGCTTTCTGACAGACGGGCTGCCAGTGCGAACGTGAACAGGGGGATCTCGGATGACTTGATCCTGAGGCGGTGGTCGGCGTTGGATCCGGTGAGCGAGTAGTTGCTCTCGGCCATGTAAAGGCGGGATGGATGGGCGTCCGGATCTGGAAGGGCGCGGCTTTCGGCAAAAGCGCCGATGTAGGCCACATCATTGTCACTATCCTGCATGAAATCGTCGTTCAGGGATAGCGTGACCCGTGCCTTGTCAAAATGGTACAGTGGGCGCAGCCGTCGGCCGAAGACCATCCCGGTGCCGGTGCTCACCGACTCATCATTGAACGTTTCGAAGGTCACCCAGCGGGCGTTCGGAAATGTGTCCAGCGCCCTGCTGCGAAGCCGGTCCAGTGTGGGGGAGGAAGAGGCCTCGCTGATAAAGGCCACCCTGCGGCCCGTATCGGAGAAATGGCCGCGGCAAAATTCTGTGAAATCGTCCCAGCTGCTTCTTTCGCCGTTCCGCCTGACCCGGCGAGAGCGGTCCTGATCATAGAGTTCGAGGATGGCTGCCTGCTGCCGGACGTTGGTGCGGCCATTGCTGCCAGGGTGGAGGTCATTGCCCTCGATCTTGGTGGGCCGGCCCTCGTTCGTTTCGACAACGATGCCATTCAGGGTACCGCGGAAAGGTGCCGCAGATGCGTAGTAAAGCGGGATTCCAGGTACCATGTGTTCCGGCTGCCGGGTGTAGGGCAATATCTTCTGTACCGGCTTGCGACATGCGGCAAGCCCGGCCAGGGCAACGGAAGCCCCCATGATCTGGAGGAAGTTTCTGCGGGAGACGCCGTCACTCAGTTCGGTGGCATTCTCCGGGAATTCACGCTCTGCAAACTTGCGGTATTCCTCATTCTGTGCTAATTCGTTAAGGCTGCGCCAATACGTTTGCTGTTGCTCTTTTCCCATATTCTGTGACAGTGTTGAAAATCGAAGTGTGGATGGACTATTGGCCTATCGGTGGCAGGCGTTGCAGTAGATGGGCGCATGGATGTTGCGCTTTTCAATGACCATCTGGGCAAACTGGTAGTGGTTGTCAGGCGGCTCCCATGCCATATTCGTGACCTCTTCAACCGGACGAAGATGGGGGGCAGGGTTGTTGTGGCAGTCGAGGCACCACCCCATGCTCATCGACTCGGTTTTCATCACAACTTCCATGCGATCCACCCGGCCGTGGCAGGTGGCGCACCCTATGCCGACATTCACGTGGATCGAGTGGTTGAAATAGGCATGATCCGGCACGTCGTGCACACGGATCCACTCAACGGGCATCCCGGTTTCCCAGCTGTCGCGCAATGGTTGAAGCGCTTCGCTGTCAACGGCTACATACTCGTGGCAGGTCATGCATGTTTCTGTGGACGGGATGGCGGCCACGGCAGAGACCCAGGCCGATCCATGGCAGTACTGGCAGTCAAGGCCCAGCTCGGCGACATGGAACTTGTGGCTGTAGGGGATCGGTTGGTTGGGTGCGTATCCTACTTCCAGATATTCCGGTGATCCGAAATACCAGAAACCGAAAATAATGCCAGTTACTATGATAATGGTTGCAAGTTGCAGCCGTTTTGGTATGCTGTTCACCCATTCAGGGAAAATCTGCGCCATATAAAGACAGCTTTTTCGTGTTCTGATATGTACCTGAGAATCTGACGGTCAAGGAGTGACGTTTTTAGCAACAGGACTTGCTTGGCTCTATTTCAGAGTTGGTGCTCCTTAACCCGGCACGCCTGCCATAGCAAGCGTATTTAAGCAGTAAAGATACTCCAAATCGACTGCTAAAAAAAAGAAAAAAGATCACGATTTCATATAATTTTAAAATTTCATGCATAGATTCCCCGCTTGCTTTTTCCTGAATCGATATGCAAGTCGATGGTGGGCATTCCGTAAGAATTTTTTTACCGCTAAAGGGCGCTTTTTTTTCGTTTTTCCGCTAAATTCACACTCATTTCCGATGACCGCCCAACCTGTCCTGCAAACTGATCCTGCCACCGTATCCAACCACTTGCCAACCGATGATTTCACTTACAGACCTTCCCCAGCTCAATGCCGTCCTTAACAGTATTGCCACACTTTTCCTGCTGGCCGGCTTCCTGTTCATAAAGAGGAAAAACATCTCGGCACACATGCGTATGATGTGGTCGGCATTTGCGGTATCAGCACTATTCCTTGTCAGTTATCTGATATTCCACTATCAGGTAGGTTCGGTCGGTTACGACGGAACCGGCTGGATCCGCCCCGTTTACTTCGGCATACTCATATCGCACATAATACTTGCCATGGTGAACCTGCCCATGATCCTTCTGACCATGTATCGCGCCGTTCGCAAGGATTACGACAGGCACAGAAAAATAGCGAGATGGACCTGGCCCGTCTGGATGTACGTATCCGTTACCGGTGTACTGGTCTATCTGATGATGGAAGCTTCAGGCAGCTACGACAAGCTGTACCACCTGCCCTGATCAGGATAGCTGGCCTGCAAAGTCTTCTCCCGGTTCGGGTACAACTACTTTGGTCTTTCCTTTTGTGAGCTTGTCAACCCGTTCCCGGAATTTTTCGGGTGAGCCGGTGAGTACAGGCATGGTTCCGTAGTGCATGGGTATGGCGATGGGGGATCCCAGCATGGCCGCAGCATGGGCCGCCTCTTTGTGACCCATGGTATAATGGTCACCGATCGGGAGGATGGATACATCAGGATGGTAAATCCGTCCGTAGATCTCAAAATCGGGCATGATATTGGTGTCGCCTGCATGATAGAGGCGTTTGCCGTCCAGATGCAGGATGAATCCGGCCGGGTCTCCTGCATAGGTACCTTTCCATGAGCTGGAGTGGTTGGCATTGGTCATGGTGACTTTCACCCCGTCCAGGTCCACTGTTCCACCCTTGTTCATCTCCACGGCCTGATCCTCCGGTAAACCGTCTTTCTTAAGCAAACCTGACAGTTCCACAATGGAAACGACACGCGCGCCTGTTTTCTTTGCAAGCGGGATGGTGTCGGCGGCGTGGTCATCGTGCCCGTGTGTCACCAGGATTACGTCAACCTTGTCAGGAGATTTCCAGTTTTCAGGAGTTACCGGGTTGCCCTGCAGGAACGGGTCAATGAGAATGTTTAAACCTGATGCGGTTGTTATGATGAAAGTGGAATGTCCGAGCCAGCGAATGGATTTCATAATGTCACCTCATTCTTTCATTAAAAATTAATCAAAAAACTGTTTTTTATGACCGCTGATACATAATAACAAGAAAAAAAACAGTACCGTTTGCCTCAGGATAATCCTATTTTAAGGCCTTCAGGTAATTTCAGCAAATGACAGAACGACCACATCGGTTGATCTGTACGGTTACAGAATTTGAATTATCCGTGACAGTGGACTGGCTGTCATGTCAACCCGAACAAAATATTGGATTAAATATGTCAAAACCCAAGCGTTTGGCCATTCTCGTTGCCGGCGGACCGGCACCAGGCATCAACAGTGTTATTGGAGCTGCTACCATACGTGCCATCCAGCACGGCTACGAAGTATTTGGACTCAGAGACGGTTTCAAATGGATCATGCGTGGCGATACCTCGCACATTGAGCCTCTGACCATAGACAAGGTAAGCCGTATCCATTTCCAGGGCGGTTCGTTCATCGGCATTGCCCGTGACAACCCCACCAAGAAAAAAGAGGACCTGCAGACCGTTATCAAAACACTCGAGGGCCTGGGCATCGACAAGCTGGTCACCATTGGCGGTGACGACACGGCTTTCAGTGCAAAAACCGTTGAGGAGGCCTCCAACGGGGCCATCAGCGTGGTACACGTGCCAAAGACCATTGACAATGACCTTGACTTGCCATTCGGTATCCCGACCTTCGGGTTCCAGACTGCCCGCCACGTGGGCGTGGGAGTTATCAAAAACCTTATGGTGGATGCAAGAACCACTTCACGCTGGTATTTCGTGGTTTCCATGGGCCGCAAAGCCGGACACCTTGCCCTTGGCATCGGCAAATCTTCTGGCGCAACCCTGACCCTGATCCCCGAAGAGTTCAAAGAGGAGAAGATTCCCCTGAAGAAACTTGTGGATATCCTGGTCGGCTCCATCATCAAGCGCAAGTCACTGGGTCAGGACAACGGCGTCGTGATCCTGGCAGAAGGCCTTGTCGAGCGGCTCAACCCCGCCGAACTGGATGGCCTGGCCGATCTGGAGCGCGACGAGCACGACAACCTTCGTTTTGCCGAGCTGAACATCGGCGATATTCTCAAGAAAGAGGTCAAGAAGCGTTTGGACGAACTCAATTACAAGGTTACCATCGTGGCCAAGAACATCGGTTACGAACTGCGTTGCGCCGATCCCATCCCGTTTGACATGGAGTACACCCGCGACCTCGGATTCTCCGCGGTAGAGTTCATTGTCAAAGGCGGTACAGCTGCAATGGTTTCCATCCAGAACGGTCACTTCGTTCCGATGTACTTCAAGGATATATTGGACAAAGAGACTGGAAAAACCCGCATCCGCATGGTAGAGGTGAACTCCATGTCGTTTGCCATTGCCAAGCAGTACATGATCCGTTTGAATCACGATGATTTCAAGGATGATGAGCAGTTGGCCAAGTATGCAAAAGTGATCGATATTCCTGTCTCGGAGTTCAGGTCCCGCTTTGAATACATCACTGAGCATGAATCGGAGAGTGACGAGGTTGGCCAGAGCATCAGGAGTAATTTTCCTGAGGCCGCTGATCGGTAATTTTCCCGGTCATTATTATATTGGATGAGAATGCGGGGTGCCGCCAGACCCGGTATCCCGCCTCTCCTTCACTGGCGGAATCATTTCTGTTTTTCCAACACTTAAAAAAGGAGGAAACCATGGCAGAAAAGATAAAACTGCATCCCGAAACGCCTCACCAGAAGCGGATTTTCGAAATTTCCGATGATCTTCGCGGCGGTGCCATTGCCATACTTCCAACTGATACGCAATACGCGCTTGCCTGCAGTTACGCTAATAAAAAAGGCATAGAGCGCATCCGGATGATCCGCCAGCTCAAACTGGACCATCTTCTGACCCTGATCTGTGATTCCCTGACCGGAATTTCCAAATTTGCGCGGCTGGGTGACAACCAGTTCAAGGTGATCAAGAAGCTGATCCCGGGGCCTTACACCTTTGTGCTGCCGGCCACAAAGGAAGTGCCCAAGCTGCTGCTCAACCCCAGGCGGCAGACTATTGGTTTTCGCGTTCCCGACTACCCCATCTGCCAGAAACTTGTTGAGCAGCTGGGCAATCCGCTCATCGCCACAACCGCCCGCCATCCCGACTACGAGGGCTCCAAAGGCAACGGCACGGATGACCGCCTGGAGCTGTTCCGGCGTTTTGAAAAGCAGGTAGACCTGATCATCGACAATGAACAGCCGTTGATCGTGGAGCCCTCCACCATTGTGGATATGTCCAAGGATGATCCGGTGATCATCAGGGCAGGCAAGGGTTACGAAAAATTCCTTGAAGTCTGCGCCGTAGCAGATCTCAATCCTGTCGAGGCCTGATCTTTTCCAGGTTTTTCTCAAAATCTGGTTTCACCACGCCCTTCTCGGTGATAAATGCCGTGATCAGTTTATGCGGGGTTACGTCAAATGCCGGGTTGTAGACGGGCGTTTCAGCCGGCGCCACCTGCTGTTTGCCGATGGCCCGCACTTCTGAGGCATCGCGCTCTTCGATCGGGATCTCCTTACCGGATGCGACATTGAAGTCGATGGAGGATACGGGTGCCGCCACATAAAAAGGGATGCCATGGTGCCTGGCCAGTATTGCCAGCCCGTAGGTGCCGATCTTGTTTGCCGTGTCGCCGTTGCGCGCCACGCGATCCGTACCGACCACTACCAGATCCACCCCCTTCTCTTTCATCACCCATGCCGCCATTGAGTCGGTGATCAGCCGGTGCGGCACGCCGGTCTTCTCCAGCTCCCATGCCGTCAGACGGCTGCCCTGGAGCAGGGGGCGGGTCTCATCCACCCAGACGAGGATATTCTTCTTGCCAAGATGGGCGTGATAAATCACAGACAGGGCGGTTCCGTACTGCCCGGTTGCCAGACTGCCGGTGTTGCAGTGTGTTAGGATGCCGGCAACATCGGGGATTAGTTCCTGGCCTATTTTTCCGATATCGGCGCAGATGCGTTTATCTTCTTCGTGGATGGATTTGGCCAGTTCCAGCAAGGCCTCCTTCACCTTTGCGACGGGTTCGTTTTCCATTTCGCGGGCAAGCCGCGCGGCCCTGTCAAGCGCCCAGGTCAGGTTGATTGCAGTGGGCCGGGCCGTGGCAAGGTATTCGCAGATGCCTTCTACGTCGATATGGAAAGGCTGCATATCGTCCTCGGGCAGGTCTTTGACACCCAGGTAAACCCCGTAGGCCGCAGCGATGCCAATGGCAGGGGCTCCCCGGACCCGGAGTGCCCTGATGGCCTCCCATACGCGCCCTACTTCAAAGATATCGAGGAAAAACTCACGGCGTGGGAGGTAGGTCTGGTCGATGATGCGCAGATGGTCTTCTTTCCACTGGATGGATTGCACCACTTCGGGCGCTTTGATATTGGGGATCATGACAGGGATCAGGCTCTTGGGTGAAACGACTTGTGGACTTCCTCAAGGAAGGAACGGTCGATGTGGGTGTAAATTTCAGTGGTGAGGATGGATACGTGTCCGAGCATCTCCTGAACGGCCCTGAGGTCGGCGCCGCCTTCCAGCAGGTGCGTGGCAAAGGAGTGCCGGAGCGTGTGGGGGTGGATCTGTTTTGTGAGATTGGCATTGCGGGCTGCCCCGGTGACAATGTGCCAAAGGCTCATGCGCGTGAGTGGTTTGCCGCGGTAGCTCAGGAAGAGCCGGTTTTTGGCATCGTTCGCGCTTTTCCTTAGGAAGGGACGGGCGTTGCGGAGGTAGTCGTCCAGGGCTTTCATGGCCATGCCGCCCACGGGAACAAGCCGCTCCTTGTTGCCCTTGCCGATGACCCGCAGCAGTTGCAGTTCGGTTATCAGCTGGTCAGTCTCCAGGTCTACGGTTTCGGAGGCGCGCAGGCCGGTGGCGTACATCAGCTCCAGTACAGCGGCGTCGCGCTTGCCGAGCGGGTCGGACCGGTCAGGTGCTTCCAGCAGCGCCACCACCTCCTGCTGGTCAAGCACATCCGGCAGCTTGCGTCCCTTCCTGGGCAGTTCAATCAGCTCGGCCGGGTTTGCGGGACACCATCGCTCCATCATTGCGAACTGGTGGAAGCCGCGAATGGAAGAGATGTTGCGCGATATGGTACTCACGGAAAGGTTCAGCGCCAGCAGCTCCTGAAGAAACGACTCGATGTGCTCAAGTGTGATACCGGCAAGGTCACCCATGCCTGTATCCCGGCCGATGAAATCAAGGTAGCGGCTGATGTCGCGCTTGTATGACTCCAGCGAATTTTGAGACAGCCCCTTTTCAATCTTGAGGAAGTTCAGGTACTGTTGGAGCTCCTTGTTGAAGTGGCTCATGGAGTGGCAGTGGTTATGACGCCGATGCGCCGGGTTTTACTTCTTCGGCGCTATCAGCGGCCTCTTCCTCTTCCTGTCCCGGATACTTGATGCGTCCATGGTACATGCCCTGCAGAATGCGGGTGAACACATCCTTGATCACTTTCAGGTCTTTGAGGGTCAGGGCGCAGTTGTTGAGCTGGCCTTCGGCCAGTCGGTCGTCGACAAGGCGGTTGACCAGGTTGTCCAGTTTCTGGTAGGAATGGTCTGACATGGAACGGGAGGCTGCTTCCACACCATCGGCCAGCAGCAGGATGCCGGTTTCCTTGCTGTTGGGTATGGGGCCGTCGTAACGGAAGTCCTCTTCCTGGATCTCCTGCTCGTTGCCCGACTCGTTCATGGCCTTCTCATAGAAGTAGCGGATGAGCGAGGTGCCGTGGTGCGTGCGGATGAAGTCGATGACCACGTCAGGCAACTCAATCTCTTTGGCCATCTTTACCCCGGAATCTACGTGGTTTTTGATGATCAGGGCACTCATCCGGGGCTTCAGCTTGTCGTGGGCGTTGCCACTCATCTGGTTTTCAACGAAATACTGGGGCTTCTCCATCTTGCCGATATCATGGTAGAGCGCACCCACCCGGCACAGCAGGGAGTTGGCGCCAATGCCGGCAGCTCCCGCCTCGGCCAGGTTGGCTACCTGGAGGCTGTGGTGGAACGTTCCGGGAGCCTCGAGCATGAGACGCTTCAGGATGGGCTTGTTGGTGTCGCTGAGTTCCAGCAGGGTGACGTCGGTTGTGATGCGGAACGCCTTTTCGATGAGCAGGATCAACGGGTAGGTGAGCCAAATGCCCACGGCGTTGCCAGCCAGGAAAGGCAGGTTGTCAAAGTAGATGCTCCATCCACCCACTTTGGTAAGCGTGAAACCGAAGAGAACCAACGCGTAGGAGAAAAAGATGAGGCCGGGCGTGGTCAGGTAGAACTGGCTGCGGTCTTTGATATCGCGCACCGAGTAGACACCTATGCTGCAAGCGGTTACCGTGGCCACTACAAACTCGAAGCTGTTGCCGAACATGAGACCGGCCAACAGGGCGATCAGCGTAGTGGTCATGAGTCCGACCCGCGAGTCGAAAATGATGGTGAGCAGAATGGGGGCGATGGCGAACGGAACCAGGTAGGCGGAGAGTTCGTCGACTCTTGCCACAAACGCCCCGATGGTGTAGACCAGTGCAATGGTCAGGTACACCAGCAACAGCATGGGGTTGTTGTCGAAGATGGACCGCCGGTACAGGAAAAGGTAGAGGAAGAAGATCAGAAACACGGCGATCACCAGGATGGTCTCACCGGTGTATTTGCTCCAGATCTCAATGTCACTGGCACGCTCGGCGCGGGCACGGGCCAGGCTTTGCAGGACGATGTGGCGGTCCGGGGTGATGATATCGCCTCGCCGGATGATGGTTTGACCGGCAGAAATAGCCCCCTTTGTCGTGGATATGCGGTCAATGCGATCCTGGATCCTCTCTTCGGTATCCTCCTCGCGGAACAGAAGGTTGGGTTCGGCAACACTGTTGAAGAGATGCATCGCGGAGCGGACCAGCTCGTCTTCAAACTGGCGGGACATTCGCATCCGGGCAAAGTCCCTGGCTTCGCGGAGCGTGCGCACTGTTTGCAGGGCCTCTTCACGCTCTGTGCGATCGCGAAGGTCACGGATGGTTATGTCCGTTGTGGTGATCTGCTCTTTTGGGACATCGATGATACCGTCCCTGAAGAGGGTGCGCAGCAGGCCGTGCACCACGCTTTCCAGTTCCATGGCAAATGGCCTGTGCGAGGGATCATCTGCCGGGCCGAACAGGCGGTCATTGGCATGACGCTCGAGCAGTGGCTCCCAGGTGCTTTCATCGAGTGCAATGCCCGACCGGTTACGGGTCCTGATGTAGAAGAGGCTGTCGTCAAGTACCTGCTGGCCTGACTCGAGCATGCGCGATTCCCGCCAGTCGGCATAGGCGTCAAGGACCATGGTCAGGCTGGCGAAAAGTGAGTCGAGCTGCTGCAAGGCACGGTTTTCGGCATGGTGGTCGAGCAGGAAAATCGGGCTGGTGTTTTCGCGGATTTCCCGCATTTCGGCACGGATCTCCTCATCCTGCTTCAAAATGCTGAAAGTGAACGGGGCGATGAGGTCATCGTCGCGCCACGGTTCGCCAATGCTGTATGATGCCTCTTGAATCTGTGTTTTCGGGTACAGGGCTATGATCAGGATAAGGAACCCCAAACTCAGGACTATCTTGAGCACATTGTTCCTGTTGAAAAATTTCGGGACATCGTCCTTCTTCTTTTTCTCCAATGTGAAGGGGACGAACGCCTTTTTCTTTCTGTTCAGCCCCAGCTTATCCAGGAAACCCATAAGTACAGGATATGATGTTCAAAAATCCGGATTGGTTCAGGAACCGGCCAGCCGGCGGATCCCGTGTGATACAGTCGCTGCGGTGAAAAATAGGGAGACGCCGATAAAAGTATACCATGGCCAGGCGATATTTCCCAAAAATATGATGGCTGCCATGGTGAAAACGCAAACAAACAGAGCAATAGTGGCGCTCGTGCGATCGATTGCGGTGTACCGGCCGGTCAGGAATGCCCCGAGCAAGCCGCCATACGTGAAGCCGGCAATGGCCAGTCCAAGCTCGATCACCGGATTGTCCGTACTTGTAAACGAGACGGCAAAAAGGATGAAGACAAAGGTCCACATCAGCGTGAAACCGCGGGATATCTTCATGGAATTCGGTGATTCCGACAGTTTTGGGAATACATCAAAGAGGGTGGATGAGGAGAGTGCCGAAAGCGAACTGCTCAGGGTGCTCATGGCGGCGGCAAAAAGACCGGCGATGAGCAGCCCGGCGATACCCACCGGAATCTCCTCGTTGATGAATTTGAGGAGCACCTCGTCGGCCTGTGTGAGACCCAGTTCGGCTATGGACAAACCGTTGTAATAGGCGTAGATCGCCATCCCCACAAAAAGGAAAAGCACAAACTGGATGAGCACGAAGAATCCGCTGGCTACGATGGCCGTCTGGGCCTTTCGGAGCTCGCCGCAGGCCATAAGGCGCTGCACCATGAGGTGGTCGACCCCGTGTGAGGCCATGGACAGGAACATGCCGCCAATGATGGCCCCTATGATGTTATAGGTTTCCGTGAAAGCGAAAGAGACCGACTCGGGCCACACGATGACAGTCAGTTTCCCGGCGTCGGAAAGCATCGGGATGAGCGGTTCCACGATGTAGGTTCCGGCGTACCAGATCACGAAAGCCCCGCCGAAAGTGTACACGGCCAGCTGCAGCACGTCTATCCAAATCACGGATTTGAGACCGCCATAATAGGTGTAGGCCAGCGTCAGCGCCGCGATGATGGAGATGGATATGGGATAATCCAAGCCGGTGATCACCTTGATGGGGATGGCTGCGGCAAACAGGCGAACCCCGTCCGCCAGAAGGCGCGTAATCAGGAATACAATGGATATCAGGCGCTGGAAGCCGGGGCCAAACCGCTCGTTGAAAAAGGTGTAGGCGGTTTTCTGCTCACCCTTGAAATAAGACGGTAGAATGAGCCAGGCAACGACAATGCGCCCGAGCATGTATCCGAAAACGATCTGGAGGAATACGAAACTGCCAAGGTAGGCAACGGCCGGTATCGAGATCACCGTGAGCATGCTGGTCTCGGTGGCTACTACCGACAGGGAAACGGCCCACCAGGGTACCTTGCCGTCGGTCTTGAAATAGGAGGTGGAATCGGTGGGTCGCCCGCCCGCTTTGATTCCGATGACGACGCACAGTAATAAATAAAGGATAATGACCAGAAGGTCAATTAGCGTAAGTCCCATGTAATAATAAATTAATGCGGGATAATGGGGGCAGGGTGATTAATCAGGACCCGGCCATCCAGTCTACTCAGCTGGCTCGGATGCCATGGAAATTCCTTCCGATGTGTCAGAGGCAATGGTGAATACGTTGTTCAGCTGGGAGATCTCAAGGAGTTTTCGGATGCGCTCCGGCACGTTGCAGAGCACGAGGTTCCGGTCCAGGTCACGGTACAGGCGATGGGCCAGCAGCAACGCACCAAGACCGCTGGAGTCGGCAAAGTCCACAGCACCCAGATCCAAAATAAGGTGTCCGGTGTCACGTGTGTTGGCGAGAACAATGAACTGGCTCTTGAGCTCCGGGGCCACTTTGCTGTCCAGCCGCTCCGACTTGAGCGTCATTACGGAGAAATCGTCTTCAGTCTGAATTTCAAATTTCATGTCTAAATTCTTTGGATTCCAATATCATCAGTGTTTCCATGGCCGCAGTCTAATGCGGATTCCACGAGGTATCCATTGCTGCGTTGCTGCACATCTGGATGCAGGACAATTGGTAAAATAACAAATCCGGTCACTTTATCATCTCAAAAAATTCGTTTTCCTGGATGATTTTTACACCCAGGTCGCGGGCTTTTTCCAGCTTGCTGCCGGCCTCATCTCCGGCCAGCACAAAATCGGTTTTCTTGCTGACCGTAGAGGTTGTCTTTCCTCCGTTTTTTTCAATGAGTTCCTTAGCTTCGCTTCGTTTCAGGGTTGGCAGCGTACCGGTCAGCACAAACGTCTTGCCGGCCAGTTTGTCGGATGCCGCGGCCTTTTCTTCTGACTCAAAAGTGAGGCCCAGTTCCCGCAATTGCCGTATCATCTCCCCGTTTTCAGTCTGCTCAAAAAAAGACCGCACAGAGCCGGCTATGCGAGGTCCGATTGCATCAACGGCAAGGAGCTCCTCCTCGCCGGCCTCCATGAGAGCTTCCACGGACGGGAAAGCCCGGGCCAGGTCGCGGGCAACGGTTACACCGACAAAGCGGATGCCTAACGCGTACAGGACTTTTTCAAAGGGTTTCTCTCTGCTCTTCCCGATGGATGCGACCAGGTTTGCCGCGCTCTTTTCCCCCATGCGCTCAAGAGGGGTGAGGTCATCGACGGTGAGACGGTAGAGGTCGGGGAACGTGCTCACCAGGTTGTTGGTCACGAGCTGATCCACAACGGCCTCACCCACGCCGTCAATGTCCAGGGCATCGCGTGAGGCGAAGTGCTCGAGCCGGTTGCGGACCTGTGGCGGACATTGGTTGTTGGTGCAGCGCCAGGCCACCTCATCGGGCAGTTTCACAAGTTTGGAACCGCAGGCGGGACACTCCTCCGGCATGCGGAACGGTTCGCCGCGCTTTTCTTCCTCCTGGAGCACAACATTGACAACCTGGGGGATGATATCGCCTGCCTTTTCAACGATGACCCGGTCGCCTGCACGAATATCCTTCCTCTGGATCTCCTCCTCGTTGTGGAGCGTTGCGCGTTTGACGGTGGTGCCTGCCAGCAGTACCGGTTCCAATTCGGCAACGGGAGTGATGGTGCCCAGACGGCCCACCTGCAAAGTAATGCCATGGATACGGCTGACAGCCTGCTCGGCTTCGAATTTGTAGGCAATGGCCCAGCGCGGGGCCTTGGCTGTCTGTCCCAGGATCTCCCTGTAGCGCTCCTCATTCACTTTGATCACAACCCCGTCCGTTTCGTACGGCAGGTCCTTGCGGAATCCGCCCCACTTTTCAATGACCTTGTGAACCTCCTCGATTCCCGGGCACATGGCGCGGTGCTCGCAAACCCGGAACCCAAATTCATCCAGCATGTTCAGTTTCTCCTGCTGCGTCCGCTCCCGGTTGTCATCCTCAAGAAGCAGATCGTATGCGAACATTCTGATCGGCCGACGGGCCACAGTGTTGGGGTCCTGAAGCTTGAGCGTGCCGGCTGTGGCGTTGCGGGGGTTGGCAAACACGGTTTCACCGTTCTCCTCCCTGGCACTGTTGAGTTTGGCAAAAGCAGCCATTTCCATGTATGCTTCGCCCCGGACTTCTAGTTCTTGCGGATGGTTTCCGGACAGGGACAGCGGGACATCACGGATGGTGCGGATGTTGGCGGTGATGTCGTCTCCCTGGGTACCGTCGCCGCGCGTGGCCCCAAGAGCCAGCCGCCCGTTGTCATACCGAAGGCGGATGGCCATGCCGTCGTATTTGAGTTCGGCCATGTAGCTGTAGTTGTCATGACCAAGCAGATTCCTGACACGCCGGTCAAAGTCATCCACCTCTTCCCGGCTGTATGTGTTGGAAAGGCTCAGCATTGGCACGGGGTGTGTCACCGTCGGGAATTCCCTGGTCGGCTCTCCTCCTACACGCTCGGTTGGTGAATCAGGTGAAAAAAGCCGGTGTTCCTCCTCAAGACGGCGCAACTCCTCCATGAGCTGGTCGTATTCCCTGTCTGACATCAGAGGCGCGGCTTCCTGATAATAGGCATCGTTGGCTTTGGTAAGGAGCGTGCGGAGTTCACTGACCCGCTCCCTGGCCTGTTCTGAATTCATGGAATAGTATCTATCGGGATCAGGGTGAAAAACGCGGTCGGTCGACAATGGTACGGGGCGGGTCCAGCTCGGTGAAAGGATCGTCATCGGCAATTTCAAACATGTCGTGCTGCATCAGCAGATCCCTGGTAATAAGCACTTCCGAGCCGTCTGAGTAGAAGTCGGAGAAATCGTCAATGACATGTCCGTTGAAAAGAAGCACCATTCTGGCAAGACTGCCTCTCAGAATGATCTCATCCAGAAAATCCAATCGCATGGCATGGTGCTGAGCCACCCAGTAGGGGCGCGCCGGGAATGTCTGAATGTCTTCCCCGGCAAAAATATCTGACACCACACGGATCGGCTCCAGGTTTCCATGGAGCGCATAGGCGTGTATGAAGAGGGTATCACCCGTTGTAGCAGCAGCAGCCAGTTGGGCGAGGATCTCTTCGCGGGTAGGGGGCGGCGGAGGCGCTTCCTCAACAGCCTCGGGCTCGTCGGCCGCGGTGACGTCGGGCGGTACGGGATCTGTTGCCTCCGGAGTGCCGGTTTGCGGTTGAGGTGCCGTCTGGATGTCTCCATCGCCAGCTACAGGTGGCACGGCTTCGGCGGGAGAGTGGCTTTCCACGGTTGCCGGCTCTGCCGGTTCCGGATCACCCGAACGCCAGAACCAGATGATGGACAACAAGGCAAGCGCAAGAGCCAGCAGTGTGGCCAGGATAACCCAAAGCAGGCGGTTCTTTTGCGGCCGGTAAACAGCCTGCTTTACTTTGGAAGCCCAGTCAATGCCCCCGATATCAGGAGGGGCAGGGGTATCGGATTGCGGGGTGGAGACGGAATCCGGCTGTGCAGGCGAACGCTCCTTCGCTGATGAGACAGAGTCAATGGTGGATGTGGAACGGACTTTTTTGATGTTTTCATCCTCCCATTCAATATCCTTTATTGACTTCTCCTGGGTTTTCGGGGTAATGATCTTGCTTTTATACGGGCGGGGGAGTGTATCGTCAGCCGTATCCGTACTCTCTTCACGTATGCCGGCCTTTGGATCATTGCTATCCGCATCCTTGCCTGCGGATTTCCTCTTTGTGGATTTCTTGTCGTCTGAAGTCTCCTCGTCCTTTGTCTCGGAACCGGTTTGCGCCTCTTCCGGGAGGTATTTCAAAAGCAGTCCCTGGGCGTACAGCCCGATGTCATGCTCGTCGAGTGCTGTGGTAATATCCTCACTGCTGATGCCCAGGGCCTTGGCATAAGTTCGGAAATAGCTGCGCATGTACGTCTTGTTGCTGAGGCTTCCGCTCAGTATGGATCCATCTTCAATGGACTCAATGGTTTCCATCGGAAGCCGGCATTTGAAAAAAACGTCCTGCTTGCTCAGGCGCTTGCTCTTTCGAATTCGTACCAGATCTTCGTAAAAATTGGACATGGAAAAGTACCTGCAAAATGGAGAGTAGAAATGAAATTTGCACAAATGTAGTAAATGATAACGCTCAATCACATAATTAACCAATTTTTTTAAAAACGCTCCAGAGTTAGCGCCGAATTGGGGCTTTCTGTGGAAATCCGTGATTTGCGGCGTAAGGAATTGCCTGGATGGAGGTCTTGATAGTAAAAACAAGATTATGGTTGAACTGCTGTTCAAATCGGGCAAGGACCTGTTTGATCTTCTTTACCCCGTTTCGTGCCTGGTATGCGGAGACCGGCTGGACGATCCTTGCCATTTGTGCTCCTACTGCATGGAACACGCGTTCGTACCCACCAACGAAGAGGGGCAGGAATCCAGCAAGGGCATGGTGCTGCCTGAATGGATTACCATGCAGGACGCTCTTTGGGAATTTGACAAGGGGGGATTTCTGCAGGATATCCTTCATTATGTCAAATATGGCGGCCTGGCTGATCTCGGTATTGCCCTCGGGGAACAGCTTGGATTAAAACTTTTGAAAAACCGTTTCCTTGATTGGAATCATGAGACCATGCTGCTACCTGTACCGCTGCACCCGTCCAGGCAAAGGAAAAGAGGATACAACCAGTCGGCACTCATAGCCAATGGGATATCCCTGGTGACCGGAATGCAGACAGCACCTGAAGGTGCCATGCGGCGGATTGCAAATACACGCACACAAACAGGCCTTAACGCATCCGCTAGGAGGAAGAATCTCTCAGGGGCTTTCCAACTAGTAAACGCAGACCCGTTCCGGGATTGCAACATAATTATCGTCGACGATGTCATCACAACCGGTGCCACTGCATTTGAACTTGCAGCATGTGTCCGCGAGTACTGCAGGCTCATCGGTGTGGCCACCATTGCAAGGGCCTGAAAGGGGAGGGATTCGGTTTGTCGTTTACTTGGGATAGCAATAAATTGAGCATTGGCCCATTATCAGACAAAAGGACGGAATTGATCGATTATATTCATGAGTTTATCCCGTCATCCAGACAGTCATTTCATTGAAACACCGCGCGGTATTTTCACATCGGCCGGCAACTGGTTCCATATAACCAGTGCGGCACTGGAAAAATATGCCCCGGGCCTTCTTGAAATCCACTCCCTCGAGAAACTTATCAAAAAAGCTGAAGTCTGGATTCGCAGCGCAGATAATATCGGGATCATACTCTTCATGCTTCTGCTTTATCTCTCCGGGCTTTGGCCCGCCATGCTCATCACCCTTTTCTTTGTGCCGGTCTGGCATATCAACAAGAGCAGTGTCATCAGTAATTCGCTCACGGGGTTGCTTTCGGTCATCGACAAGGAGATAGTGGTCGTCATCGTTGCCATGATCGTGCTCAGCTGGATGGGGATCACAGGAGAATATTTGTCTGTATTTCTCGGTATTTCCGTTTTCTGTGTTCTGAAGTTCGGCTGGTTCCGGTTTTTGATTGAATGGACCTACCAAAAAGTATTCAGGGGAACGCTGCTGCTCAATGACAGGGTATTAAAGATGATCATCCTCAATTATGCCATCAGGGAAAATATCCCGGTCAAAGAGGTGGATGCCATGGAGAAGGAAATCCTCTCATTGATAGGCAAGCAACAGGAAGTCATCAGAAAATACAGGAAAAGGAAATAATACGATGAGTGAAGAAGTACGGCGGATGTTTGCGTCCATTTCGGGGCGATATGATCTGCTCAATTCCGTGCTCTCCCTTGGAGTGCATCACCGGTGGCGTAAAAAAACCGTCCGTTTTTCCCGTGCCGAGCAAGGAATGAGCGTGCTGGATTGTGCGACCGGGACAGGAGACCTGGCAATCGCCTATAAAAAAGCCGTTGGCGCTTCGGGGCAGGTTATCGGCACCGATTTCTGTGCCGAGATGATGGTAACGGCACCCAGGAAGGCCGGAAAAAGGGGGCTCGAGATCAAGTGGGAAGTTGCCGATGCCATGGACCTGCCCTATGAGGACGGAAAATTTGATATCAGCACCATTGCATTCGGTATCCGGAACGTGGACGATCCGGTGACCGCTTTGTCTGAAATGGCGCGCGTGGTCAGGCCAAACGGCAAGGTCGTTGTCCTGGAATTCGGACAACCCTATGGCGTAATGAAGTACCCGTTCCACTGGCATAGCAAATATTTTATTCCATTGGTGGGTGGATGGTTAAGTGGAAACCGCGAGGCATATCAATACCTGCCGGATACCAGCGCCGCTTTTCCGGCTGGCGACCGGTTCCTCTCTTTGATGAAGAAGACCGGGCGATTTAAATCATTTGAGTACAAGCCTTTAATGCAGGGCATTGCGTATATTTACGTTGGTACAGTTCTGTAATCTACATGTCAGCCGGTACGTCCTTTAGTTTTTCTGAGAGCCGGTTTTTGAATATCAAGGCAACAGGAAGGGTCAATTGGTTCCTTTGGCCAACTTCTGTATTTTGCCATTCTGTAATTCAAAAAAAACAAATGTCATGCATATCAACGAAATCAAGTCTTTATTGCCCCACAGGTATCCGTTCCTGCTCATAGACCGGGTGCTTGAATTAGGTGAGAAAAATATTGTCGCCATTAAAAACGTCTCCGTGAACGAAGACTATTTCAACGGCCACTTTCCTTCTGCTCCAGTAATGCCGGGGGTGCTTCAGGTCGAGGCGCTGGCCCAGGCAGGATGCCTGCTCACGCTGAAGAGGCACATCGAAAAACCGGATGAAGTGGTCATCGTTTTCTCAGCCATAAAGAATGCCCGTTTCCGTCGTCCGGTTGTTCCCGGCGACCAGCTTGTGATGGAGGTCGAACTTGTAAATGCGCGGCGAAACTTTCTGACCATGAAAGGCAAAGCAACGGTGGATGGGGATCTGGCATGTGAAATCGAAGCAACGGCAGCCATAGTTCCCAAAGACAAGCTATGAGCACGCATCCCCAGGAAACACCTTTAAAGATCACCACCCGCACAGTCGTGGATATGAAAGGCCGCGGTGAGAAAATCTCCATGCTTACCGCATATGACTTTACCATGGCGCGGATAATCGATCAGGCAGGTATTGACATCATCCTGGTTGGTGATTCAGCCAGCAACGTGATGGCCGGACACGAGACCACGCTTCCCATCACACTTGAACAAATGATCTACCACACCCAGTGTGTGGTCCGTGCTGCGGAGAGGTCGCTGGTCGTGGCAGACCTGCCCTTCATGAGCTACCAGGTTACCGACACCGGAGCGCTTAAAAGCGCAGGCAGACTGATGAAAGAGGCTGGTGTTCACGCTGTTAAACTGGAAGGCGGGGCCACCGTAGTTCCCGCCATCCGCAAGATCGTGGATGCAGGGATTCCCGTGATGGGCCACTTGGGGCTCACGCCACAGAGTATCTACAAGTTCGGAACATACAAGGTCCGGGCAACCGACTCGCGTGAGGCGGATCAGTTGCTCCAGGATGCCAAAAGCCTGCAGGAAGCGGGCTGTTTCGCCATTGTGCTGGAAAAGATTCCGGCATCCCTTGCTAAACGGGTAACGGAAAGCCTTGAAATTCCTACGATTGGGATCGGTGCCGGCATGGAATGCGACGGCCAGGTGCTGGTTGTCCACGACATGCTGGGACTTAACAAGGACTTCAGTCCCCGTTTTATTCGAAGATACGCCGACTTGCACAAGGAAATGACAGATGCCATCCAGTCCTATCATTCCGATGTCAAGAAAGGTCTGTTTCCAAATGAGACGGAACAATATGGCTGATCCTGATGCATAACGGCTTTAGTGCCGGACGCAATTCGCCATGTGACGATCCGGGATTATCCAACACCTGATATAACCCGTTTTAATTCCGCACTATGTAAGAGTTGAACAAGGAAGTGCAAAATTATTTCGAGAAACCTGATGTAACATTTGTGGACAATAATTCAGACACGCAGGCACACAGTTATTTGCATTATTGCTCCGAGTGATATTATGAATCAAAATTTTTAATTGATGAACAGCAACGATTTTGACGCAGACAGGCTGATCCTGGTCTGCAACGACGACGGCATTTTCTCACCGGGCATCAGAGCCCTGGCAGAAGTGGCCAAGGAGTTCGGGGAGATAGCCGTTATTGCCCCGGACCGGCAGCAAAGTGCCGTTGGGCACTCGATTACCGTCTCCGACCCACTGCGTGTGACACCTTTCCAGATAGACTCACAGATGGAGGGTCAGGCCGTGAACGGGACCCCGGCCGATTGTGTCAAACTGGCACACGACAAACTTATGAAGCGGAAGCCTGATCTGGTGCTCAGTGGTATCAACCATGGTTCCAATGCCGGCATCAATATTATATACTCCGGCACCGTCAGCGCCGCCACGGAGGCGACCATCCTCGGCTATCCGGCCATTGCGGTCAGCTGTACGGAATTCAGCGAGTCGGCCGACCTTGCCGGGGCGCAGGAGGCAACGCGGCGTGCCATCCGTTACATCCTTCGCAACACCCTGCCACCCGGCATCACCCTGAACGTTAACGCTCCGGCCGGTCCGCTGAAAGGAATGAAATGGGCCCGGCAGGCGAACAGCCGATATGTGGAGGAGTTTGAAGGCCGTGTCGACCCGCACAACAAACCCTATTTCTGGATTACCGGAAGGCTTGAGATACTGGATGAAGGGGAGGATCTGGACCTGAATGTGCTCAAGAAGGGCTATGCAACCATCACACCGATCCAGTATGACCTGACGGCACATGGCTTCTACCGGGAACAGCACGGTGATCTGGAAGGCTGACGGAGCGCCGTACTGAGAGCCTTATGTGCGGCCGGTATCGGTCCGCAGTTCAAGGGTGCGTATGATCTTGTTGTTGTACAGGATCAGCACTTTCATCTCACGCTCGGGTACGTTGACGAAAGCAACGGTATCCACACGATGTTCCCGCAGTTTTCTGTTCAGTTCGGCATGCAGGTATGTCTGTGAGAGTCCCTGCGGAACAGTAACAACATACCTTTTCCGGGTGAAACCATCTGTTACGTGATACTCGAAGGTCCGGACGCGGTCCCGGCCGATATGGAAGCGGGTGAGCTCGGTGACTATGAGGGAGTCCGCCTGGGACAGGCTTTCAAGAGGGGAATGCCGTTGGTCGGGATAGAGCAGCAGGAGAAGGAAGACGGCAATGCAAGACGTGGCCAGTAGTCCTGCAAGTATCTGTTTTCTGAGAAGCAGTGGAAATACGAGGGAACTCATGCCTGCTTCAGAAATTCGTTTTGGGGGCGAAGATGTGATGAAGGACGTTTCGCGAAACATCGTACTTTGTCCCCTCGAAATGCACCTCGGAATGGGTCCCGACCAGAACCACCTGATTGGTGTCGAACGCAAATCCGGAGCCTTCTGCTGCGAGATCATTGGCAACGACCCAGTCTGCCCCTTTGCGGATGCGTTTTTCACGCGCCTGTTGCAGCAGATTGCTTGTTTCCATAGCAAAGCCGATCAGGATCTGCCCGTTTTTCCTGTGTTCGCCCAGCCATTTGAGTATGTCCGGAGTCCGCTCAAGCTCAACTTTCAGGTCCGCATCCGACTTCTTCACTTTTTGCGAATGGGTGTGGACGGGCCGGAAATCGGAAACCGCCGCCGTCATGATGATGATATCGGACTCGGCGTGTGCCTTCACTTGCCGGAACAGGTCTTCGGTAGTTGTGAAAGCCAGTTTGCGGATCGATGGGGAGAGCGCTGTGGTGCTCACCGAGTCAGAGTGAAGCAATGTGACTTTTGCACCATGAGCGGCGGCTGCGGCGGCCATCGCCATGCCCATCTTCCCGGTAGAAGGATTGGAAAGAAAGCGGACAGGATCCAGGTATTCCCGGGTTGGCCCGCAGGTGACCAGTACGGACTTTCCGGTCAGAACATCCCTGAGAGTGGGAGTGAGCTTGGCCCCGGAATCACGTCGCGATGGCGCTACCTCCAGGATCTGGATCATACGGTCAATAATGACGTCGGTATCGGGGAGCCGGCCAACACCCTCCATGCCGCTGGCAAGATAGCCGTGGTCGGGGGTGAGCAGATGATACCCCAGCTCTTCGGCTTTTTTCAAATTGTACCGGGTGGATGGGGCCTTGTACATTTCGCCGTCCATGGTGGGGCAGATCAGGACAGGACAACGCGCCGCCAGCACAGTGGTCGTGAGCATGGAGTCGGAAAAGCCGTGGACGATCTTGGCGAGGCTGTTGGCCGTACAGGGGGCGATAACCATGAGGTCGGCCCATTCCCCCCAATGTATGTGCTGAGTCCAGTTCGTGCTGATGCCGGATGGGTTGTCAGGGAATATGTGGACCGGCACGTCGTGGCGCGTGAGGGCTGCGAAGGTGTTGCCGGCCACAAAACGCGTAGCCGCTTCGGTCATGGTCACGCGCACTTCCGCCCCGGATTCCTGAAGCTGGCGAACCAGATAGACCGCTTTGTAGGCGGCAATGCCACCGGTCACACCGATGACGATATGTTTGCCGCGCATCATGGCAATCAGTCGTTGGATTCTTCGTTTTCGATGCCGCGGTAGTAGATTTTCTCTTCCATCAGCTCTTTAACAGAGCGCTGGGTAGGGTGGGGGCGGGCCTCGTACTCTTTGGTGATGCGTTCCTGCTCCTCATTGAAGGTATACTCCTCCTCATCCTCAAAACCTTCGAAGTATTTGAGCTTCTCATCAAGCTCCATTTTGTCCTGGGCGGCAACCTGGCGTGCTCGTTTTGAGAGGATCACAATGCTTTCGTAAACGTTGCCTGTAGTGGCCTGGATTTTTTCAAGATCAAGTGACTTGACTGCCATAAAAAAGTTTTCAGTGGGTGGTGGTTTCATTCATGAAGGAGGTGACCAGTCCGCGCAGTTCGCTGTAACAGCGGTCAAGGTCATCGTTGACAATTACATGGTCGAAGCGATCCGCATAACCAAGTTCCATACGGGCGCGTTCCAGCCTCAACTGCAACGATTCGGCGTTTTCAGTGCCCCGGTTCTTGAGCCGCTCAACGAGAACGGCATCCGAAGGCGGCCTGATAAAAATGGCCAGTGCCTCATCGCCATACTGGGCCTTGACATTCAACGCTCCTTTCACTTCAATGTCAAACAGAACAAAATAGCCTTTTTTCAGCTCATTTTCAACTTCAGAAATCAGGCTTCCATACCGCTTTCCTCCGTAAAATTCCTCCCACTCAAGGAAGTCGCCGCGGTCGATGGCTTTCTGGAATTGTTCAGGTGTCAGAAAGAAGTAGTCCCGTCCATGCACTTCGTGCGACCTTGGCGGACGCGTGGTGGCAGAAACGGAGAAGCGGATATTGGGAAACTCATCCATCAGCCGGCGCGCCATGGTGGTTTTGCCGCCGCCGCTGGGAGCTACCAGAATGATGATCTTGCCTCGTTTCAGGGGTGGGGCCATGGCTCGTCAGGCAATATTCTGGATCTGTTCCCGGATGTTTTCAATGATCTCTTTCATCCCAACGACTGTGCGGGATATGCCCGAACTGTTGGCCTTGGAGCCGATTGTGTTCACTTCCCTGTGCATCTCCTGCAGGATGAAGTTGAGCTTCTTTCCCTGAAGCTCGTTTTCTTTGAGACATTCGCTGAAATAGGAGATATGCGCATCCATCCGCACCAGTTCTTCGGATATATCGAGGCGGTCGGCCAGGATCGCGATCTCCTGTTCGATGCGGGACTCATCCACCCGGTTGTCATCCAGAAGCTGATCAAGGCGCTCGGTCATACGTGTGCGGGCATCCTGGATGCGCTCTTTTTCGCCGGAGCTCACCTCCACGCAATAACCGGCCAGCCGCTCCAGCCGCTCCTCCAGATCTGTCTGGAGCATGCGACCTTCCCGTCGCCGCATTTCCAGCAGCTGCTCAACCGCCTGCATGACCGCATTTTCCACGGCTTCCTGTTGTTCCTTCAACAGTTCGGCATCGTCCTCGGTGACTTCAAACAGTTCCTCGAAGATGAGCAGATGCTCAAGGCGAACCGGATCGGCAATGCCTGCAGCCTCCCTGATCTTCTCCAGGGTTTTTATTCTCCGCATGAGCACATCCTGGCGGATGTGGACGGGCGCTTCATCAGTGGTGTGATGCTCCAGTTCTACGGCCAGTGATATTTTCCCGCGCTTCACGCTTTTCTGGACCTGCTCCTTCAGGGGCTGTTCAAATGTGTGCAGCTGCGAGGGTATTTTGAGCGAAATCTCGCAAAAACGGAAGTTGACGGAGCGGATTTCTGCACTAGCCCGGAAATGTTCCGTTGTGTGTTCTCCCCGGCCATAGCCGGTCATGGATTCAAGCATGGTTCAGTATTGCGGTTCAGGAAATGGTTTTTTTACGGATGCTTTCAGCCAGTTCTGCGGCTTTCTCTGCTGTTTTGGCTTCGGCGTATATGCGGATGATCGGTTCGGTATTGGATGTGCGCAGGTGTACCCAGCCGTCCGGGAAATCGATCTTGACGCCATCGGTGGTGTTGATCTCTTCGTTGGCGTAGGCTTCCGCCACGGATTTCAGAATGGCCTCGGCGTTGAGGTCGCCGATGGCCATTTTCGTCTTGGTGATCACGTAGTCGGGCATTTCAGCGCGCACCTGGGAGGCCGACTTTCCCTGCTCGGCCAGATGCTGGAGCACCATGGCTATTCCCACAAGGGCGTCCCGGCCGTAATGCAGGTCGGGGTTGATCACACCGCCGTTGCCTTCACCGCCAATTACCGCGCCTGTGCGCTGCATCTCTTTGACCACGTTGATCTCGCCAACCGCGGCACGGTGGCACTTCTGTCCGTGTTTGGCGGCAATGTCATCGGTAACGCGTGAAGATGAGAGGTTGGTTGCCACCGGACCGGCTTTCTTCCCGAGCATGAAATCAAAGGCGATGGCCTGCGTGTATTCCTCACCGAGAAGCCTGCCGTCGTCGCCGACAATGGCCAGGCGATCGGCATCGGGATCGGTAACAAAACCGATGTCGCTGCCCGTGTTCCTGACCAGGTCGCAGATCTCTCCAAGGTGTTCCGGCAACGGTTCGGGGTTGTGTGGGAAGTGGCCGTTGGGCTCGCAATGGATCCGGTTGATCTCACTGACACCGAGCCGTTCCAGCAGGCGGGGGATGGCAAGCGAACCTGCCCCATTCACCGCATCCACAGCCACTCGGAAACCCGCCCCGGCAATGACATCCCGGTCGATGTAGGGAAGGTCCAGGATGGCGTCGATGTGCGCATCCAGCACGGTTTCATCGCACATGGTCCGGCCGATTCCAAGATAGTCCCGGTAGCGTATCTCGTGGTTCCTTGCCGCGCGTATCACCTCTTTTCCCTCGCGCGCATCCAGGAATTCACTTTTTGAATTAAGCAGTTTGAGGGCGTTCCATTCTCCGGGATTGTGGCTGGCGGATATGATGATGCCCCCGGCGGCTTTGTGCCGCAGTACGCCCATTGCAACCGTGGGGGTGGGTGCTATCCCGAGACGGATCACGTCGCATCCGGTGGCCTGGAGCGCCGCCGCCACAATTTTTTCACACAATTCTCCTGTGACCCGGCTGTCGCGTCCCAGCACCACTTTGCCGCCACCGAGCCATGTGCCGAAGGCCGATGCGTACAGCGTAAGGTTCTGGGGAGTCAGGTCGGTGCCGAAAATCCCGCGAATACCGGAAATGGAAACCATCAGAGACATAAGGAGCTCCCGATGTTTGTTTAGGTTGGACGCGGTCCCGCAGAAAACACCATGCCGGAACCGGGCGAAAAAGTACATAATGCTAACCAGTACATCAAGTATACAAATATCCTCATCAAAAAAACTGCGCCTGCAAGGGACGGTCTCATAACCGTTTATGGCACTTCACGACAAGAGAACGCCGGTTCTTCTCAGAATATTCACAAGGATTCTCTAAGTTTGGGCAATGTAAATGTAAGGATTGGACGGCATCACGATAAGGCAGCCGCCTGCCCGGATGCTTATGTAGAGTCGGTATAAATAACCATTTCCGGACGGACCGGAAACTAAAAATATCGTTCAGAAACTTTATATTAGGCCAATCACCAACTATAAGAATTACTGCCTCAAACAAGTATTTACCTCTATGTCGAAAGCAGCTACTTTCCTCAACTCTCAAGTGGGCCGCAAGTTAGCCACCGGTGTCACGGGCCTGGGACTTGTCCTGTTTATGATCGTCCACTTGCTCGGCAACCTCGCCTACTTTGCGGGGCCCGAAGCCCTCAACACGTATTCTCACACCTTGCACCAGCTTGGTCCGCTGCTCTGGGTAGTCCGCATGGGCCTTCTGCTGTTTTTTGTGTACCACGCCTGGCTTGGCATATCGATCTGGCTTGAGAGGCGAAAAGCCCGGCCTGACAAATATGAGGTGTATGCCTCCCGCGGAGGTGCGAGCCGCCAGAGCTGGAGCTCCAGCTCCATGATCCTGACCGGCATCCTCTTGCTCCTTTTCGTGGTCACCCACCTGAATACCTTCGCATTTCACGATTTCGACAAGGTCGTTTACGGCGGTGTGGAGATGCACGATGTGCACTCGCGCCTTTCCGAGGTGTTCGCACAACCGCTCTACACCGTCTATTACGTGGTTATCATGGTGCTGCTGGGTATGCATATGCGCCACGGTGTCTGGAGCGCATTTCAATCACTGGGCTGGATGTCCCGGAAAACCAATCCGGTCATCTACGGAATTGCCTTCGTGCTGGCGCTGATCATCGCCGCCGGATTTATCGGCCTGCCCCTGAGTATCTTTTTTGAACTGGTTTAACCGGAGTTACCTATTATGACTGCATCAAACAACGGAGTATTGAACTCGAAAGTCCCCGAAGGCAATCTTCAGGACAAGTGGGACAACCACAAGAACAATCTCAGACTGGTAAACCCCGCCAACAAGCGAAAATTCACGATACTGGTGGTGGGAACCGGTCTGGCCGGCGCTTCAGCAGCGGCATCCCTTGCAGAACTGGGCTACAATGTCAAGGCCTTCACCATACTCGACTCAGCCCGCCGTGCCCACAGTATTGCGGCCCAGGGCGGCATCAACGCGGCCAAGAACTATCCCAACGACGGTGACACCGTCTGGCGGCTCTTCCACGATACCATCAAGGGCGGTGACTACCGTTCCCGCGAGGCCAACGTGTTCCGCCTGGCCCAGGTCAGCAACAACATCATAGACCAGTGTGTAGCCCAGGGCGTGCCGTTTGCGCGTGAGTACGGCGGCCTGCTCGACAACCGCTCCTTTGGCGGAGCGCAGGTAAGCCGAACCTTCTACGCCCGCGGACAGACCGGACAGCAGCTGCTGCTCGGAGCCTACTCGGCCATGATGCGCCAGGTGGGAGCCGGCAAGATCCAGATGTTCCCTCGCCGTGAGATGCTTGATCTGGTAAAGGTGGACGGTAAAGCCAAAGGCATCGTCACCCGCAACCTCACCACCGGCGAGATCGAGCGGTATGCCGGCGATGCGGTGCTTCTCTGCACGGGTGGATACGGCAACGTCTATTACCTCTCCACCATGGCAAAGAACTGCAACGCCACGGCCATCTGGCGCTGCCACAAGCGCGGCGCGCAGTTCGGCAACCCGAGCTTTACCCAGATCCATCCCACCTGCATCCCCGTATCAGGAAAGTATCAGTCCAAGCTCACCCTTATGAGTGAGAGCCTGCGGAATGACGGACGCGTCTGGGTTCCGAAGGAAAAGGGCGATAACCGTCCGCCGAACGAGATCCCCGAGGATGAGCGCGACTACTACCTTGAGCGCAGGTATCCGAGTTTTGGCAACCTGGCACCGCGTGACGTATCCTCCCGCAGTGCCAAGTATGTCTGCGACGAAGGCCGTGGTGTCGGCAAAACCGGCCTTGCGGTCTACATGGATTTCGCCGATGCCATCAAACGCCTCGGCGTGGATGCCATCAAAGCCAAGTACGGCAACCTTTTCGCCATGTACGAAAAGATCACAGCCGAGAATCCCTACGAAGTGCCCATGCGCATCTTCCCGGCGGTCCACTTCACCATGGGTGGCCTTTGGGTGGACTACAACCTCTCATCCACCATACCCGGGCTCTATGTGCTTGGCGAGGCCAACTTCGCTGACCACGGTGGCAACCGGCTTGGCGCCAGCGCCCTCATGCAGGGTCTGGCCGACGGCTACTTTGTCATCCCCTATACCCTTAGCGATTACCTTGCTGAAAACCTGCATGCCGAGAAGGTAGGCATCGACCATAAGGCCTTCGACGAGGTCGAAAATGAGACCATGGAGCGGATCAACAATCTCCTCAGCGTAAAAGGCAAGAAAACGGTGCTTGACTTCCACCGCGAGCTCGGGCAGCTGATGTGGGATCATGTCGGCATGTCGCGCAACAAGGAGGGGCTGGAAATGGTGATCAAAAAAATCTCCGAACTCCGCGAAGAGTTCTGGCAGGATGTGAACATCCCCGGTGAAAACAGCACGCTCAACAAGTATCTGGAATATGGACTGCGTGTAGCGGATTACATGGAGCTCGGCGAGCTGATGGCGCGCGATGCGCTGGACCGTGAAGAGTCCTGCGGCGGCCATTTCCGCGAAGAGCACCAGACCGAAGATGGTGAAGCCGTACGGGACGATGAGAAATTCTGCAACGTCTCCAGCTGGGAGTACAAGGGCGAAGGCAAGGAGCCCGTCAAACACGTCGAAGACCTCAACTTCGAATTCGTGACCCCGTCCCAGCGCAGCTACAAGTAAGGATCCATCCCCAAGGAAATTTTCAAACCAAGCATTAGAGGAATAGAATAATGAGTGATCAAACCATGACCATTCACCTTAAGATCTGGAGGCAGAAAGACAGGAACACTCCCGGCAAACTGGTGGATTACACGCTGGATGACGTGAATCCCGACATGTCGTTTCTGGAGATGCTGGACTGGCTCAACGAACGCCTGATGAATGAAGGCAAGGAACCAGTGGAATTCGACCACGACTGTCGTGAAGGGATTTGCGGATCCTGTAATCTGGTTCTGAATGGGATGGCTCACGGACCGATGCCGGGTACGGCGGTTTGCCAGCTGCACATGCGCAAGTACAAAGATGGCGACACTATTGTTGTGGAGCCGTGGCGTGCGCGTGCCTTCCCGCATATCAAGGACCTGGTGGTCGACCGCAGCTCGTTTGACAGGATCATGGCGGCCGGCGGGTACATTTCCATAAACACCGGAGCCCCGGCCGATGCCAACGCCATACCCGTCAACAAATATGACGCCGACCTGGCGTTTGACTATGCCGCCTGTATCGGGTGCGGTGCCTGTGTGGCCGCGTGTCCGAACTCGTCGGCATCGCTCTTCACAGGTGCCAAGATCGCCCAGCTGGCCCATCTGCCGCAGGGGCATCCCGAGCGCAAGAAGCGTGTGGTGAAGATGGTGGACAAGATGGCCGAAGAGGGATTCGGGGACTGCTCCAACTACGCGGAGTGCGAAGCCGTTTGTCCGGCCGAGATATCCATCACTTCCATTGCCGAGATGCGTCGCGAGTACGTCAAGGCGCTAAGCGAGATTGAATAGCACGGCTATCAGCACAAACAGGCAACTATTGACGCAGCATATCTCCGGGTGTGCTGCGTTTTTTTTACCATGACAGAACAGCTGTTCCAGCGGGCAAGGGCCAACCTGAAAAAGTACTGGGGGTACGATGATTTTCGTCCGGGGCAGGATGAGGTGGTAAGGTCTGTGCTTTCCGGCAAGCCTACGCTGGTCCTTTTTCCCACCGGTGGCGGCAAGTCGCTGTGCTATCAGGTGCCGGCCACGGTGCTGGATGGCGTCACCCTGGTGATATCCCCGCTGGTCGCGCTGATGCAGGATCAGGTGTTCCAGTTGCAGCAGAAAGGTGTGCCGGCCACCTTCATCAACAGCACCATCTCCCGTACCGAAGTGGAGCAGCGGCTCATTAATGCCCGAAACGGAATGTACAAGCTGCTGTACTGCGCTCCTGAACGGCTGGAGACGACCATATGGCAGAATATGATGGGAGAGCTTTCGCTGTCGCTCATTGCCGTGGATGAAGCGCACTGTATTTCCGAGTGGGGGCACGATTTCCGCCCGATTTACCGCAGGATACCGGAGATGATGGGTCCTGTCGCCGGCAGCATCCGCTGGCTGGCGCTCACGGCCACAGCAACGCCCGAGGTCCGAGGCGATATTGTCACGGCCCTGGACCTGAAAGATCCTGAGATCATCTCCCGCGGCTTCAACCGGCCCAACCTCCAGTGGTGGGTGATCGAGGAGGAGCAGAAAAAGCGTCGGATATTGGAAATCCTGAAACGGGCGACCGGCAGCGGTCTGATCTATGCCGGCACCCGAGCCGGATGTGAACAGCTTTCGGAGTGGCTTACGAAAAAAGGGTGGCACTGCGAGCCCTATCACGCCGGTCTGACCTCAGAGCAGCGCGAGGACGTCCAGACACGGTGGATCGACGGGAGCCTGCCCCTGGTGGCCGCCACCAATGCCTTCGGGATGGGTATCGACAAACCCGACTGCCGCTTCGTGGTGCACTACGACATGTCCAAGTCCATGGAAGCCTATTACCAGGAGGCGGGCAGGGCCGGCCGCGACGGGGCCGAGAGCTACCCCATCCTGCTTGTAAGCCAGGCCGACCTTCCCGCAGCAAAAAAGGCGATCCTCGATTCCTGGCCCGATAGCAGGCAGCTTGCGACGGCCTATAACGCCATATGCGACCACTGGAACCTGGCCTCCGGATCAGGGATGGAGGAGCCGCAGAAAGTGGATATCGAGCAGATACAAAAACGGTCCGGATTGCCGCGCAGGCTCTGCTGGGCGGCCCTGAGAGTGCTTGATCAGCTTGGTGTGCTCAAACTGGCACAGTTGGAGGAGCCGCAGGTCGGTATCCGTTTCCTGCTTTCCGGTGATAGCCTGGGTGAACGCCTCGCTGCCATGGCGAAGCCTCGAAAACGTGAGTTCACGGACCGGCTTCATCGCATGCTTGGACCCGAATCGCACCACAAAATGGTCTACATGGACGAGCGGCAGATGCGCAACCGCCTCCAGATAAGTGGAAAAATGCTGGAAAACGGGCTGAAGGTACTGGCGGATGAAGGCATTCTCCTGCATGCCATGGTGAGGAACGAACAAATGGGACGTCTCCTTGAACCACGCTACCAGAAGTTCTCGCTCACAGACAAAGTGATATTGCAGCACCGGGACCGGCTGATCAAAAAACTGAATTACATGATTGGGTATGTGCAGACAAAAGGGTGCCGCAGCCGCTACATCCGGATCTATTTTGGAGAACAGCATGTGCCTCAGAAATGCGGGAAATGCGATAATTGCAAAAAGCGGAATTCCAGGGGCGTGTCTCCTGATGATATCAGCAAGGTTGCCGGCTTGCTGAAGGATGGGTCGCTGGGGTTTGACGCCTTGCAGGAACGCACACACTGGGGACGCGCACATCTCAAATCGGTGCTGTCATCCATGATGCGCGAAGAGATGATTAGCAAAGTTCGTGACAAGGGGGAACGCTACCGGATTTCATGAAGTCTGCCGGAATGCGTTGGAACGCGTTATTTACCGTTTTCAGGGGAGATAGGGAGCAATTGCCGTAGTGTCCCTGATCTCCATGTACCGGTCAGATAGTTCCGTTCCAAGCTCATCCAGCCTTTTTCGCACAGCCGTGTACCGCGCCTGCTGCTCATGCATGTTCCTGTGATACCACGCATGGCTGCGTTGAAACTGGTCCCGCGTTATCTGATAGTGCTCCAAAACGGCTTTTTGTCCTGCCAGGTACCGCTTCTCATCACCACCGTCCATCTCCCTTACAGCAGCAAGCAGATGCATCTCCAGGAGAATATCGATATAGGTCTCTTCGTCTATCAGATCGTGCGGCCGTTCCCTGTCACACCCCGATGTAAAAACCGGAAGGAAGAGCAATGCGACGAAAAGCAATAATAACCGGTTCTTTGCAGGATGCATTGTCAAGGTCAAATAGGGTATTAAAAGTTCTGCCTGAAAGTAGTCTGATAGCCCGAACGTCCACCAGACAATTTTCCTGAGGCGGCCAACAACTTTCAGTTTGTTTCACCATTCAGCAATTCTGCTGTGATGGAGTCACAAACGACTGAAGTCTCCAACGCTGAAAACGTCGTTTCAATATAGGAACCCGGAATTTAAGCCGCCCGGTCAAATCCAACTATTTCTGTGGCGGTTTCGGGACAAGGGGACGCACCGTTATCTCATCGATCAGGAAATTGTCCGGTGTCTCCAGTATGTGCACCAGTGTGCCGGCAACATCCCGGCCCTGCAGCATGTGGGAGTGCGTGCCGCCGTGCTGTTCGAAAAACTCGGTTGCGACGGAGCCCGGATAGATACAGGTCACCTTGATCCTGTCATTTCTGAGCTCTTTCATCAGCGCCTCGCTGAAACCCCTGATGGCAAACTTCGTGGCGTTGTACCCCGATATGTTGGGATTGCCGATGAGGCCGGCCACAGAGGCAATATTGACGATATGGGTGACGCTGTCGGACTGTTTCATGAATGGAACGATCAGCCGGGTCAGCCGGAATACAGATGTCAGATTGGTCTGGATCATGGTGTCCCAGTCTTCAGGCGGCAGCTCATCCACCGCGCCAAACAGTCCAAGGCCGGCATTGTTGACCAGAACGTCGGGGCGGTTGTCCCCGGAAAAGGTGCTGCCGACCCATGCTTCCACACCTTCAAAGTCGTTGACATCCTGGACCACGGGGACGAAAAGGTCGCCAAGCCGCGAACGGAGCTCCTCAAGCCGGTCGCTGCGGCGCGCCAGCCCGAAGACCCGGCACCCCTTTTCAGTAAGAGCTTTGCTGAATTCCGCGCCAATTCCGCTGCTGGCACCGGTTACGATTGCCGTTTTTCCTTGAAGTTGCATAGGGTAGAGAATTTTCTTGTGGATATACTTGCGCACTGCACGAAATGTGCAGCCGTGGTTAGTTTCAACAATTACTGGTTAGTTTCAATTATTATAAGGTCAGCCGATGCCAGAAACGTTCGGATATATCAGGATTACGTGCGCCGTTTCAGTTCCAAGCCTGTCAGCACAGTCAGCCGGCCGGACAGGATCCCGGCTTCTATCCCCCAAAACCCACCGTGCGACTCTCTACTGCTGCCTGAATTTGAATTGACTGATTTTAGATTAGCTGAATTTGTACCCTTACCAGTATCTGCACCCCCGCCAGATTTTGTGCTTCCCCCAGATTTCGTACCATCGTTCTTTATGGCACTATCACCCGGTATCTCGCCATCACAATGCACAATGAGCGGACGATCAGATTCAATTCGCACCTCCCGGCACCTTTGTACCAGGATTTTCGAGCTTCCTGATGCCCCGCGCAGCAGTACACGCAGCAGAAGTGGTATGCGCGCAATAACCCCGGTATCGAGGATCAGGACAAGATCAAACAGGCCATCCCCAGGATCGGCATCCGGCGCAATCCGGATACCGCCACCCTCAACAGGCCCGTTGGCTACCGTGGCCATCAGGTAACGACCTGACCATGTCACCCCGTCAGCCGTGACCGTCATACGGCTCACCTTGTAAGTAAACAGGGATTTCATCACACCAATCAGGTACTTCCAGCGCCCCACAGCCGGCGGCATCCCGGAGGCGATCAAGGCCACTTTCCCGTCAAACCCGCACCCAAGGGTGTTGATGAAAAAACAATCCATCTGGCCGTCCGCATCCAGGTCCCTGCAAGGGGCATGACTTTTCCCTCCGCTCACATGAGCAAACCGCAGCAATCTGGCAGTACCGATATCCATTTCCTGGATGGATGCGATTGGTGGTTGTATAGACGCAGATTCACCGTATTGCAGCATCCGGTAACCGTCCGCCAGCAGCGCCACAGAACTGTCCAGCTTTCGTGGAATATGCAGCCCCCTGGCGATGTCGTTGCCGCTTCCCACGGGCAGAATACCAAGGCAGCATCCGGTTCCGGCGACCCCCGAAGCCACGGCATTGATGGTCCCGTCACCCCCGGCAGCCGCAACAATCCGTGATGTTTCGGAGACCTTGCGTGCCATGTCTACGCCTTGTGCAAGCGTGGCAGGTCTGAGGATTTCGTGCGGGATGCCGTGAAGCTCCAGCATGGCACCAATTCTTGAAACAAGTCTGCTTTCAGCGGAAAGGGCGGGGGTTCCCGAAGCATGGGACGGGCGGAAAATGACAACCAGAGGAGTGCAGTTTCCGTATTCCAAGCTGCTCCCTCACATAAGCTTACGGAGGAGGTCCTGGTATCCCGGGTAGGCGGTCAAGAGCTTTTCAGCCGCCAGTTCAAAATCCCGGAAATCAAAGCCGGGTGCTACCGTACATCCCGCCAGGGCAAAATCATCGCGTAAATGGCCGGTGGATTCATCTTCGTCGCCGGCCACCGTAACGCCAAACCAAGTGCCGGCAGTAACCATAAACTGGTAATGTTCGCCGCGCTCAGGATTTTCCCCAAGCCGGATGGCTTTGTAGGAACCGCTGGAGCCGAACAAGTGAACCGTTAACGGAATTCCGCGGTAAAAATGCCACACCTCATCCGACTTGATCCGGTGCAGCCGCGACCGCTCTCCGGGCTGCAGCAGGAAATAGATGGCGGTGCTGAAGGTCCGTGCCCCTTTGAACCGGTCAGGCAGATGTTCGGCATGAACCACCTCGCCCGACCGGTAAATCTCCCGGTAATGACCTCCCTCAGGATGCGGTTTCAGCTTGAGTTTCTCGATCCAGTATTTGGCACTGCGCAAATGCTCATGTGACATGTTTTTCCTTTTATTTGGTGTATGCAGGAAAGTAACAGAATTTCGACAATTTGGGAACGGTTTATCACGCATTTTCCTGCTTTTTTGTACCTTGGGATCATGGGAAAGATATTGTTTCTGGATGCTGGAAACACCCGTGTCAAGGCGGCAGTACTTGAAACGGGTGCCAAAGACTCAGTGCAGGCAGACCGTGACGGGCTCAGGTCGGCAAATGATGACCGGCAACAGAGCGGGAAGGAGCCAGCCAAGACCGGCCGTGATGAACTCGCTGCCAGGCCTCGCCATTGGAACATGCAGACGCTGCCTGGTTATGACGACCCGGATTTCGAAAGTGCACTTAATAAGCATGCCGCGAGGTGCACGCGTGTCTTGCTTTCAACCGTTAAAAAAACGTTTCAGAAAAATGAATTGGCTCGCATACTGAGCGGCAGTGGCCTGCCTTCAACGCCGGAAATCCATGCTGTCACTCGTTCGGTGCTTACCCCGGAACGTCATCGCTACCGCACCCCCGAAACGCTCGGAATCGACCGCTATCTGGCTTGCCTTGGCGCCTGGAGCTTGGCCCCGGGAGCAGTAATCGTGTCCGATGCCGGTACGGCCTGCACTATTGATGCCATGGATGCCGGAGGAGTCTACCGCGGCGGGGTCATCATGCCGGGGCTGCGCATGATGATCGATGTTCTGGGCCACGGCGCGGACGGTCTGTTCACCGTACCTCCCGGATTGCCCGAAAACTGGCCTCCTGACACGACCACTGCGGCACTTCAGGCCGGAACAACAGGCACGTTCCTGTCCGGCTGGCTGGCACATGTTGACCGCATGCGACAGATTTTTCCCGATGCTCGCATCTGGCTGACCGGCGGCGATGCAGCTTTTCTGGCTGAAAACAGCAGCCTTAACGTTTTTCAGAGCGATCTGCTTGTCTTCGAAGGGATGTGGCACTGGTATGAGGTCATGTGCGGATCTTTTCGAAAATAAGCGCATTCACCATTTGAAGCGCCACCTGGTTCTCACCGCCGTGGGGGATGATGATGTCGGCGTAGCGCTTGGTGGGTTCCACAAACTCCAGGTGCATGGGCCGCACGTATTTTTCGTACTGGTCAAGCACCCCCTCGATGGCCCGGCCCCGCTCGGTGATATCGCGGCGCAGACGGCGCAGAAGTCGCACATCGTCATCCGTATCCACAAATAGCTTGATATCCATCAGCTTGCGAAGCTCCTTCTCGTAGAAAATAAGGATCCCATCCACCAGAATGATCTTTTTCGGGGTAATGGTGAGCGCTTCCTCCTTGCGGATGTGGTTTGCGAAATCGTAGATCGGGCATTCGATGCTGTAACCACTGGCGAGTGCCTTGACGTGCCGGATCAGCAGCTCGGTTTCCAGGGAGGCTGGATGGTCGAAGTTCTGGCGCGCCCGCTCTTCGAATGACAGGTGCTTCAGGTCGCGATAGTAGGCGTCATGGGCAATAAGTGAAAGGTTTTTCTCCCCGATGGTTTTGCAAATATGCTGGACAACGGTGGTTTTCCCGGAGCCGCTTCCCCCGGCGACCCCGATGATCAATGGTTTTTCCATGTGCTGGCTTTGGTGGTTGTAATAATGTTTGGTCTGGGTTACTGCGCTTACCGGTTTTGGCGGTTCCGGTCCCTTTCAAGCCGTTCCTTGTAATCTCGAATGGAACGGAAGATGGCTGACGCCATGATACTCTGTCCATATTCACTGCTCAGGAACTGCTCTTCCTGCGGGTTGGTGATGTACCCGAGCTCCACCAGGATTGCCGGCATGGAGGCATGGTAGAGCACGATGAAACCGGCCTGCTTCACCCCGCGCGATCGCCGGCGGGCCCGTTCCGAAAACTGAGCGTCCATTTTGGTGGCGAGCATTTCGCTGCTGGCCATGAACCCGATGTTGGACAGTTCATAGACGGCCAGCTGCTCGGGTGTGAGCTCTTCGGAGCGCTCGTCTTCCGCTTCAAAACGGATGGCGCTGTTCTCCTTTTTCATCACCTCGAAGGCCTCGCGGCTACGGTGCATCCCGAGGAAATAGATTTCAGTTCCGTAAGCGTGCCGGTTGCGGTTGGCATTGGCATGGATGGATACGAAAAGGTCGGCTTCGGACTGGTTGGCGATCTGCCCGCGTTCCTGGAGCGGTATGAACGTGTCATCGGTCCGGGTGTAGACCACTTCGATCTCGGGAAGATATCGCTCGATATATTCGCCGACTTTCAGCGCAACGGAAAGCGCCACTTCCTTTTCCCTGGTGCCGCGGAAACCGATGGCCCCAGGGTCACGTCCGCCATGACCGGCGTCAATGACAATCCGGTTGAGCTGAAGATAGGCCTCCGACAAACGGGGCTGGTCCAGCCGGAACAGGTCACGGTCGAGAGATTGATTGGGGGCGTTCCAATCACTTCGCGCGATGTCAGGCGATGTGTCCACGTCATCGATCAGATCGTCCCAGAATATGGGGAAGAGCCCGTCGGTCAGTACCTCAAGATCGTACGGGGAGGCCTCGGTAAGCCCGATCAGCAAATCCTTTCCGTTGGCATCCAGATAGGCGTCGGCAATCATGTAAATGCCCTCGCCAAGGTAGATGTCGGCGCCTATCCCGCTTTCGATATCCTGGTAGAAAAAGCTTTCAAATGCATTGTTACTGTTGCTGGTGCGGACATTCTCGGAAGTAATCCCGTTTTTGTAAAGGGCCAGCTGGATGAGCTTGGGGTTGGGCTGCCAGATGAAGAAGGAGTCGGGCTGGCTTGTCATATGGAACCGGATGACATAGCCGAGGCCGTCGGAGCGTTCAGAGGTGGTGACCCTGTCCAGCGGCTGTGACGCAACGGCAATGTTGGGAAGGGACAGCAATGCGGCCGACATCCACAATGTCAGAAGGGCAAGAAGGAGTGGGACAATCCGTCCGGTTGGATGCGCTCCGGAAGAGGGGATTGATGTCGGATGCGGCAACAACATGGGTATCAGGGTTTTCGATAAAAATACGGCGATTTTGCCTATGAAGGCAAGGAGATGTGAAGAAAATGATAGCAGGTGATCCCCAGGCTGACAGATATGTTGAACGAGTGTTTCGTCCCGTACTGAGGTATCTCAAGAAGTTCATCGCACTCTGTCAGCAGTGGGCTGTCGATGCCGGTGACCTCGTTGCCGAACAGCAGGCATACAAGTGTTTCGGGGGCAGGCCGGTACTCTGTGAGAAGCCTGCTCTGGTGTGTCTGCTCGAGGCCGGCCAGCACGTAGCCGTTTTCGCGGCACCAGGATACATGTTCCAGGGGGTCTGACGCGTGCCTCCAGGAGACGCTTTCCTCCGCACCAAGGGCGGTTTTTGTGATCTCAGCGCGAGGTGGGCACGGAGTGTACCCTGACAGAAAAAGCGACCGTACACCAAAAGCGTCGGCTGTACGGAATGCCGAGCCCACATTGTGCATGCTCCTCACGTTGTGCAGCCAGAGGACCATGCCGGCCACAAGAGGAGGCGGTGTTCGCAAGCGGTGGGATGCATAAATTTCCCGGGTGGTTTTTTTTCTGATGACCTGGCTCATTGAGATTGTAGTGCCGACGTTTCTTTTCTGCCGAATATATGGTAACTTTGGATAATCGGATATATTGCTCCGACCTGGACCTGAAATAGCTGTTTTTCGCGGCCCGTTGCATGCCTGTTGCTGCAGTTTGCAATCGGGTCTTTTTTATTGATGGGAACAGGTTGCAGTGAGCATGAAGGCCGCTATCGAAACCCGAAATTTTGAATAACGCAAACAGCTGATATCGTGAAAGTCAATTATCTCTCCAAAGAAGGATACGACAATCTAAAAGAAGAACTCAGGGACCTGGTGACCAGGGGCCGGAAAGACATTGCCAGACAGATCAACGAAGCGCGTTCACATGGCGATCTCAGTGAAAATGCTGAATATGACGCGGCCAAGGAAGCGCAGGGGAAAATGGAAAGCCGTATTTCGGAACTTGAAAAAATCCTTGCCGGCTCTCGGGTGCTTGACGGCAAGAATATTGACAGTTCCAAAGTCTATGTCCTTTCCACTGTTACCATCCTGAATAAAAAGACGCAAAAGGAGATGAAATACACCCTTGTTTCCAAGGACGAAGCTGATTTCAACAAAGGTAAGATTTCTGTAGATTCCCCTATCGGCAAGGCCCTCATGGGCAAATCACAGGGCGATGTTGTCAAAGTAACGGTTCCGGCCGGATTGCTGGAACTGGAGATCATGGATATTAAGCGAGACTAGGCTCCAGTGCCTGGCCGAATCACACAAACCTGAAAGCTTGAAGAGAACTCATGAAAATTGCAGTAGTTGGAACCGGATACGTCGGATTGGTCACAGGAACTTGCTTTGCAGATTCCGGTAATAATGTGATATGTGTTGACAATAACCCCAAAAAACTGGCTCAGTTGCGCGAGGGGGAGGTTCCCATATACGAGCCAGGATTGGAGACGCTGTTCAAGCGCGCCATCCGTGAGAAAAGGATGTCGTTCACGGACAACCTTGCCGACGCTGTGGCGGCATCCGACATACTGTTTCTTTGCCTGCCTACGCCTCCGGGAGCAGACGGCCAGGCCGATCTGAGTGCTGTGCTCAATGTTGCCGCACAAATCGGCGACCTGATCACGGAATACAAAGTGATTGTAAACAAAAGCACCGTACCGGTTGGCACCGCCGACAGGGTCCGCGAAGCCATCCAGGCCCATACTGATGTGCCCTTCGACGTGGTATCGAATCCCGAATTTCTTCGCGAAGGAGCGGCAGTAAATGACTTCCAGAAGCCGGAGCGCGTGGTCATCGGCACTTCCAGCGAGCGTGCGGCAGAAGTTATGCGGGAGCTCTACGAACCGTTTGTCCGCAGTGGAAACCCGATTATTATCATGGATGAGCGCAGCTCCGAAATGACCAAGTATGCCGCAAACGGGTTTCTGGCCACGAAGATCACGTTCATGAATGAAATCGCCAATCTCTGCGAGCGGTTAGGCGCCGATGTTGACAACGTGCGAAGGGGCATCGGCACCGATTCCCGTATCGGCAAGCGTTTTCTGTTTGCCGGCATAGGTTTCGGCGGAAGCTGCTTCCCAAAGGACGTCCAGGCCCTGCACTATACCGCCAGGGAGAACGACTATGATTTCCGGATCCTTGGCGCCGTCCAGGATGTGAACGATGCGCAGAAGCTGTCCATCGTTGAAAAAGTCAAGAAATACTATAATGGGGATGTCAAGGGACGCACATTCGGCATCTGGGGGCTGACTTTCAAACCCGAGACGGATGATGTCCGTGAGGCGCCCGCCATCTATATCATCAAGGCCCTTATCGAACTCGGGGCAAAGGTGAAGGCTTACGATCCTGAGGCACACGAGACCTTCCCCGCCGCCGTTGGACAGGAGGTCAGCTCAAAGATTGACTATGTGCAGGATCAGACCTCGGCCCTCAGGGATGTGGATGCACTGATCATATGCACCGAGTGGAACGAGTTCCGCCGGCCCGATTTCGAAAACTTCCAGAAGCTCATGAAGGCCCCTGTCATTTTTGACGGGCGCAATCTTTATGACCTGGACCGGATGGAGGACTTGAATATCACCTATTTCAGTGTTGGACGCCGAACTGTCCATCTCAATCGGAAGGTAGCCGATGCCTGAACGCGTGCTGATAACCGGCGGGGCCGGTTTTATCGGCTCACATCTCTGCGCCAGATTCCTGAGTGAGGGTGCAGAGGTGATTTGCATGGACAATTTCTCGACCGGCAGCCTGGAGAACATCTCACCTTTTTTTGACAATGAGCGGTTCTCGTTCATTAAGTACGATGTAACGCAATATTTGCACGTGGAGGGAGGCCTGGACCTCATCCTCCATTTTGCCTCACCGGCCTCACCGGCAGATTACCTGGAAATGCCCATCCAGACCCTCAAGGTAGGTTCGCTGGGGACGCACAAGGCGCTTGGGCTGGCAAAAAGCAAAAAGGCCCGTTTCCTGCTGGCATCAACGAGCGAGGTATACGGCGATCCGCTCCAGCATCCACAGAAAGAAACGTACCTCGGAAATGTCGACCCTGTAGGCTTGCGCGGGGTTTACGATGAGGCCAAGCGTTTTGCCGAAGCAATGGTCATGGCCTATCACCGGAACCACGGCATCCGAACGCACATCGCCCGCATTTTCAACACCTACGGTCCGTTCATGCGGATGGATGACGGTCGTGCCCTGCCCAATTTCATAACGAGAGCATTGCGCGGCGAAACGCTCACCGTTTATGGTGACGGAACCCAAACACGCTCATTCTGTTACATTGACGATATTGTGGAAGGTATTTTCAGGCTGTGCCAGACCGACTATGCCGGTCCGGTGAACCTGGGCAACCCGGATGAAATCACCATCATCGAAATGGCGCGTGAAATCATTGCCCGTACAGGGTCCCGCAGTGAAATCGTATTCGGTGAGCTTCCCGAAGGAGACCCTCTGGTGCGGCAGCCCGATATTACCCTCGCGCGAAGCCTGCTGCACTGGCTGCCGCAGGTGGACCGTCAAACAGGCCTGGACCGTACCCTGGACTATTTTCGCAGGCATATGGGTAATCTGACCTGATAAATCCGGTGTCCATGACCATTCTTGGCATATCATGCTATTATCATGATGCCGCGGCTGCCCTGATCCGCGACGGGAAGATCGTGGCCGCCGCACAGGAAGAGCGTTTCACCCGCAAAAAACACGACCAGAACTTCCCGACCAGTGCCATTGCCTGGTGCCTGGATGAGGCCGGCATCTCCGTAGGTGATCTGGACGCCGTCGCTTTCTACGACAAGCCCTTCCTGAAATTCGAACGGATCCTGGAGACCTATCTGGCCTATGCACCGGCTGGCATCCGCAGCGCCTGGAAGGCCCTTCCCGTCTGGATCAAGCAGAAACTCTGGATATCCGAGCACATCCGTTCCGAGCTCGGCTTTGAGGGAGAACTGCTCTTCCCCGAGCACCACGAATCGCACGCTGCATCAGCCTTTTTCCCGTCGCCGTTCGATGAGGCGGCCATCCTCACCATGGACGGGGTAGGGGAGTGGGCCACCAGTTCGGTCGGCCATGGCAGCGGCAGCCGTATCACGCTGCACAAGGAGCTGCATTTCCCCCATTCGCTCGGATTGCTCTACTCCGCATTCACCTACTTCACCGGGTTCCGTGTCAATTCCGGCGAATACAAGGTGATGGGACTGGCCCCATACGGAGAGCCGAAATACCGCAACCAGATCCTGGATGAACTCATCGATCTGAAGGACGACGGCTCGTTTCGAATGAACATGCGCTATTTTGGATACGGCTCCGGCCTGAAAATGACCAACCGCCGGTTCGCGCGCCTCTTTGGCGGCCCGCCTCGCAAGCCCGAAGGCCTACTCACGCAGCGGGAGATGGACCTGGCCGCCTCGGTCCAGTCCGTCACTGAGGAGATCATGCTCAGGATGGCGCGACATGCCCGGGAGCTGACCGGAAGCCGGAATCTCTGTTTGGCGGGCGGTGTGGCGCTCAACTGCGTCGGTAACGGCAAGATACTGCGGGAAAAACTGTTCGACCGTATCTGGATCCAACCGGCCTCGGGAGATGCCGGAGGTGCCGTGGGTGCGGCGCTGATGGCATGGCACCACCATTTCGACCAGCCAAGAACCCCATCCACCCCGGATGCAATGAACGGCGCGCTGCTCGGACCCTCCTACAGTGCAGATGCCGTCGGCTCTTTTCTCAAGCAGCACACGAGTTATGATGTCCCACTTCTGAGTGAAGAGGAGATGCTCCGCAAGACCGCCGGCCTGCTGGCGGACGGCAAGGTAGTCGGGTGGTTCCAGGGGCGCATGGAGTTCGGGCCGCGCGCGCTGGGCAGCCGGTCCATCCTCGGCGACCCCCGCTCCGGGGAGATGCAGCGCAAGCTCAACCTGAAGATCAAATACCGGGAGAGTTTCCGGCCTTTTGCGCCAAGCGTGGCGGTGGAGCACGTCAGCAGGTATTTTGAACTGGATGAGCCTAGCCCGTACATGCTTCTGGTGGCCGATGTGGCCCGGAGGCTGCGCAGACCGGTGGATGAGGCCGTGCGCGGGCTCGACAAGCTGTACCAGGTGCGCTCTTCGCTGCCGGCCATCACACATGTGGACGGATCGGCACGTATCCAGACGGTCGATCGCACCGTAAACCCGCGCTACCATGCGCTCATCACTGCCTTTGAACAGCAGACCGGGTGCCCGGTGCTCATCAACACCAGTTTCAATGTCAGGGGCGAGCCAATCGTTTGCACACCCGAAGACGCATGGCGGTGTTTCATGCGGACGGATATGGACGTGCTGGTCATGGACCGGTACGTGATCGAAAAGAAACCTGGTGACCGCCTGGCAGACCCGACGGAAACCATCGCTTCGCTGCAGCCGGACTGACCCGCAACGGAAGCTCACATCCCATTAAACACTCGAAAAAATCACTTCCATGGGCGGAAAATTCTTTCATACCCTGATCTCAGAGATAAAGATCGACAGGCGCATACTCCGTCAGTTTGCCTGGCTGATGACGGTGATGCTGGGGCTGGTCGTTCCGCTGGTGATCATTTGGCTCAACGGCTGGGAGCTTGTGCGGGCGGCCTGGATCGTCAGCGGCATCGGGCTGTTGTTCCTGTTTGCAGGACTGCTGGTGCCGTCTTGGCTGCGTCCGGTCTATGTTGCCTGGATGTTGCTTGCCCTGGTGCTGGGAACGGTAGTGACCCGGATCATTATCACCATCGTATTCTATCTGATGATTACACCTGTCGGATGGATCCGCAGGACTTTCGGGACTGGCGATCCGCTTGGGCTGCGGCCTGATCCGGAAAGGGAGAGCTACTGGACGGTGCGAAAGGAAGCCCAGCAGCCCGGCCAGATGAAAAAACAGTACTGACCGACAAATTGCGTTGCGCTTACTCCGTAACCTCGAAGCTGCGCTCTGATAGCACCGATTCGTGCCGGTCAAGCAGCACAACCCGCCACGAGCCCGGCTGGAGTCCGACCGAGGAGTAGGTGCGCCAGCTGTCCGAGGTGCCTACTTTGACATTCATTCGGAAATAGAGTTCATCTTCAAGATACCATTCGAAGTAGACATCCTGTATCCTCTGGCTGTTGTGGATGCGCGCAAAGCACCATGCCCGCACATCATCCATAGTGAATGATGATACCACATCCACAGGAGTACGATCCACAACGTCAAGAGCCAGTACGAATTCCTGCACGAAGAGGGTGTCGTTTTCCATTTGATCTGCGTCATCCCTATTTTCAGGGACGATGTGATCCCGGGCGGATGTTTTGCCCTCTGATATGGCGTTGTGGTCCAGGCTTGGTCCTGTGATTTCGTGCTCCAGGACTGAATGCGGTGCCGTACCGTTTGCGGCTGATGAACCGGTAACCAGAAATGCGGAGATGGCAAACAGGAATAGCGTCATTTTCCAGCAGGGTTTCCGTCGGTATATTTTTGATGATATCTCCATAATAGACATGATGTCAGATAAATTGATAGATGTGTATCCATATGCCATAATGAACGGGCAGGCTCGTTTTCTGATATTTCGGCGCTCTTCCGATGTGATCTATGCCGGTCAATGGCGCATGGTAGGGGGAAAGGTTAGGGATGGGGAGACGCGGTCTGCGGCCGCCCTGCGTGAGCTGCGTGAAGAGACCGGATGCCGTCCAGAATTGCTCTGGGCCGTTCCGTCCGTCAACCAGTTTTACGAAGCCGCTACGGATACGATCCATCATATTGCTGTATTTGCCGCCTGCCTGGATGTCGCTTTGTCCATTCATCTGAACCATGAGCATGACCGTTATTGTTGGATACCTGCACAAGATGTGAAAAAATTCATTAAATGGCCGGAACAGGTTCGTCTTATTTCACTAATTCATGATATCTTGACCAATGACAGTATTTTGCCTCAGTGGCAGATACCCCAATCGAAGTAATTTCCCATCCCAGATTATCATATGATCCATCAAGCTGCAGTCCGAGGAGTTTTTATATCACGTTTCATCCGGAAATCACAGGTCGGAGAAGGTGGCAATAGAAGCAGAACGCCCCGAAGCAGCGGTCTCAATCCTGAAAAGGAATTTGGAGTCGGTATTTCGCTGCCAGTAATGCTGGCAGCCCTGCTGTTTGTGCTGGCCCTGTTTCCGTGCCAGAAGGCCTCGGCGCAGCTGATCTCATCGGATCGGTACGAGCTTGGCATTGCTCCCGATCTTTGGTTCAATTCGGTGGACGGGATCATTGTGGGTGCGCGGTTCCGAGGTGAAGATCCGCGTACGTTCCTGGACGGCCCGCATCGCATCAATGCCGGCATCTGGCTGGGTACGCGGCTTCCTGACACACCTGTTTCCTACTCTTTTTCTTATGCCCATCCGATTGCTGCCATAAGCGATGCAAACAGTGAAGGTGGGATCCGGCTCAACAGCAGCATGCGTACCGGCCTGCACCTGCACGAAACGGGTCTGCACAAGCGCTGGCAACCCGGTTTTGACGAGTTTATTTCCACTCAGTTTGGTTTCTATGGCGGCTTTTACGAGCGGTTTGACTCGGATTACCTGCTCTACGAAGAGCTGTGGCAGGAGAACAGCGTCGTGTACCTGCGCTCGGATATCCGCCACCGGAATCGCAACCGTTTGGGCCGTTGGTCTTTGAACCTTGTCGGCATGACAGGTCTGCCCGCATCCACAAGTGACCGTTTTGTGGATTTTTCGGGTCAGGAACAAGATCGGCCGGAGTTGCTGGGGCAGGAGGGGCTCTTTGCCCAGGTGCAGCTGGAATGGCTTCAGCAGGCTGACCTTCCATCCGGTTTTTATATCCGGTCACGGATATTCGGAGGCGCCTCGACCAATACCCTGCCTCAGGAACACCGTTTCCTGGCATCCGATGCCGCCGCCTTTGGCTGGCACAATTCGGTGCTGACAAGGGCTCGCGGCACCATTCACACGCAGTGGATGCGTTCTGGATGGATCCACATACCGGGTGGGCCGGGCCTGCGGGGCTACACGTTCCGCACCACCGATCTGCTTGAAGACGAACTTCCAGCCTGGTCACAGCACGCCGCGGTGTGGAACCTTGAGTTTTACATCCCCAATCCGGTCAATAAATGGTTTGCGCGTATACCCTATGCCGGCGACCTGCTTAAACTTGAGTCCTACCTCTTTGCGGATGCAGGCTATCTCTACGACGGGCGTTCATGGGAAGATCCACTCATGGATGCCGGGGCCGGGCTTATGCTGTCACTGAACATACCCGACTATCTGGGTCAGGATCGCGGTTTTTTCCTGCGCTACGAAATCCCTATCTGGCTGTCGGAAACCATGGATGGAGAGAGCAACTTCAAGGTCAGGCATCTGCTGGGTCTGGGAATGGTCATCCGATTGTAAACAGCAGGCCCGCCGTATAAAAGTAAAGCCCGGAGCGTGATGCCCCGGGCCTGTTCATTTCTCAAGCATGCTGCGGGTCAGCTGCCATGGACGGGCCTGGCAGACCGGTGTTCCATTAAACTGCTATTTCTGCTGGATCTTGTCCGGTTTGACCTGCATGATCAGCAGTGCCGCAACGATGCAGGCCGCACCTGCAACCCAGAAGGCCATGCTGTAATCACCCACGGCAAAGCGGACTTCCTGGATGGTTCCCCTGGGGCAGGTGGTCAGGTAGGGGACATGGTCCACGACACGCATGAATACGGCAGCCAGGTAGGGACCTACGATGCCGCCAGCGCCAAAAGCGGTGAACATCAGTCCGTAATTTACGCCCATATGCTTTGTGCCGAAGAAATCAGCCGTAAGCGCCGGATAGACAGAAAGGAATCCACCGAAACAAAGCCCGATTATGCTGATTCCCACCAGATAGAGGGGGAATATGCGCATGAAGTCGAGGGTAAGCATGGCCGCACCGCAAATCAGGAACATGATGAGCAGGGTAACGCGCCTGTCCATCATGTCCGAAACCTTGCCCCAGACCAGCCGGCCGGTGGCGTTGAAAATGGCCAGGATGGATACGGCCGATGCGCCCATGGCAGTTACGCTCAGGTAGGTGGCGTGTGGCATGGTGCCGGTCACGTCACTGAAGGCGAATGACTGCCAGATAGGCGATGCCTTCATGATGACCTGCAGGCCAGCCGTGCAGCCGGCGAAGAAGGTGACCCACAGGAGCCAGAAAGCAGGCGTCCGGAGCATTTCGCCCGGGCTGAAATCCACCTTTGGTGCGTTTGCTGCCGTGGTACCGGCGGGCGGTGTCCATCCTTCGGGTTTGTATCCTTCCGGAGGGTTGCGCATAAGCTGGGCGCCGGCAACAACAATGACAAGGAACACGATTCCCAGGGTCATGAAGGTGTTGAACACCCCGATTTGCGGCAAATTGAACAGTGCGACGTTGAACAGGGAATAAGCATCGCCGCACACCAGCCCGCGAGCCAGCGGAGCGAAGAAGAAAGCGCCGGCCCCGAAACCGGCTACGGCCAGGCCAGTCACCATGCCGCGTTTGTCCGGGAACCATTTGACGCAGGTGGCAATCGGGCAGACATAGGCAACGCCAATACCGATCCCGCCAAGCACAGCAAAGGTCAGGATCAGCCATACAAGTGCAAATCCCGGTTCAAAAGCATAGGTAAACCGGGCGAGTATGAGTCCGGCTCCGAGGATCAGGCCGCCGGCTGTGGCAACAACGCGCGGCCCGACTTTGTCCTGGATTCGTCCGCCCAGAATCACTGCCAGGGCAAAAAATGCCAGGACGATCTGTGCCGGAAGCGTAACCTGGGTTTCTGTCCAGGTGGGGAAGAACTCAAGGAGCGGGGACTGAAAAACGCTCCAGATATAGACAGCGCCGAGACTTACCTGGATGACGAGTGCCCCGGCGACCACCCACCATCGGTTCATTACTTTTTTTTCAGCCATCGTTTACCCTCTCAAGGTATTTGAGGTGCGTAAATATTATCAGAATGTGGTGCGCCGGTTTTGTTTAATAGTGTGGCGCAGTCAGACTGACACAATTAATTATCAATAATTTGCAAAGAGAATATGAAGCTACACTTAGCGGTGCCCGGAAATGGCAAGGCACCGCTGCCAGTCAATAAAAAGCGGGCGGGTGTCCTTCCGGTTGGAAGGCACCCACCCAGAGGGCCGGTAATACTGCTATCCGTTCAATAATAGACAATACTTCCGGTTGTGAGGCCGGCCGGCTCAGTTGCCGCGGCCTTTGATAAGGCTTTCGACCACGCTGGGATCTGCCAGGGTGGTGATGTCGCCAAGGTTGCCGGTGTCTTTTTCAGCGATCTTGCGGAGGATGCGCCGCATGATCTTGCCAGACCTGGTCTTGGGCAGCGAAGGCGCGAACTGGATCGCTTCCGGAGTTGCGATAGGCCCGATCTCCTTGCGGACATGCATCACCAGCTCTTTCCGGAGTTCATCGCTTTCCTGGACACCTTCGTTGAGTGTGACATAGGCGTACAGCCCCTGTCCCTTTATCTCATGAGGCACAGGGGTAACGGCGGCTTCAGCCACCTTGGCATGGCTCACCAGCGCGCTTTCCACCTCAGCGGTGCCAATCCGGTGGCCGGATACGTTCACTACGTCGTCGATCCGTCCCATAAGCCAGTAGTCGCCGTCATCGTCTATGCGGCATCCGTCCCCGGTGAAGTACATGTCATTGAACATGGCAAAGTAGGTATCGATGAACCGGTCATGGTCGCCCCACATGGTGCGCATGATGCCTGGCCACGGCTTGCGGATGCAAAGTTTGCCACCCTCGTTCGGGTCGCACTCGCTGGCATCGTCGCGCAGGATCACAGGATCCACACCAAAGAACGGCTTCGAGGCGCTTCCAGGCTTCAGTGCCATGGCGCCCGGCATCGGGGTTATCATGAAGCCACCGGTCTCGGTCTGCCACCACGTATCCACGATCGGGCAGCGCTCGCGGCCCACGCGTGTGTGGTACCACATCCACGCCTCGGGGTTGATCGGCTCGCCCACCGATCCAAGAATGCGAAGCGAATCCAGCTTGTACTTCATAACCCACTCATCGCCCTGGCTCATGAGCGACCGTATAGCGGTGGGTGCCGTGTAAAATGCCGTGACCTTGAACTTGTCACAAATCTGCCAGAAGCGTCCGGCATCGGGGTAGGTCGGCACACCTTCGAACATCATGCTTGTGGCGCCGTTGGCCAATGGGCCGTAAACAATGTAGCTGTGGCCTGTTACCCATCCGATGTCCGCCGTACACCAGTAGATGTCGTCATCGTGAATGTCGAATATCAGTTTGTGCGACAATGCCGTGTGCAGCAGGTAACCAGCCGTGGTGTGCACTACGCCCTTGGGTTTTCCGGTGGATCCGGATGTATAAAGGATGAAGAGCGGGTCTTCCGCATTCATTTTTTCGGGCGCGCACTCCGTAGCAGCATTTTCCATCTCATCATGGTACCACACGTCGCGGCCATCCACCATATTGCACGGGTCGTCCGTTACCTTGGTCACGATCACGTTTTCGATGGTGGGACAGGCCTCGAGTGCCTCATCGGCAATTTTTTTCAGGGGGATATGCTTGCCGGCACGCAGCGATACGTTGGATGTCACAAGCATCTTGCAGTCCGAATCGTTGACCCGGCCCTTGATGGCATCGGCGCTGAACCCGCCGAAAATGATCGAGTGTATGGCGCCGACACGTGTGCAGGCCAGCATGACAATGGCCAGTTCAGGTATCATGGGCATATAGATCGCAACCCGGTCACCCTTCTTGATGCCTTTGGATTTCAATACATTGGCAAATTTGCAAACTTCGGTGTGGAGCTGCTTGTATGTGTACTCCTCAACAGCATCCTCGTTCTCACCCTGCCACAGAATAGCCGTTTTGTTTTCAATGGGTGTGCCGAGATGGCGGTCGAGGCAGTTGTATGAAACATTCAGTTCGCCGTCTTCAAACCAGGTGTGCTTAATGATGCGTTTTTTGGTGTTCCACTCGTATTCTAGCGTTTTTGTAGGCTCCTTGAACCAGTGCAGCGACTTGGCCTGTTCCAGCCAGAACCCGTCAGGATCGTTGACGGACTTTTCCCATAATTTTTTGTACTGATCCAGCGAATTGATCCATGCCTTTTTCTTCATTTCCTCAGGTGGAGGAAAAACACGGGATTCTGACATTAACGATTTCATACCTGATTTTTTTTCTGACATAGCCACATCCGTTTATAAAAGTGTGAATGTTGAGGTTTAAAATAATTTTTTAGCCGGTTGCGGTAACTTCGGGATCCGGCCTTCGAGAACTGAAATACTCTGACCCCTTTATCAAGCACAAAAAAAAGGAGAAATGCTGATAATTGCAACTCAAAAAAGGGCTTTTCCTGTCTAATATACCGCTCTGAAATCAAGTTTTCACGTGTTATCTTAAGGAATGTGGATCAAAGCATCAACTTTGGCAAAAATACGGGGTGCCGGGAATTCGTTACTTGCCGTGGTACTTGCTGCAGCTAACTGCTCCACACCATGTATCCGTTTACGCACCTTGTTCAAATGACCGGTCATCATCGCTTTCTGGTGTGTAGAGAAACTCGTGATGTACTGCTAACCGATACCATTATTCAACGCCACCAATGTCCGTGCCTTCAGACCGATCCCGTCGAACTGCATTTTATGCCGGCGCCGCCTGTTTGGAGCCGCGCCCGGGACCGTTATCTGCCAGGTTATTGCTGGCAGCCCTGGCTTGCCTTGTAGTTCTTTCCAACTGTACTACATCGGCATGGGTGGTCGCCGAAGAACCGGCAGCTGACCCCGACTCTGAAAGAGTACTCTCCGAAACGACTTTCTTCCACCCGGTAATCAGTCCTGTCCCGCAGAACCCGGTCCTCTCCCTGGAACTGGTGAACGAAAGAGCCCTCCATTTCAACACACACCTGGCTTCAGAGCGCTACATACAGGAATACCGTCCCAGATACGGTTACATGGCGCTCGGTCTCACGGGTATGGCGGCCGGACTCTATCTCTCCAATTCATCGGTAATCGACGCAGACCGGATGTCAGGTCGCGAACGGGCCATGCTCAACCTGGCTTCCCTGAGCATCGGAGCGGCCAGCTATCTGGCCATGAAGCCCAAAGGTGAAGCGCGACCGGCAGGGGAACGGCGGCTTTTGCAGCAAACCGGCACAAGCGTCCGCCAGGATACCATTCCGCTTCGCCAGCCATCCGATGCCCGGGCGCTTCTGACCGTCAGACGCGGCGATGAGACCCTGGTTGATGACCGCCCGATACCATTCAATGGCAACACGGTCTCAATGCATATCGGGCAGGAGACGAACATCAGGAGGCTGCCGGCCGAAGACAGCACAGGTTTGGATGTTCGGCTCACCCATCGCAGCGTCACATACGAGAAACATCTGGCCCTGTCAGACTTCATGCAGGAATATCTGGAAGTGACAGAATCAAGTGTCCCTCTGAGGACCTCCCCGGCCACGCTCAGCACAAATATCATCCGCCATGTGGGAAGCGAAAGCCGTTTTCCGTTCCTTGGGGAGGTGGATGATCGCTGGTACAGGATACTCCGCACGGAAGGTCCGGCCTACATACGAAAGGAACAATCCAGGCGCATCTGGCAGATTGCTGATACGGCACGTATCGGTGACCAGGTGGTGCTGCCCGAACAGGTCGTTTTCGGTGATATCGAGATAGAGAGGAACCTTCCTGATAACAGACGCGCAAATCCGGATGCCATTGCCGTTGTAATTGTCAACGGTGAATACGAAAGCCCGGTTCAGCTCCTCCCCAATGCCGCACGCACGGCACGCCTGGCCTCGCTATATCTTTCGCAGGTACTTGGCTATTACACAGATAACATCCTGGTTTTCGAGAACATGACCCATGACCAGATGCGCGGGCTCCTGCAGGATAGCGACTCCCTGATGATCGGCGGAAGGCACCTCTCACCACATGAGTCCAACCTTTTTGTCTACTACTATGGGCACGGCATTCTGGAATCGGACAATCGGTTTTACCTCCTGCCGGTAGACCATGATCCCGTTTCGGGCACGGAAACCATGATTCCTTTACAAGATCTTGTGGATGTGGTGTCGGATATGAATGCGGCAAAAACAGTCACGGTTCTGGATACGGATTGGTCCAGGGCCTCGGTTTATGGTCCCGGTGATGATTCCACCATCAGAGTGCGGTCTGAAGATGTCAGGGCGCTGCAGACGATCATGTTTGACCTGCCTGGCAACGCCGCCGTTTTCTGGGCCGCCAGTCCGGGGCAACGATCCGGGGCCTACAGCGGCATTAATGGGCGCAGGGGATACCCTTATGACATCTTCACCTGGTACTTTTTCCATGGCCTGAAAGACGGCCTGCGGACCACGGGTGACCTTGAGCGCTATCTGGAACGCAACGTGCCGTTTACTTCAAGAAGGCTGCTGGACCGTGCACAGGATCCGGGTTTTGCCGGCAATGGAGACCTGATTCTGGTCAGGGAGCGCCCGGAAGAACAATGAACGGCAAAGTTCACAGCCCGGAGCCTGAAGTTTGGCAGAGCGATAAGCGGCAGGGCATGGTGCCTGTCAGGGACCATACTCTGTAAGATCTTGATACGGCAAAGCATCGCTTGATGCTGCTGCAGCACCTGCGCGACTTAGAGCCCTGTGTGGAAGACGGCATACTCCCACGGCGCGAAATTAAACGATTCCGTCTCGCCGAGCTCCACTTCCATGTCCCGGAACAGATCGATATAGCTTCCCTGCGTTTCCGCCGATGAGAGTTCAAATGCAACGGGACGATCCGTCAGGTTTATCAGCACAATCACCATGTCACCGTCTTTTTCACGGTAAAAAGCGAAAACCTGGTCGTCGGCCGTGGTGTCCAGACGATTTAACTTACCACCGTGCACGCCATTGAAAAGCGCCCTGTTCTGACGGTTCAGCTGCAGCAGACGGGTGTAGAAATCGAGCATCGGAAAGTCGCCCCACTCTATCGGGTCTTTTTCAAAGAACTCAAGCCGCTTGTCCATTGCCGCCTCCTGCCCGTTGTAGACCAGCGGCATGCCCGGAATGGTCGCGGAAAGAACGGCAAATGCCTCTACGCCGTCGCCCAGCCGCTCGAACACCGTGCCGTTCCAGCTGTTTTCATCGTGGTTGGATGTGAACTGCATTCGGTAGGCAAAATCGGGGAAGCGCTGTCGATTTTCTTCCAGGTGCTCCTCGAATTCCAGCAAGGTGATTTCGCCGGCAGCCAGCTGGTTCATATGGTGATGGGTCTCCCAGGCATAGGACATTTCGAATGCGTGGATGTGATGTTCGGGCGTTTCGGCTTCGGCCAGCATGAAAACGGGTTTGATGGCGTCAAGTCGCTGACGCGCCTCGTTCCAGAACTCCGTCGGTACCATGTCGGCCACGTCGCATCGATACCCATCGATATCAAACTCGCGCACCCAGTATTCGAGCGCCTCATGCATCATGCTGTGCGTCTCGGGATTATCGTAATCAAGCTGGATCACATCGGTCCAGTCCGTGCCCGGTGGAATGATGAAGTTGCCATCCGCGTCCGTCTCATAGATATGGGGGTGTGATTGCGTCCATACCGCATCCCATGACGTATGGTTGGCCACCCAGTCCAGGATCACGTACATTTCGTGCTCATGGATCTGCCTGACCAGCTCGCGGAAATCCTCCTTTGTGCCGAATTCGGGGTTCACATCAAAATAATCGTAAATAGAGTAGTAGCTGCCAAGTGTGCCCTTGCGCTCCTTTTCGCCAATCGGGTGGATGGGCATCAGCCAGAGGATGTCGACTCCCATGTCGCGCAGGCGGGGGAGATGCTCAGCAAATGCTTCGAACGTTCCCTCCTCGGAAAATTGACGCAGGTTGACTTCGTATATGGTGGCGCTCACGGCCCAGTCTGGTGTCTGAGGAGGCGTGGGATAATCGGGTTGCTTTTCTGTACCGCAGTAAGTGGCGAACAGTGCCAGCATAAGGACCGGTACAGCAGGCCGGATGGAGAGCCGGGATAACAGCAGGTTAATTTGCATAGCGGAGATATTGTAAGTCCAGGAGGAGACCAGGCCATAAGGTCGCTGGTTATTGATCCTGTAAGATAAAGGAATCAATGCCATAAATGAAAGCGCTTACTTTCTTAAAAAAAGTCCCCCGAATTGGCAGGAATTGCAGATTTTCATTCGTATGTGGATGTGACATTCTTTATATTTAGATTATGTCAAAATAAGGAACTTCCTACGCCGTCTGCGTGGTTACCTAGTATGTCGGAGTAGCTGTCATATTTTCACAAATTCCGACATGAATGCGATTTCTGCCTTACCGGCGATCAACAACACCGGATCCATCCAAAACCTAACTGTCCTTCATTTGTTATGAGTGATACCCAAACCATTGAAAACCTGGTAAAACAGCCGTACAAATACGGTTTCAAGACCAATGTCGAGTATGATTATTTTCCGAAGGGTCTGAACGAAGACATCGTGAACATGATCGCAGACATCAAGGAGGAACCCGACTTCATGCGTGAGTTCCGCCTGAAAGCCTACCGGCACTGGACAACCATGCGTGACCCGCTCTGGGCCAACATCAAATATCCCAGGATCAATTACGATAAAATCCAGTTTTATTCGGCGCCCAAGAAAAAGCCAACACTCAACAGTCTCGATGAGGTGGACCCGGAAATCCTCGAAACATATGAGAAATTGGGCATCCCGCTTTCCGAGCAGAAAATGCTTGCCGGCGTGGCCGTTGATGCCGTGTTCGACAGTGTTTCGGTAGCAACCACGTTCAAGGAGAAGCTGGCCGAGGCCGGAGTGGTATTCTGCTCCATTTCCGAGGCCATCAAGAAGTATCCCGACCTGGTCAAAAAGTATATGGGATCGGTGGTTCCTTACAATGACAATTTCTTTGCCGCCATGAACTCGGCTGTGTTCTCCGACGGTTCGTTCGTGTATGTGCCTAAAGGCGTTGTGAGCCCGATGGAGCTGTCTACCTACTTCCGCATCAACAATGAAGAGTCCGGGCAGTTTGAACGAACACTCATCATCGCCGAGGAAGACAGCTACGTAAGCTACCTCGAAGGCTGCACCGCGCCGATGTTCAGCAGCAACCAGCTGCACGCGGCTGTGGTTGAGCTCATTGCCCTTGATCGAGCCCAGATCAAATACTCAACGGTGCAAAACTGGTACTCAGGCGACGAGAAAGGCGTGGGTGGCATTTACAACTTCGTGACCAAGCGCGGTCTGTGCAAGGGCAACCACTCGAAGATTTCCTGGACACAAGTGGAGACGGGTTCGGCCATCACCTGGAAATATCCCAGTGTGATCATGAAAGGCGACCACTCCATCGGTGAGTTCTACTCCGTGGCTGTGACCAACGACAAAATGGAGGCCGATACCGGCACCAAGATGATCCACCTTGGCAAAAACACCAACAGCACCATCATCTCCAAGGGTATTGCCGCAGGAAACTCCCAGAACAGTTATCGCGGCCTGGTCAAGATAAGTCCCAAGGCCGAGAACTCCCGGAACTACTCGGTCTGTGACTCCATGCTGATAGGTGACCGGTGCGGGGCGCACACCTTCCCTTACCTGGAAGCCGGCAACAATACGTCAAGTGTTGAGCATGAGGCCACCACATCCAAGATTGGAGAGGACCAGATCTTCTACCTCCAGCAGCGCGGACTCGATGAAGAGGATGCGGTATCCCTCATCATCAACGGTTTCTGCAAGGAGGTCTTCAAAGAGCTTCCGATGGAATTTGCCGTTGAGGCGATCAAGCTTCTGGGCATCAAACTGGAAGGAAGCGTTGGGTAAGGTCGGTCGGGCAACCGCCTGTCCCGGCTGGTGCCTTGGCGCCGGAGTCGCATCCGATCCACCGGCAGACCGGTTCCCGCTCCATCCCCCTGCAACAGACATTTCAAAAAGTAAACGACATCCAAAAACGACAATACGTACATGCTGACAATTAAAAATCTCCACGCTGAAGTGGAAGGAAACGAAATCCTGAAAGGAATTGACCTTGAAATCAAGGCGGGCGAAGTGCACGCCATCATGGGTCCCAACGGCAGTGGCAAAAGCACGCTGGCCAAGATCATTGCGGGTCACCCGTCCTACGAAGTCACTAAAGGCGAAATCATCTACGAAGGCGAAGACCTTATCGAAATGGAACCTGATGAGCGCGCCCGCAAAGGCGTCTTCATGGCGTTCCAGTACCCGGTGGAAATTCCGGGCGTGAGCAATTCCATGCTCATGCGGGAGGCATACAACGAAGTCCAGAAGGAGAAAGGCCTGGAGCCGCTGGATCCCCTGGAGTTCGAGGATTTTATCATTGACA